>JBILIB010000131.1:0-5758 GCA_044350215.1 Acidimicrobiales bacterium
CCACCCTCGTGGATTCGGCTCCCCATGTCTCCGACATATGCCGTGCCATCCGACGCAACGATCATGTCGTTGAGAGAGCCTCGTGCGATTACCGAGAGGTCAGCGTGCAGAGCGAGTGTTCCGTCGCGCTCGACCCGACGGAGTTGTTGCGATTCCATTGCAACGACAAGGAGGCGGCCGTCGGGCAGCCAACCGAGGCCTGAAGGCTCGTCATCGGTGATTTCGATCTCGGTTCGGACATCGCCGGCGAGATCGGTTGAGAGGACTCGATGGCCGTGCATATCGCTGAACCACAAGCGCTCCGCGTGCCACCGAGGGCCCTCACCAAACCAGAGACCGTCCAGAACCGTCTGCATCGTGAAGCCCCCTATGGCGAAATCCCCAATGGGATCGTAGCGAGGCTGCGATCGATGATTCGTGGGTGCGGAGCCACATCGAAACCGGGGTTGATCGATTGCGGAGAATCGCCGGGATCGCATCACGCGGGGCGATCCTGGGTACGGGAAGTCAATGGGGCGGGGAATCAAGCGTCCGCGTTGCAGGGTGTGGGGTGGTCTGTAAAGATTCTGAAACATGGATTGCGGAGCATCGCCCCAGCGCCGGGGCCCGATCCCTGCCGAGGAATTCGGCTCTTCCAGCGTTGCTGGGTACGCGCGAGGCGTGTCAAAGGGTGACAAGGTGTCAGCCGTGAAGCGTTCTCGTTCTCTGCGTCTTAGTTTCCTTTCTCTCGGTGCTGCAGTCGCTCTTCTTCTCGGTGCCGTTGTCGTTGGGCCAGCGAGCGCCGATCCTCTTTCGGACAAGAAGGCCGAAGCGGAGCGAATTGGCGAGCAGTTAGCCCAACTTCAGGATCGCCAGCAGGAACTCAATGGCCAGTACGAAAAGGCGAACTACGAACTCCAACAGGCACAGGAGAAGGTAAACGCTGCGAAGGTACTCGCTGCTCAAACCGCTGCCGAGGCTGATGAGCGCCGTGAGGATCTTCGTCAGTATGCAGTTGCGGCCTACCAGTCGGGCAATGACAGCCCCGAGTTCGATGCCCTCATCTCGAACGATGCGAGTACGGGCGTGCAGAAGCGTTCCTATCTCCAGTCACTTTCTGGAAGCCGTCAGGATCTTGTTGATGCGCTTAATGCTGCTCGTCAAAAGGCCGAAGAAGATGGAATTCGTCTAAAGGTTGCAGAGGATGCCTCGGCAGCGAAAGCTGCCGAGATTGAGCAACTCAAGAAGGCCGCTGACGAGGCGACAAACCAACAAGCAGCAATCAACGCGCGGGTTCAGGGAGAACTACGAGTTCTCGTTCAGGCAGAGAATGCTCGGATTGCTGCGGCAGCCGCCGCCGCTCGTGCAGCCGCATCGGCAAGATCCTCTGGCGGTCGTACCACCGCGGCGCCGAATCCAAATCCTGGGCAAGTGCGGCCCGAGGCTGCCGGAGCCATCGCGGCAGGACGCACCAAGTTGGGCGCTGGTTATGTTTGGGCTGCTGAAGGCCCAGATGTTTTCGATTGTTCTGGGTTCGTTCGATGGGCGTTCCTGCAGGTGGGTATTTCGTTGCAGCACTACAGCGGAGCGATGTACAAATCGACGATCCGAATTTCAGAATCGCAATTGCAACCAGGCGATCTGGTGTTCTGGGGTGCTGGTGGCTCGGAGCATGTTGCCATCTACATTGGCGGAAATCAGATTCTCCATACCGCCAAAGGGGTTGCGATTACGCCCATGAATGGTTGGTGGACCTACGGTCCGATCATGTCATTCGGTCGCATTCCCTAAGCAAAACTTTCGAGTGGTATCTGATTCCAAACTCGTTAGTGGCCAAACTCTTTATTGGAATGTGAATCCTCGATAGTTGTCACTGGCGACCCCATCGCAGATCTCGCGGTAGGGGCCGACGCCGGCGATATAAGGCATAAACACGCGGGGCTTTCCCGGAACGTTTGCTCCCAAATACCAAGAGTTGCCCTTGGGGAACAACGTGAAGTTTGCGATCTCATTGACATGATCGACCCACGCATCTTGTGCTTCGAGATCGGGCTCAATTTGTTGAACTCCCTGCTCGGCCATCCATGCGATGACCCCGGAGCTCCAATCGACGTGTTGTTCGATGCTGACGAGCATGTTTGTCATGACCGAGGGACTTCCTGGGGCAGTGATCATGAACATGTTTGGAAAGCCATGGGATGTAAGACCCAGATAGGTTCGTGGTCCTGCGCTCCATGCGTCTCGAAGTGTTTCTCCGTCCTTGCCGATGATCTCAGGAGCAAGAAGCGGCCCGGTCATTGCGTCGAAACCGGTGGCAAAGACGATTACATCGAACTCATGAAGAGACTCGGTTGTCTCGATGCCGCTCGGAACAAGTCGCGTGATCGGGGATGATCGGAGATCGACGAGCGACACGTTCGGCCGGTTAAATGTCTCGAAATAATCCGTGTCAAGGCAGAGTCGTTTCGCGCCTACGGGGTAAGAGGTTGGGCACAACAGTTCGGCAGTTGCGGGATCAGACACGATGGAGCGAATTCGGTCGCGGAGGTAGTCCGAAACGATCGTGTTGGCTGAGGGATCGATCATCACATCGTTGAAACTTCCGAGGAATCCAAAAAGCATTCCTTCTTCCCATATGGCATCGAAGCGCATTGTGCGCTCATCGGGTGCGACCTCGTGTGCTGATTGTTCAGGCGATGAACTGACGACACCTCCGTACGAAACGCGCTGTTCGGCGCGATGCTCGCGATACCTCTGCTTAAGGGACGCAACCATCTCTGGATCAAGAGGGCCGTTTTGCGCAGGAACAGCAAAGTTTGGTGTGCGCTGGAAGACGGTGAGTTGACGTGCTTGTTGCGCGATGAGCGGAATGCTCTGGATTCCCGACGATCCTGTTCCTATGACGGCAACGCGCTTGTCCGCAAAGTCGACTCCTTCATGGGGCCATTTTGCAGTGTGAACTATTGATCCATCGAATGACTCGATGTCGTCGATCTCAGGCTCTTTTGCTGCTGAGAGTGCGCCAACGGCCATGACGAGAAACCGAGCAGTCCATTGGTCACCGTGATCGGTCTCAACCGTCCATTCAGCGGCCGAGTCGCTCCAGCGTGCGGAGGTCATGCGAGTCTCAAAACGAATATCGCGACGAAGGTCGAACCGATCGCTGACGTGGTTGACGTAGGAGAGGATCTCGGGCTGCGTGGCGTACTTTTCGCTCCAGGTCCACTCTTGTTCGAGGTCAGCGTCGAAGGAATAGGAATAATCAAGCGAACGGATATCGCATCTGGCGCCTGGGTACCTGTTCCACCACCACGTCCCGCCAACGTCACCGGCTGCCTCAATCCCAATGGCCATCAGCCCCATCGCTCGCAGGCGGTGATGCATATAGAGGCCCGCGAAACCGGCGCCGACAACGACGACGTCGGTTGAACCGGTCTCGGCCTGAGAAGTGCGTGTCATTGTTCCCTCTAGAGGTGCTGCTTAGCGGATCACGGCGCAGCCAAGTCAAGTTGCTGAGTCACCGACAGGCAAGTGCCAGAGCCAGACAACTGCGGAAATCGGGCGCAGTGGCTGGCCAGACTGAGCAAGAATTGCGAACGCACGCAAACGACCATGGGGAGGGCGCATGACTGCCACCGAAACTCCGTACATCAACCTTCTTGATCCACAGTTCTACGTGGATCCTTGGGCTGCGTACCGGTGGCTGCGCGAGAACGATCCGGTCCACTGGGACCCCGTACATAAATT
Source organism: Acidimicrobiales bacterium (assembly GCA_044350215.1). GTDB lineage: Bacteria > Actinomycetota > Acidimicrobiia > Acidimicrobiales > Acidimicrobilacustridaceae > Acidimicrobilacustris. The sequence continues at coordinate 3,727 of JBILIB010000131.1, forward strand.
GTGGGGAATCTCTCGATACGAAGACATCATTGAGGTCGAAAAAAACTGGCAGGACTTCACTTCTGAAGACGGCTCTCGACCAGCGACTGACCAACGTGACGATACGTCGATGATCAACCGTGACGACCCAGAACATCAGCAACAGCGAATGCTGGTCGCCCGACAGTTCACCCCTCGTGCAGTCAAGCAGATCGAAGGAAAAATTCGCTCGATCGTCAATGAATTGATCGACGAGGTTGCCGCAAAGGGAAGTTGTGAGGCGATTGAGTCGCTTGCATCGCCACTTCCCGCAATATTGATTGGCGACAAACTCGGATTTCCCCGTGAACTTTGGCCGAAACTTCGAGAGTGGTCAGAGGTGACCATGCACGAATCGGGGCAGAACCCGCCCGATGGTTCGACCGCTCCTTTTTCGGAACTCTCGATGAATGCAATCATGGAATTCTCTGGCGCCACGATTGAGCTGATCAATGCTCGTCGTGCCTCTCCGCAGGACGATCTCATTTCGATCTGGGCGACGACGGAAGTGGACGGTCGACTCTGGACCGATGCAGAAATCATCTCTGAATGCTTGCTGCTTCTCGACGGGGGAGCGGAAACGACTCGGACAGTGATTGGGGCTGTCATTCGCGAACTGGCGCTACGTCCTGACCAACGTTCCATTCTGATAGAGGATCCGAGCGTTCTCGGGCAGACCGCAGTTGAGGAATTCATCCGCTGGGTGACGCCAATTCTCAATATGCGTCGCACGGCAACAAAGGACTTGAAGTTTCGGGAAAAGAACATCAGGAAGGGCGATCAGCTCCTGTTGATGTACGCCTCGGCGAACCGTGATGAGTCAGTGTTTGAAGATCCAGACAACTTCGATGTGAATCGATCGCATAATCATCACGTGGCGTTTGGCTTCGGTACGCATTTCTGCCTTGGGTCATCGCTCGCAAGAATCGAAATTCGGGTGATGTTCGAAGAGTTGTTGCGGCGTCTTCCCGACTGGAGGCTCGCGCCCGGCACAGAGCCGAAGATCCTTGGGGCCACCTTTACCCGTGCGTACGACCGGGTGGAGATTGAGTTCACCCCCGAAACAGGCTGAGGCCTGTACCGAGAATCCCTGAAAACGAACCGCCTTCGGGGCAGACTCTCTGTCATGACTTCGACGACTTCTGATTCAGAAACTGACGAGACAGTTTCTCCATCGATCCATTCAGGACGCCGGCGGCGTATCGGGATCTTCTTGTTGATTCTGCTGGCATCGGTTCTGCTCTTTGGTACCGCCGCAGACGTTTGGGTGAAGCGCCAGATCCTAAGCACACCGAAATGGGTAGCCGCCAGCGACAAGATCCTCGCTGAACCCAAGGTGCAGGCGGCTTTATCTACCTACATCGTCGATCAGATCTATTCGAACGTTGACGTTCAGCGAGAACTATCGGACAAACTCCCCGAAGGTTGGAAGGGCGTCGCCGGTCCATTGGCTGCTGGAATCCGCACACCGGCCGCAACGGCTGTCGAGAAGATCTTGTCATCCGACCAGGTGCTGAAGATCTGGCACACAGTCAACGAGAAGGCCCATCAGGCCCTCGTCAATGTTCTTGAGGACAAGACGAGAGTGGGGTCCACGAAAGATGGCAAAGTCACACTCGATATAGGTGAAATCGTTCGAATCGTCGGAACCGATCTTGGACTCCCTGCATCGGTAATGGACAAGCTTCCGGCTGATGTTGGTCAAATCACGATTTTTGAATCGAGCTCACTGGCCTCCATTCAGAACGCGGTCAAGATCGTCAACATTTTGGGCCCAATTCTCTTTGTTCTCATCGTTGCTTTGTACGCATTGGCTGTATGGCTTGCTCGCGGTCGTCGCCGTCTCACGTTGCGCAACGTTGGATGGTCGATCATCGTTGTTGGTTTATTGCTCACGACCATGCGCAGGCTTACCGGCAACTACATCGATTCGATCATTACCGACCCCCAGTACAGCGTTGCTGGAAAGATCATCTTCGGGATCTTGTCGGAGTTGCTTTTCGACACAGCGTGG
>JBILIB010000033.1:0-18540 GCA_044350215.1 Acidimicrobiales bacterium
GCGCAGCTCAGTCGGTTGACAACTATCTGGCCATGGTTGTGTCGACCGGTGTTGGTGGCGGAATCGTTCTTGACGGTCGTTTACTTGACGGCACCGATGGCAACGCGGGGCACATCGGGCATATCTGCGTTGAGCCTGAAGGTCGTCTGTGCGGATGCGGCGCACGCGGATGCTTAGAAGCCGAAGCGTCGGGAACCGCGATTACCGCCTACACCGGACTGCCTGCCGCAGAAGCAACCTCCGAAGTGATCGAACGCACTGGTCGGTTGGTTGGGCGAGCGGTGGCAACAGTGGCGAATCTTCTTGATCTTCGTCTTGCTGTTGTTGCCGGTTCTGTGGCGCTCGGCTTTGGCGATCGATTTTTCGCAGCAGCGAATGAAGAGATCGCATTACGCGCGCGACTCGATTTCTCAAAGGGTTGTGAACTGCGCCGTGGAGGTCTCGGCGCCGATGGGCCGCTCATCGGCGCCGCGGCGGTCGGCTGGCGCGGACTCGATCAGTAGGATCATCTCGTGGCTGATCAACTCTCTTCGCGCTGGATGCTCGCTGGAGCGCTTGCCGTTGTTCGCCATCCGTCGCTTTGGACCACTGCCATTCGACAGTTGTTCCGTCTCGCTCCGCCTGGATGGTGGAAGCGCGCGCCGTTCCTGCCGCTTCCCGACGCGTCGTACATGAAATTCCGTTTGGTGACGGCCTATGGCAGTTCTGGTGGAGATCCTCGGCCACAGGACCTCATCACCTATTTGCATTGGTGTCGGGCCTGGCCCGAGGTTACGTCCTGAAGAGCTCAGGACAAATACTGGTCGCCTGATGCTCGCACGGTGATGTCACTGATCGAGATTCCCCACGGCTGATCAATCACATAGACGATTTGCTCTGCGAGTTCTTCGGCCGAGATTGCCCAATAGCGAATGCTCTCGGGATCGGTGAGGCCTTCGTTTTCATCCGGAGTCATGAACTTCACGACATTTTCGCGGAATGAGTCCATGTTCTGTCCAAGAATGCCGATCATTGCGTCGCCATTGATGATGGTGGAACCGAGGTTGGTACCAAAGACGCCGGTGGGCTTGACGGTGGTGACTTTGATCTGACCCTGCGATTCGATTCGCAGCGATTCGGAAAGCACATTCACCGCAGCTTTCGTGGCGGTGTAGATGGCTGAGCCCGCGACGGGGGTATTTCCGTAGATTGATGAAATGTTCACCACATGGCCGCGACCCTGTTTAATCATTTGATCGTGAACCGCAGCGATTCCATTGACGACACCTTTAAGGTTGATGTCGATGCAACGGCTCCACGCGTCGGCCGCAGCCGCGTGATCGGCCCAGAACGCAAGTGGCATGGTGCCCGCGTTGTTAACGAGCACATCGATAGCGCCGAAGTGCTCCACGCATGCTGAAGCCATTGCATGCATCTGTGCCGAGTCGGTGACGTCGGTGGTGCATGCGTGCACCGAGCGCCCCTGCGCTTGAAGTTCAGCAGCGAGCGCAGCGACACCTGCGTCGTCAATGTCCGCGACAAGAACATTTGCGCCACGGGCAGACGCAAGAACGGTCACGAGTCGACCGAAGCCGCTCGCAGCCCCCGTCACGATGATTGATCGCCCTGCGAGGTATCCATTATCAGCAACAGTCATGGCGGTGACCGTATCGCTGGTCGGTAACCTGCGCCGGTGGCTCGTTGGGACGTGGTGAGGGCAAAGGGTGATGCTCGGGGCTTTCATAGCCACGGTGTGCCTTCTGGCGCCCAACGTTCGGTGCGGTTACTGGATGTGAGTGGTCCAGCACTTGCCCTTGGTTCAACGCAATCGATTGACGACGTCGACCTTGATGCAGCAAAACGACTTGATATCGATGTCTTCAATCGTCAGAGCGGGGGAGGGGCGGTACTCCTTGACCCAGGTGCACAGGTGTGGATTGATGTCGTGATCGGACGTTCGGACCCGCTCTGGAAGGACGATGTCAGCTTGGCCTCTCAGTGGCTGGGCGAGGTGTGGGTCGCTGCTCTCCGCTCCGTTGGTATCGACAGCGTGATGCATCGTGGAGCAATGGTGACGAACAAATTGTCCTCGGTGGTGTGCTTCGCAGGTCTTGCCGCCGGGGAGGTCACCGTCGATGGCGCAAAGGTCGTCGGAATTTCTCAACGGCGTACTCGTGCTGGCGCTCGCTTTCAGTGTTCGGTGCCGTTGCGTTGGGATGTGGAGCGTCATGCTGAGCTGCTTGCACCTGGCATTTCGAAGAGCGGTGGTGATCTCAATCAGTTCAAGGTGCACCCAGCAATCTTGGGTGATCCTGTATTCGATTTACGCGACGCGTTTCTTGAAGCGCTGGCTTAGACCTTCTCAGGAGTCTTTCGAGAGTCGGTCGAATCCTTCGATGTAGTCGCCGGCAAGGTGTCCGCCATCGACAGGGATGTCAGCGCCAGTAACCATTGCGGCAAGGTCACTGGCGAGGAACACCGCGACGCGAGCGATTTCATCGGTCGAGGCTTCGCGAGGAATCGCCCGGTTTGCTCCGTAGGACGTAGTGGCCGAACCCAACTCCATGAGTTGTGCTCCCCATGGTCCATACATTCCGGGATTACCGCCAGCGGGACAAACGGTATTGACACGAATTCCCGATCGACCGAGTTCTAGCGCGGCGGCATGGGTGAGCCCACGCATCGCCCACTTACTTGCGGTGTATGCGCTCAGCCCGTTCATCCCATGCAGTGCGTCGATAGACGCAATGTTGATGATCGATCCGCCTCCAAGTGCAGTCATCGATGGCGTTACCGCGGCGATGCCGGCGAATGCTCCTGATGCATTGACATCTACGACCCTCCGAAATGTTTCCATCGAGGTTTCGACAATCGAACCGATATGAAGGATGCCGGCGTTGTTGACGAGGATGTCGATTCGTCCGTGGGTAGCGAGTACGTCGTTAACCACTGATGCCCACTGTGTCTCGTTCGTGACATCAAGTGATGCGAACGAAGCCTGTGGTCCAAGTTCCACAGCCTGGGTTCGACCTTCTTCGGACAGGACATCGGTGACAACGACCTTGGCGCCCTCGTCGATGAATCGACGACAGATGGCCGCTCCTGTGCCCCGGGCTGCACCGGTGACGATCGCAATTTTCCCTTCAAGCAGCATTCAGATCCCCCCGGAACTCGCTATGAAACCTTGACCCTAGGTCGCAGGTACCTCGTGGTGGCCGCCGCATTGTTTCCGTGAGGTTCGCTGAACCTCATAAACATCGTTCTGATCGGGCATCTTCTGCTGAGAAGAAACGAAACAACGCGGTGTCAGCGAGATCGGCAGTCCCCGCAATCTCTGAAGGGTGGGAGCGAACCATTGACTCAGAGCGGAAGGGGAACGGCTACGTTCGCCGTCATGCAGCACCTCAAATCGTTGGTAGTTCGGATAGCGCGAAGGATTCTGAACACGGATCTACTGGCGTGGATTGCTTATATGACCGCCAGCGCGACACCTTTTCTTCGGGCCAAAGGGTCGGGTCAGGGTTACCACTCGCAAATTGCTCAGGACTATTTCCTTGACCGACATGTCTTTCTTGGCCGCACCGGCGGGGTGTTCGTCGATGTCGGAGCGCATGATGGTGTCAATTTCAACAACACCTTGTTCTTTGAGGTCGAACGTGGATGGACGGGGGTGTGCATCGAGCCCCAGCCCGACGTGTTCTCCCGACTTCGAGAATCACGCATCGCACTATGCGTGCAGGCGGCAATCGGCGAGACCCCGGGCACGATGGCGTTTGTGGTTGGCGAAGGGGAAGCTCAGATGTTGTCCGGCCTTGCCACTTCCTTTGGCGAGAAGAACTGGACCCGTGTCAAGCGGTTCGGTTCGACGAAGACCATCGACGTTGAGGTTCGACGGCTCGATGAGGTGCTTCGAGCTTCGAAGATTGATCGGATCGATCTGCTGTCAATCGATGTCGAGGGTGGGGAGTTTGGTGTCATCAACTCGATCACTCTCGCCGACTTTGGCCGGCCCATTGTTGTCATGGAGAACAATTACCGGTCATGGCCTCAGGTGCGAGCAATGCGCGGCCAGGGCTACCAACTTCTGTGCCGGGTCGAGTTCGACGAGGTCTTCATCCCGATTGAGACCCACCTCGTCTGAGGTTGGGTAGGCGTCGGGTCTCTGGGTTCCCAAGCCAGATCTTCAGTCCCGTCGAACCATGACGGTTCTGCCTTCCTCGTTCGCCCTTGGATGGCCTTCGGCGCGGGTCTCGTCGGGAGAGGTCCTTCACCACAGGACTGGTCGTCCACAACGTCAGCCCAGGTGGTCCCGCGGTCGTCTCCGTTGGGTTCGTCGCGAATGGCTTGGCCGTTACGGGAGCTCCTTTCTTGCTTGGTCGGGGGATCCAATGACTGCCTGGGGAGAAAAAGGGAGTGGTGTACTTGCAGAGTGGGGGGAAGTGGGGCAATATGTCTATCCGTAGGGGCTCCGTGGGGAGCCGGTGGAGAGGATTGCAGGCATGTTCGTTGGGACGTTCGAGCATTCGCTCGATGACAAGGGCCGAGTGGTCCTTCCCGCGACCTTCCGCGCCCAGTTGGTCGAGAAGGGATTCATTTCCCAGCTCGACCGTTGCCTTGGTCTCTGGACCGAAGAAGGCTTCGGCGAAATGGCCACCCGTCTCCAGGACAAGGTCCGTTCGGGTGAAACCAGCCAGGAATCGCTCCGTGCCTTCGCCGCCAATGCCCACGAAGTCCGACCCGATTCACAAGGCCGCATCACCATTCCCCAGCGCTTGCGCGATTTCGCCTCGCTCGACAAAGAAGCCGTTGTCATTGGCGCCTTCGGACGGATCGAGATCTGGAACGCAGGTCGCTGGAATGACCAAGCGTCACTCGCCGACGACAGCCTCACTCGAGCCGTTACGTCCTTGGGGCTCTAGTCCGTGTCATGTCCCCTTTGTCCCTGACCCACCAACGAAAGGACCACTCCTGCGACCGAGCCGGTCGCCCGATTTTCAGCAGTCTCTCGGAACACACGATGGAAGGCCCCTACTCCGCCCGCTTCCCATCGAGCCCGACCGGGGAGAAATCCCGGCGGGCGCCGGTGTTCCGAGGGACTGCTGAGGACCGGTACCGGCTCTGCCGACTGGCTCAGCAGCGAGAGGTATCTGTGATGGCCGACACCCACGAATCGTTCGACCACCGCCCGGTGATGCTCGAAGAGATTGTGGCGGCCTTCGAATCAGTGCCGGCTGGTTGGGTCATCGATGCAACCCTCGGTGGCGCTGGTCATGCAACGGCTCTTCTCGAGACCTACCCGCATCTTTCAGTACTTGGTAGTGACCAGGACCCCGATGCACTTGCAGTTGCGAATGATCGCCTTGCACCTTTTGGTCATCGTGCTCGCACCGTGCGGGCCCGTTTTGACTCGATTGCGTCGGTCATCAATGCAGAACTCGCCGGTCAACTCATTGTTGGTGCGTTGTTTGACCTTGGTGTGAGCTCTCCGCAGTTCGACCGAGCTGAACGTGGCTTTAGTTATCGCTTTGATGCGCCCCTCGACATGCGGATGGATCCATCCCGTGCGCTTAGCGCAATGACAGTCGTTAATGAGTACGACGAAAAGGACCTTGCTCGTGTGCTTCGCGAGTTTGGCGATGAGCGCTTTGCTGGTCGTATCGCCCGAGCGATCATTGCTGCCCGTCCAGTGGAAACGACCACGCAACTTGCAGAAATCACTCGCGATGCGATTCCTGCACCTGCACGACGAACTGGCGGGCATCCGGCCAAGCGAACGTTTCAGGCGATTCGCATTGAAGTGAACAATGAACTCGGTGTGCTTCCCGTTGCTCTTGAAGCGGCGATCGACTCGTTGGCTCCTGCTGGCCGTTTGGTGGTTTTGTCCTATCACTCCGGCGAAGATCGCATCGTCAAGCAGGTCATGCGCGATGCCGAGTCTGGTGGCTGCACCTGCCCCACGAACCTTCCCTGCGTTTGTGGTGCTAAGTCGACGGTTCGGCTTGTCCGTCGCGGTGGAACCACGCCAAGCGCAGCCGAATGTGAGAGCAACCCACGTGCTGAAAGCGCTCGACTTCGAATCGCGGAACGTTCATGACCAGCGCAAGAGTTGCTGCTGAAGGGCGTCGCGCTGCGACCCTTCGCGCGCCACAGGAGTCATCGCGTGAGGGACTTCGGTCGCGACTTCGACTTGTCGATCGCACTGCACCTGAACGTCGCCGTATCGGTTTGATGGCAGGCATCATTGGCGTGGTTGTTGTGCTTTTCGCAATCGCAGCCGCGCAGACTCTGATCATTTCAGAACAGGCGCATATTGATCGCGTCAACAATCGCATCGCTGAAGCGGAAACTCGTGCCGAACTTCTCCGTGTTGAGCTGGCCCAATTACAGAGTCCGCAGAACATCACGACAGCCGCGACAACGAGGCTCGGGATGATTCCGTCGCCGACGCCGGTCTATTTGCAACCCAAGACGACCGATGACGCACGTGCAGGTGAAACACCACCGGCACCCACACCGAAGGCCGTTCCGAAGGCCACAACGACTGCCGTTGTTCCGAAGACGACGCCAACCACAGTTGCGAAGGCAACCACTCCGACGACTGTGGTCAAGCGATGAATCCGCCTCCAGGCCCCGGTCCCGGATCCCCTTCGGTTGACCATCCGCAAAAGAGCGCTCCTTGGAACTCGCCTGATTACTTACCTCGCGGTCGCGGTCGTGTGACCACACCGACGCGTCCGGCTCGCCATTCATCTGGACGCGGCACCACCGCACCTCGCACTGCACCTCGTACTGCGCGCGTTCCTCGCGAGGTCCGTCCGGTCGATCGTGTGCAGCCAAGGGAGCGCAGGACTGAGCACCGCCCAGTTTCCTCAGCGACCTATGCCGCCCGTCAGCCTTCGATACACAGTTCGCGTTCCGCTTCTGAACTGATCCAAGTCGCAATCGCTTCGACGATTGCATCTGTCATTTCCTCGCTTCAGGGAGTTTTCGACCCATCGAGCTCAGGAAAAGGCTCGAAGCCTGTTTTGGTAAGCACATCGGTTGGGAATCAACGCCGCCGCACACTCATTCTCTTTGTGGTCTTCATCATTCTCTTTTCGATCGTCCTCACAAAAGTTGTCTTCCTCCAGACGGTTGGCCGAGATCGTTACGTTGAATATGGAGCAGGACAGCGAACGAATACGCAGGTACTTGCTGCCGAACGCGGTGCGATTCTTGACCGCAACGGCGCTGAACTTGTGATCTCTCGTCCCGGTAGGTCAATTTTTGTGGATCCGAAGCTTGTGACTGACGCCTCAAGCGAAGCGGCGAAACTCGCCCCGATTCTTGGCCTTGATCCTTTGTTCATTGAATCCAAAATGAATGGACCTGGGCGGTTCGCGTATCTCGCGCGTCGCGTGACCGCGGAAGTTGCTGATCAGGTTGAAGCTCTCGGTCTTGCCGGTGTGGCACTTCTTGAAGAAAGCGAGCGCTTCGCTCCCGCAGGTGATTCGGCTCGATCGCTCTTAGGTAGCGTTGATGTCGACAACGTTGGCATTTCGGGACTGGAGTCGCAGTTCGGGGCGGCTCTCACTGGTACGCCAGGGAGTATCTCGCTTGAGCGCAGTCCGCGAGGTCAAACGATTGCTGTTGGTGACCATTCTGTTACTCCTGCGCAAAAAGGTGACGACCTCAAACTGACCATCGATCAGTCGATTCAGTTTGAGGCCGAGCGCTTGCTCGGCGAACAGGTGAAGGCCACCGGAGCAAAGGGTGGCATTGCGATTGTCAGTAAGCCCGGTACGGGTGAAGTCTTGGCGATCGCCGACATGGTCCTTGATCCTGAGACTGGCGCTGTGCGCGTGAGTTCGAACAACTCAGCTCTGACAACTCAGTACGAACCGGGTTCAGTAATGAAGATTGTCACTCTCGCTGGAGCGATGGATGCAGGTCAGATCAGTCCGACTTCGCAATTCAATCTTCCACCATCGCTCAGGATCTACGACGCTGAATTTGGTGAATCCGAAGGCCGCGGAACGGTTACTTGGGACACCGCTCAGATCCTCACTCATTCTTCGAATGTTGGGACGATCAAAATCGGCCAAGGCCTGGGCAAAGAAGCGTTGTATTCCGCGCAGAAGGCTTTCGGTTTCGGATCAAAGACTTCTCTCAATTTCCCAAATGAAGCACCTGGTTCAGTGCTTGCTCCGTCGAAGTACTCCGGGACGTCACTTCCTTCGATTGCAATTGGTCAGAGTATTTCGGTAACGCCGATGCAAATGCTCTTCGCTTACAACACGATCGCAAACCAGGGCATGTACGTGGGACCGAAGTTGGTTGACTCGACCGTCGATGCCGATGGTGTCGAACATCCGACTGCTGCCGGAGATTCACATCGGGCAGTGAGTGCGGGTACTGCCGACAAGATGAACATCATGTTGCGCAACGTGGTGGATGAGGGGACCGGTCGTCTTGCTGCCATCAACGGCTACTCGGTCGCCGGGAAGACGGGCACCTCTCGGAAGCCGCAGCAAGGTGGTGGCTACATCGACAAGATGGGCGTTGTTCGCTACCAGTCAACCTTTGTTGGTTTTGTGCCTGCCCAACAGCCAGCGCTCTCGGTCTACGTCATGATTGATGAACCGAGTGGCGCCTACACCGGTGGCGCAACAGCTGCTCCGGTTTTTTCGAAACTCGGTTCGTTTGCACTCAATCGTCTCGGGATTGCTCCCGCTGCAACTGATATTGCACTTGGAGGAGCTCCAGTCTCTGCAGTGCTTGGACTCCCGAGTTCCTCAACCCAGGCAATTGTTACCGACGGCGATCGGGTACGCGCGTTGACTGCGGGCTCACCTGAAGCGATTGCATTCTCGACACCGACCACGATCGCCCCACCAGCGTCAACTACGACAACGACGGCGGCGCGTAGAACCGCATCGGTGAGGTGACATGTGCGACTGGCGACGATCGTTGCCGAACTGAATGAGGTCGAGATGGTGGGCGCCGATGGCTCACCATCATTCGATGATCTGGAAATCACTGACGTGAATTTTGATTCTCGTCATGTTCGAGTCGGTTCACTTTTTTGCTGTGTCCCCGGAGTTTCTGACGACGGACACCTCTATGCCGCTGAGGCCGTCGCTGCCGGAGCAATTGCGCTGCTCGTAGATCATCGTGTTGCTGTCGACGTTCCTCAACTTGTGGTTTCGAACGTGCGGGAAGCGATGGCGACAGTGTCGGCAGCGTGTTTTGGGCATCCGGCCGAAGATCTTGTCGTCGTTGGAGTGACTGGAACAAATGGGAAAACCACGACGACGTGGATGCTCCGAAACATCTTCAAGGCGGCTCGACGAAATGTTGAGGTACTCGGGACTCTTTCTGGTGCACGTACGACTCCTGAGTCCCCAGACCTCCAACGCCGTTTGGCCGAATGGCGTGATGCAGGTGTCGAAGTCGTCGCGATGGAAGTTTCGTCTCATGCGATCGACCAACGCCGCGTCGATGCAATGAAGTTTCGCGTTGCGTTGTTCACAAACTTGAGTCGTGATCACCTTGATTACCACGGTTCGATAGAGGAGTACTTCGAAACGAAGGCTCGTCTCTTTGCCCCCGAACGTTGCGAAGCGGCAGTTGTGAATCTCGACAGCCCCTATGGGCGACTTCTTGCCGATGCTGCAACTGTTCCCACCAATGGCTATTCGCTCGATGAAGTCGAAGAGTTGCAGCTCTCAGTTGATGGTTCGACCTTTCGGTGGCGCGGGCATGCAATCTCACTTCCCCTTGGTGGATTGTTCAACGTGAGTAACGCGCTAGGTGCCGCTCACGCTGCTCGAGTCTTGGGCATCGACGACGCAACAGTCGCTGAAGGGCTTTCCCTCCCACTCGTTGTTGAAGGGCGATTCGAACGAGTCGATGCCGGGCAGCCATTCGCGATCATCGTTGACTATGCACACACCCCTGATGGCCTTGAGCAGCTCCTTAGCGCTGCCGGTGACATTGTCGATGGTCGCGTCATCATCGTCTTTGGATGCGGTGGCGATCGGGATCGGTCCAAGCGCTCGATGATGGGAGAAACCGCAGCGCAGCGTGCCGACTCGGTCATTATTACTGCAGACAATTCAAGGTCTGAATCGACTGATCAGATCATCGCTTCGATTTTGGAAGGTGTGCAGCGGGTGTCGAGTCCACGAGCAAGTTCAATCATCGTGGAACCCAACCGTCGGACAGCGATTTCCACGGCTCTCCGAAGTGCAGCGCCCGGAGACATCGTTCTTCTGGCCGGCAAGGGCCACGAGACCGTTCAGATAATTGGTGACTCAACCACTCCTTTCGATGACCGTCTCGTTGCATTCGAGGAATGGAAACAACTGGAGGCCGCTCGATGATTCGCCTCCTCATTGCTGCAGCAATTTCACTTGGTCTTTCGTTATTTGGCACACGTCTTTTGATCTCATGGCTCGAACATCGCGGTATTGGACAGCCCATTCGCGAAGATGGCCCCCAGGGTCACATCACCAAAGCAGGTACACCCACGATGGGTGGTCTGGCCTTTGTGGCGGCCGCTGCGGTTGGGTGGTTTGTGAGTGATCTCAATGGAGCTGTCTTCACCCGACGTGGATTGATCTGCATGGCTGCGATCATTGCTGCCGGACTCGTTGGTCTTCTCGATGACTCGATCAAAGTATTTCGCGAGCGCAACCTTGGGTTGACGAAGAGGGCAAAGACGTTTGGTCTTCTTTCTGTTGCTGTCGCCTACGCAGTTTCTATGCTGACGTTTACCAACGTCACGACCACGTTGTCGTTCACTCGATTCGATTTTCCGGGCATTGAAATCGGAAAGGTCGGTTGGGTGGTTCTGGCCGTCGTCATCTTCTATGCCACGACAAATGCGGTGAACCTCACTGATGGCCTCGATGGGCTCGCTGCTGGTGCCTCAATCTTTGGATTTGCGGCGTACACCGTGATCGCCTTCTGGGGCTTCCGCAATAACTCGATCTACGGCGATGAAAGCTTCCTCGATACCGCTGTTGTTGCGGCGTCGATGACGGCAGCCGTTGCCGGATTCTTGTGGTGGAACGCAGCGCCGGCTCGAATCTTCATGGGTGATACCGGAGCTCTAGCAATTGGTGCAGGGCTCGCAGCACTCGCGCTGAGCACCAACACGATCCTGCTTCTGCCAATTGTCGGCGGCCTCTTCGTAATGGAAACAGTTTCGGTCATTCTTCAGGTCGGGAGTTATCGAGCGTTCGGTCGACGCATTTTCCGAATGGCGCCTCTTCACCACCACTTCGAACTTGCAGGATGGCCTGAAACCACGGTGATCATTCGACTCTGGATTGTGGCTGGTCTGTTCACGGCCCTGGCTTTGGGTCTCTATTACGCCGACTTCGTGCGATTGCCGGGAGTAATCAACTGATGGACGCGCCGGCACGCGGCCCATTGCGGTCGGCACTTGTCTTCGGATTTGGCGTCACAGGCCGAGCAGTCGCGACGGCGCTTACCTCTCGAGGCGTTTCAGTTGTGGCGGTCGATGAGCATCCCACCGACGTGATTCGCGCTGAGGCAGCATCGATGGGAGTGGAACTGGTTGAGTCACCTTCGCCGCACGATCTCACGCGCCTTGTCTCAGGGTGCGATCTTGTCGTTCCCAGCCCCGGAATTCCCGAATCTCACCCCATCTTCGGAGTTGCTGAGGCGGAAGGAGTTGCAATCGAATCGGAGTTTGATCTCGCCGATCGATGGGATTCTCGTCCGATCGTCGCCATCACCGGCACCGACGGAAAAACCACAGTTACGACCATGGTCACTGCGATGCTTCTCGCCTCAGGTATCCGGTCGATGGCTTGCGGCAATACCGAAACCCCCTTGGTTGAGGCTATTTCCGACCCCGCGATCGAAGTCTTTGTTGTTGAAGCTTCTTCTTTCCGTTTGGCGACAACACGTTGGTTCCGACCGTCGGTTGCTGTGTGGCTGAACTTCGCGCCCGACCATCTCGACGCACATGCTTCTCTTTCGTCGTACGAATCAGCGAAGGCGTCGATTTGGAAAGATCTCGATGCCGTCTCCGGCGTTGCAATAGCGTCGGCGACCGATCCGGTCGTACTCGCAAATCGCAACCCCGAGGTTTCGACGCTCACTTTCGGGGGAGCCGGGACCAACGCCGATGCCACGGTGTCCGACGGCTGGCTTTGCTTGCCGGACCGAACTCAACTCATTGCCGTCGACGAACTTCCGCGTTCTTTTCCCCATGACATCACTAATGCACTCGCCGCATCACTGGCGGCGTTGGCTGCAGGAGCAACTGTCGAGGGCGTCCGACATACGCTTCGCTCATTTAGAGGGCTGCATCACAGGGTGCACTACGTCGGCCAGGTTGATGGCGTGCGCTGGTACGACGATTCGAAGGCAACAACTCCGCATGCTGTCGAAACTGCGCTGCAGGCATTCGATTCTGTTGTGCTTATCGCCGGCGGACGCAATAAGGGCCTCGATCTTGCTGCTCTTGGGGCGCATGTACCCCCGGTACGGGCAGTTGTGGCGATCGGCGAAGCTGCCGCTGAAGTGCACAAGGCTTTTCACGGGCGTTGCGAAATTCGTGTTATCGAAACCTCAATCGCTGACGCGGTAGCAGCGGCAGCGGAGCTTTCCCAGCCTGGAGATGCGGTTCTGCTTTCTCCTGGATGCACGTCGTTCGACTGGTTTACGTCGTACGGGGATCGAGGCGATCAGTTCACCGATGCGGTGCGTGCTCTCCCCGGATTCATGACGGAGGAAGCGCAATGAGTGCGACTGTCGCCGAAAAGCGGCCCACCGTCGGTCGATTGCTGCGTTCAGCCCGCGAACTGCAGCCGCGCACTACCAATTTTAAGGTTCTCTGGTTCGTCGTTATTGCCGCCAACCTCTTTGGCTTGCTGATGATCTTGTCTGCATCATCGGTAACGGCGCTCTATCAGTACGGAACCTCGTGGTATCAGTTCCGCCTTCAGGCGCTCTGGTTTGTCATTGGGTGTTGCGCGATGTTTTTCATGAGCCGCTACTCCTATGAAAAGTTGTCGAAGTGGATGAAGTTGATCCTCTTCGGCTCCGCAGGGCTCATGGTTGCAGTGCTAATTCCAGGACTTGGCGTATCGGTAAACGGTTCCTCGCGTTGGATTGGCTGGGGCCCTCTGCGCATGCAGCCCTCCGAATTCGTGAAACTCGCCGTCATTCTTTACGCGGCCGACACCCTTACCCGCCGTGTTGGCCAGATTCGCGATTGGAAGGCGGTACTGCGTCCCATCGCAATTGTGTTTGTTGCATTCGCGGCAATGCTCATGGCACAGCCGAATCTGGGTACAACGATCATTCTCGCCACGATTGTTCTCGTGATGCTTTTTGTTGGCGGTGTTCCCGCAAAACCTCTCGCTCTCTTTTCGGGGCTATTGGTCGGAGGGGCCTTGTTCTTTGCGGTTACTGAGCCCTACCGATGGCGCCGACTGATGTCATTCCGCGATCCATGGGCCGACCCGCTCTACACCGGCTACCAAAGCCTTCAGAGTCAGGTTGGCTTTGCGAACGGTGGAGTTCTGGGTACCGGCCTTGGTCAGGGGCGAGCAAAGTGGGGATTCCTTCCCGAGGCACACACCGATTTTATTTACGCGATCATCGGCGAAGAGATCGGCCTCGTCGGGTCAGTGCTTGTGATCGGAGTATTTCTTGCGTTTGCTCTTCTTGGTATCCGCACCGCGCTTCATGCCCGTGATCGTTTTGGAATGTTGTTGGCCACGGGAATCACAACGTGGATCCTTATTCAGGCATTCATCAATGTTGGCGCCTGTGTAGGTGTCCTTCCCATCACGGGTGTCCCGCTGCCATTTGTGTCTGCGGGTGGTTCGTCTCTTGTCGTCACGATGGCGGCCTCCGGCATTCTCCTGAACATCGCTCGACAGGGACGCTGATGAGGGGTCGGCCCGTTGCCGATTCCGCCACCTATGCCCTCGTGGCCGGTGGTGGAACTGCAGGCCACGTACTTCCGGGTTTGGCGGTTGCGCGGGCACTTGTCGATCGGGGGCACGACAGCTCGTCGATTCATTTTGTTGGAAGCGAACGGGGGCTCGAGCGAACGCTGGTGCCCGATGCGGGCTTTGCTGTCACGCTGCTGCCCGGACGCGGTATCCAGCGTCGTCTAACCCTTGAAAACATCGCGGCGGCTTGGGGTCTTCTACGAGCGGTGGCGAAGGGGATCAGCATTGTTCGTCGCCGACGTCCGAAAGTGGTCCTAGTCCTGGGTGGATATGCCAGCATCGCCTGCACCGTTGGTGCGGTGATCTGGCGAGTCCCGATCGTCGTGATGGAACAGAACGCTCGCGCAGGAGCAGCAAATCGTCTTGCTGGTCGATTCGCGAAAGCCTGTGCCGTTCCATTCGCTGAAACTGATTTGCCGCGCAGTGTCGTGACTGGAAACCCGGTTCGTCCGGAAGTTCTTGCGATCAACCGAAAGCGTGACCGCGAGGGTGCACGAACAACACTGGGAGTTTCCGGTGATCGGATATTTGTTGCGGTGATCACGGGATCACTCGGATCACGCAAAGTGAACGAAGCCGTTTTTGCTGCTGTGCCGAAGTGGTCGGAGCGGAGCGATCTTTCCATTCGTCATGTGATTGGCTCTCGAGACTGGGAATCGGTGCAGGACTCGCTTCCACGGGGCGACGCTCTCGAGTACGTCGCTGTGCGCTACGAAGACCACATGGACACGGTTCTCGCTGCAGCTGATCTCTTAATCGGTCGCGCCGGGGGTACGACTGTTGCTGAGCTTGCTGAAGTTGGCGTTGGAGGTGTGCTGGTGCCATTGCCCCAAGCGCCTCGCGACCACCAAAGCGCAAACGCTGCTGCTCTCGTGAAGGTCGGAGCGGCCCGGCTTATTCCTGACGCGGAACTCGACGGCGACCGACTCGTCGCCGAAGTTGATCCGTTACTCGACGATCCTTCGCAACTTGAACGAATGGGAATCGCGGCGCACACGTTGGCTCAACCCAATGCTGCCGATGTCGTTGCTGAACTCGTGGAGCGTCATGCCCGCCGCTCATGAAAGCGATCCGTGTCCGTCACTTGGGACTGCTCGATCGATCCATGTGGTCGGCGTCGGTGGTCCGGGGATGTCAGCGATCGCCTCGACCCTTGTTGGCATGGGTCACTCGGTAACCGGAAGCGACGTTGTCGAATCAGCGGTTCTTGATCGCCTCCGGTCTGAAGGTGTCGTCGTGTTCGTCGGACATTCGGCCGACAACCTCGCTACCGAAACCGATTTCATCGTCGTTTCCACGGCGATTCCAGACGACAATCTCGAAGTACTTGCCGCACGTGCCCGTTCGATTCCCGTTGTCCGTCGTACCGCACTGTTGCCAGCGATGGCTTCTGAGCGCCGCACAATTGCAGTAACGGGCACGCATGGAAAGACGACCACGTCGTCGATGCTCGCATTGGTCTTGCTCGAAGCGGGTCTCGACCCGTCATTCCTCATCGGTGGCGACATCAGACAACTCGGGATTAACGCGAAGTGGGCCCAGGGTGAATGGTTCGTGTTAGAGGCTGATGAAAGTGACGGCTCGGGCTTCACCATCGACCATGAAGCACTCATCGTCACCAATATCGAAGCCGATCATCTTGAATATCACGGCTCATTCGAAAATCTTCGTTCCGCATTTGAAACGTTCATTTCAGCAACTCGCGGACCAGTGGTCTTGTGTGCCGACGATTCCGAGACCGCTGTGATCGCTCGTGGCACGAGTGCAATTACCTATGGTCAATCTGAAGACGCCACCGTGCGCATGCTGAATGTGAAAAGTTCACGTTCAGGAACCGATTTCGATGTTGTGCAACATGGCGAGCAGGTCGGACACATTCACCTTCCCGTCCCTGGTGCGCACAATGCACTCAACGCGTGCGCAGTGATCGCATTAGCCCTCGAACTTGGGGTCCCGTTCTCGGCGTGTACGGCGGCGCTCAAAAACTTTGGTGGTGTGCGTCGTCGGTTTGAAACTCGGGGAGAGGCTTGTGGCGTGGTTTTCATCGACGACTATGCCCACCTGCCCACCGAGATTCAGGCTGCGATATCGGCTGGTCGTGACGGAAATTGGGGCCGAGTGGTCGCGGTTTTTCAGCCCCATCGATATAGCCGTACCCAATCGTTATGGCGCGAGTATGCCGACGCGTTTGTCGATGCCGATGTACTTGTGCTCACCGGTATCTACCCAGCAGGTGAAGCCCCTCGCGAAGGAGTCACCGGGCAACTCATCGTCGATGCGGTCAACCATGCTCATCCCGAGCAGGAAGTCCTGTACGTCGCCGATCGTTCTGGCCTAGCGCAAGTTCTTGCCAAGGAGCTTCGAGAAGGCGACCTGTGCCTTTCGCTAGGCGCTGGGGATATCACCAAACTCGCCGACGAAGTTCTTCCGCTTCTTGTCCATGGGGGCGCGTCATGAACCTCAGCGCGGTCGCTCACGAACTTGAGACGGCGTTCGGCGAACGCAGTGAACGCGATGCTGCTCTTGGTGAACTCACGACCTATCGAGTTGGCGGTCGGGCTTCGATTCGTGTTCGAGTCGAATCAATATCTGACCTTGAGGTGATCGGAAAACTGATCGCTAGGTCGGGTACACAATTTGCTGTGGTGGGGCGTGGTTCAAATCTCCTCGTTGCCGATGAAGGTTTCGATGGCATCGTCATCACTCTCGGCGATGGTCTCGCGTCAATCGATATCTCGGGCACAACTGTTCGCGCTGGTGGAGCAGCTCCGCTCCCGATCGTCGCCCGTCGTACTGCAGCAGCGGGACTTACTGGTTTCGAGTGGGCCGTTGGTGTTCCCGGTTCTATCGGCGGAGCAATTCGTATGAATGCTGGCGGTCACGGTTCGGATATGACGCAATCGCTTGTGATGGTGCGCGTTGTGGATCTCGCAACGGGCGACCAAGGGCAACTGTCGTTGGCTGATCTTGGCCTCGGATTCCGCTCTTCGATGCTTGGTCGTTCACTCGTCGTGGCTGAAGCCGAACTCGCGCTTGCCGTGGGAGAACGATCTGTGGCCGAAACCGATATCTCGGACATCGTTCGTTGGCGGCGAGAAAATCAACCGGGCGGGGCCAATGCCGGTTCTGTCTTTGTGAACCCGCGCCCCGACTCGGCCGGCAGACTTGTTGACGAATCCGGAGCGAAAGGACTCAGGTTCGGCTCAGCAGAAGTATCGAACAAACATGCGAACTTCATTCAGGTCGACGATGGCGGTTCAGCGAACGATGTAGCGATGCTGATGGCACTCGTTCGTGCGCAGGTGCGCGACCACTGCGGTGTGGATCTGCACGCGGAAACTCATTTTCTCGGTTTTGCCCCGCAGGTCGCCGCGGCTGCTGGTGCTCAACGGGTCGAGGACTTCGCCTGATGGCCATCAGACTGCGCGATCGATCGGGAGCCAGTTCCGATATTGATCCGCGCATTGCGGCGCGTCGCGACGCTGTTGAAACCGAGAAGCGCCGACGACGTGGTCGTTGGTGGCTTATCGCTACGGTCGTCGCGGCTGTACTCGTCGGTGCTTGGTTCATTACGCGAACCCCGCTACTCGATGTCGATCGCATCGAGGTACGAGGTGCGGTTCTAACGACATCAGATGAGATCATCGCTATCTCTGGACTTCGCCCGGGCGAGGCCCTTCTTGAAGTTGATACTTCAGCCGCAGCATCTCGTATTCGCGAACTTCCCTACATCGAGACCGCGTTAGTGGTTCGAAAGTGGGACGGTTTGGTGACTATTACCGTGTCAGAGCGGGTGCCAGTAGCGATCGCAGCTTCTGCCGACGGTGTTGCGATGCTTATTGACGGGTCTGGCCGAGTGATTGGCGTCCAAACCGCCGGAGACGGAGTCGAGACGGTTCTCATTGGGGTTGAGGCGGGAGCCCCGGGAACGCTTGTCGAGGGCGTTTCTGGCGCCCTCGAGGTGGCCTCGTTACTTACCCCGGGAATGCGAACCCGAGTCGCCGGGATTGCAACTGCCCCGGACGGTTCACTCAATCTGGCGCTGAAGCCCCAGGGCATCGTCATTATGGGACCTCCTGCAGACCTACCGGCCAAGGTCGACTCACTACGGACCGTGATGGGCCAGGTCGACCAGCGGGACCTCGCCACCATCAATGTGGTCAATCCCTCGACCCCTGTGGTTGTGAGAACCCCGAAATAGCCCTTTGGGGCGAGTAACCTCGCTCCAGTTCGTCTATTTCTTCCCGAAGTCCGTCCTGTATTTCTCTCGAAGGAGCTCCCCATGGCCGCCAGTCCGCAGAACTATCTCGCGGTGATCAAGGTCGTCGGTGTCGGTGGTGGTGGCGTTAATGCCGTCAATCGCATGATCGACGCCGGACTCAAGGGGGTCGAGTTCATTGCGGTGAACACCGATGCTCAGGCGCTGCTCATGAGCGATGCCGACGTCAAGCTTGACATCGGTCGTGACCTCACCAAGGGACTCGGGGCTGGTTCCGATCCCGACATCGGCCGTGCCGCAGCCGAAGGGCATATCGACGAAATCGAAGAGGCACTCAAGGGTGCCGACATGGTGTTCATC
>JBILIB010000034.1:0-18489 GCA_044350215.1 Acidimicrobiales bacterium
CGAAGTGGTGGCTACCCGATGATGTGGTGTTCCTCGACGAAATCCCGAAGACTTCAGTTGGAAAGTTCTCGAAGCGAGACCTTCGGGACCAATTCACTGGCTACATCCTGCCGACGGTCTGAACAAATACTGGTCACTGCGCCCCGATTGCCGGGGCGCAGTTCGCCACGCCTAACCTGACTTAGGTGTATCGGTTCCTGCTCAAACCTCGTTGGATCCTTTCGCATATTTTCGTTCTTGTAGTTGTCGGAATGATGATCAATTTCGGTTTCTGGCAACTCAATCGACTTGATGAACGAAAAGCTTCCAATGCTGTTGTAACGAATGCGATGAAACAACAACCGCAACCGCTTTCGACCGTCCTTCCTGCAGGTACGGCAGCAACAACTGAGCAGGTGAAGGCGGCCGATTATCAACCGGTGTATGTCACCGGTAGGTATCTGGTCGAGGCTCAAGTTCTCGTTACGA
The DNA here is from genome assembly GCA_044350215.1 of Acidimicrobiales bacterium. Lineage (GTDB taxonomy): Bacteria > Actinomycetota > Acidimicrobiia > Acidimicrobiales > Acidimicrobilacustridaceae > Acidimicrobilacustris. The sequence continues at coordinate 469 of JBILIB010000034.1, forward strand.
ATCGAACAAACAACGGTGCGCCGGGGTTTTGGGTGGTGACGCCATTGGTTCAGGCCGACGGTTCGGCGGTCGCGATCAACCGGGGTTGGGTGCCGTACTCCTATACCGCCGACGGACCTTGGGACGACTTTGCTCCACCGGCGGGGACCGTGACAGTCCAGGGGCTCCTGCGGCAATCCCAGGTTCGCGAAACGAACGGGCTTGTTTCATCCCCAAAAGATCCTGAGGCCGGAACCCTTCGTGTGCTTACTCGCCTTGACGTAGGGCGTCTTGCCCAACAGGTTGAGGAACGCATGATCCCGGGGTACATCTCGTTGCGGGATCAGGAGCCTCAACAAATCGATTTGCCCGTTCCAGTGCCACTGCCGGAACTCTCACAAGGTCCCCACCTTGGTTACGCATTGCAGTGGTTCGCGTTTTCGCTCCTTACGATCATCGTGTACCCCCTTCTCCTGCGCCGATATGCCAAGCGCAAACAGATGGACGGCGATGATGCTGAGGTGCTGGAAGCGTCAGATGGGGCTCAGCTCGCCTGACCCGACAGTGAGACAGATTCTCCGATAATGTCTCACTCATGTCAGCGGCGTTCATTGCCTCTCCGAAACAAGACATTTCGGTCCCCGATCGAATCGTCGCGGCCGCTGCTCGTCTGATCGCGTCACAAGGTCTCCGGGCAACGAGTGTTGATGACATCGCCTCATCGGCCGAGTGTGGTCGAGCGACCGTCTATCGCTATTTCCCCGGAGGTCGAGCCGAACTTCTCGACGTCACACTGGGACAAGGGGTCGATCGCATTTTTGCGTCGTGTTCACAGGTCACTGATCACGCTGCAACGCTGGCGGAAGCAGTGGCAGGCACGATCAATATCGCAGTGCTCGCGCTTTCGAACGATGCCGTTTTGCAACAGTTGTTGATTGACGAACCCGACACGATTGCAACGCTCATTTCGCCGGTTCGGATTGAACCGCTTTTCGAGCGAGCCTCTGAATGGGGCACCGCAAACTTCTCGCGCTTCGTCGAACCCGCAGTTGCGGCGCACGTAGGCGAGTGGTGTGCCCGAGTTGTCACCGACCACCTTCGGTCGCCCAATCCAATTATCGACATCACCGACGCAGAACTCGCCCGAGCCCTTGTTGACACATTCTTAATTCCCAGCCTCACCCCTGCGCTTGACGCAGGTCTTCCCAATCCCATTCGTAGTTTCTGAGAAGGAGAGCACCATGGCCAGCACCGAAGAAATCATTGGTCGACGCGATGTGAATGATGTTGAGCAGATCCTCATGATCTCCAACACCGACGTCGAGGCATCGATTCACGCCGTGAAGGACAACGCCGATGCAATTTTCACGTGGGACTATGAAAAGGGTGCTCGCCCTGCACTCAACAAGTTGTACGAGAAGGCAAAAAATTCGCAGTGGAACGGTGAGACTGATCTCGACTGGTCGATCAATGTCGACCAAGAGGCCGTTGTGGTGGCCAATCAGGCTGCCAATAACCGTGGTGTGGGTCTCGATGTCACCGGAACCATCTTCGAAAAGTGGGGCGAAAAGGAGTGGACAGAGCTTGGTATCCAGTCACAGAACTGGACTCTGAGTCAGTTCATGCACGGCGAACAGGGCGCGCTGCTCTGCACTGCCAAGATCGTGGAAACCGTTCCGTGGATCGACGCCAAGTACTACGCCTCAACGCAGGTAATGGACGAGGCCCGTCACGTCGAGGTATTTGCCAAGTATCTCAACGAGAAGTTGTCAGGCCACTACCCGGTCAACGCCCATCTCAAGATGCTGCTCGACGACATTGTCATGGACAGCCGCTGGGACATGACCTATTTGGGCATGCAGATCATGGTTGAAGGACTTGCTCTCGCTGCCTTTGGCTTCATGCACCAGATGACAACCGAACCGCTGCTCAAGCAATTGCTTCGTTATGTCATGAGCGATGAAGCTCGCCACGTTGCCTTTGGTGTTCTCACGCTCAAGGAGTACTACGAGGAGCTCACGCAGGCGGAAATTCGTGAACGTCAAGAGTTCGCGTTTGAAGCCGCAGTTCGAATGCGTGATCGCTTCCTCCAGCAGGAAGTGTGGGATCGCATGGGAGTCCCGGTAAAAGAAGCTGTCACCGTCGTGATGCAAGATCCGGCCCAGCAACTGTTCCAGCAAATGTTGTTTGCCAAGATCGTCCCGAACTGTAAGAAGCTCGGCCTTCTTGACGCTGGTGATGCATGGCTCCGCACGAAGTTCACCGAACTCGGTGTAATCGACTTCGAACACATGCCCGATACCGAAGAGGAATACGAGACCTTCGCCCTTGCCGAGGGTGAAGTCGCTTCTGCTCGCTGAGAGGCCCCTCGCGTTTCTCTTCAAATCCGCCAAAGTATGGCGGGGTGCGCTGGTACGGTGACATCTATGTCACGTTTCGGTTCGGTGATCACCGCAATGGTCACTCCATTCAGCGCCGATGGCGAACTCGACCATGAAGGTGCCGCAGAACTGGCGCGCTGGCTTGTCGCTCAAGGTAACGATGCCCTCGTACTTAGTGGCACGACTGGCGAGGCTGCCTGTCTGACCGACGAGGAACAGATTGCGTTGTGGCGCACGGTTCGAGCAGCGGTCGACGTTCCGCTCATTGCTGGGTCGGGAACAAATGACACCCGTCATGCCGCCGAACTCACCTCGGCCGCCGATGATGCGGGCATGGATGCTGTCCTCATCGTTACTCCGTATTACAACCGTCCCTCACAGGCGGGAATTGAAGCGCATTTCCGCCATGTCTGCGCCGCTACGGAATTGCCCGTCATCGTCTACGACATTCCCGTGCGTACCGGTCGCAAGATTGGCTCTGATCTCATTCTCCGCATGGCCAATGAGATTCCCAACGTGGTTGGGCTTAAGGATGCAGCAGGCGATCCTGGAGCAACCGCCCGTCTTATCGCCGAGGCTCCCGACGGATTTGAAGTCTTCAGCGGTGACGATCCGCTCACACTTTCGCTTCTTGCGGTTGGTGCCGTCGGCGTGATCGGAGTTGCTACCCATTGGGCCGCTCCGGTGATGGCACAGATGATTGGTGCATTCCAGGCTGGCGACATCGCTCGTGCGCAGCAACTGAACGCTCGAATGATCGAGAGTTACGAGTTCGAAACTGGCGATCTCAACCCAAACCCGGTGCCGACCAAGGCGATGTTGCGGGCTATTGGTCAACCTGCTGGTCCATGTCGACCTCCGATGGGATTCGGTCCTGACGATCTCGAAGAACGCGCCCTTGCGGTGCATCGCCGGTTGTACGCGTGAGTCGCGACGGAACAAAGCCCAAGTCGAAATCAAAGGCCAAGTCCAACAAGGCCGACGCGTCAGAGAAAGCCCCGAAGGTTCGAGACTCCCAAGGGACACCAGTTTCGGTGACGTTCCTCGGTGGTCTTGGTGAAATCGGCCGTAACTGCGCCTGTATCGAATTGGAAGGCAAGATCCTTCTTCTTGATTGCGGTCTGATGTTCCCCGATCTCGACATGCTCGGGATCGATCTTGTCCTTCCTGATTTCACTTATCTGCGCGAGAACGCCGATCGCATCATCGGATGTATTGCTACACATGGCCACGAAGACCACACCGGCGGCCTGTCATTTCTTCTGCGTGAGCTTGAGTTCCCGATTTATGGATCGGCGCTGACTCTTGGTCTTGCTCGTAATCGCATCGAGGAAGCAGGTTTGCTGAATCGAACCGAATTCATTCCGGTTGTTGACGGCGAACGTCGAATGATCGGTCCGTTCGATGTTGAATTCATTCCGGTTACTCACTCTGTGCCGCACGGCATCGCGACGGTGTTCCATACGCCCCAAGGTGTGATCTTGCACACCGGCGATTTCAAACTCGACCTCACGCCAGTCGATGGTCGGCTCACCGATCTAGCGCGTATCGGCGCTATTGCATCTACCGAAGGTATTCGTTTGCTGTTGTCTGACAGCACCAATGCCGAAGAGCACGGACACGCTGCGTCAGAAACCTCGGTAGGCGCTGTCCTCTACGACCTTTTCCATCGTTACGAAGGCCGTCGCATCATCACGACCTGCTTCGCCAGCCACATCCATCGCGTTCAACAAATCGCCGATGCCGCAATTTCTTTTGATCGAGTTATCGCCACGATGGGTATGTCGATGAAGAAGAACGTTCGTATGGCCCGTGAAATGGGTTTGCTGAACATTCCTGAATCGCGCCTTATGGATATTGCCGATGTAGGCGATCTTCCTCCTGAAAAGGTTTGTGTGATTTCGACCGGTTCACAGGGCGAACCAATGTCAGCGCTTGCGCTAATGGCAGCAAACGAGAACCGTTGGCTCACGCTCAGCGGTACCGATGTTGTCATCATGAGTTCGCATCCGATTCCCGGTAACGAAACAGACGTTTCGAAAGTCATCGATGGTTTGGTGCGTGCGGGCGCTGAAGTCGTGCACTCGGGAATTTCCGATGTCCATGCGTCGGGTCACGCCAAAGCCGAAGATCTCAAGATGTTCTTGTCGATCGCCCGACCCGAACATTTCATTCCCGTACACGGCGAGTACCGCCATCTTGTGGCCCACGCAAAGTTGGCCCGCACGATGGGTGTTGCTGCTTCGAAGATCATCGTGTGCACCGATGGCGACCAGGTCACACTCGACGACACGGGCCTTCGTCCCACAGCACAGGTGCCATCTGGCTATCTCTATGTCGACGGCATCCTTGGCGACGTGGGTTCAGGCGTTCTTCGCGACCGTCGAGTACTTGCCGAAGAGGGCGTCGTGGTCGTCATCGTTGGTGTCGACATCGAACACGGCACCACCATGATCGGTCCCGAAATCATCACCCGAGGTTGGGTCCATGCTCCCGAGGCAGAGGAACTGCTCGATCAGTGCGCCGAGGAGGTACGAGAGGCTATTGCCGATCTCTTCCGGAATGGCCGCAGTGACATCGAGAACGTCCAGCGAGTCGTCCGGCGGGCGGCGGGCCGTTTCGTGAACGAAAAGACCAAGCGGCGGCCGATGATCGTGCCCGTCGTTATGGAAGCCTGAGCCGGCGTTCGCCCCTAGGGTTTCCGCCGCGTACCCTTGCGCCATGCCTGATGTGCCCGTCTCACTCACTCCGAAAGTTCCTGCCGAGATTCGCGACCGGCTTACCCCCGAAGCGGCTCGTGCTGCCATCCGTGCGGCGGGTGTTGCACTGCTCGATGAACGCCGCCAACTGAGCCTCGAGGAACTCGCTGTGCTTGCCGATGTTCCCGATTCGGCAGTGCCGGCCCTCGCAGCGCTCGCCCACGAAGTCCGTCTCGAATGGTGTGGCGACACGGTCGAGGTCGAAGGCATTCTTTCTGCCAAGACCGGTGGCTGCCCCGAGGATTGTCACTTCTGCAGTCAGTCAGCGAAGTTCGAATCTCCAGTTCAAGCCATGCCATTCCTTGACACCGCTGACGTGCTTGCCGCTGCGCGTGAAACTGCTGCGCTTGGTGCCACGGAATTCTGCATCGTGCTGGCCATCCGTGGACCAGATGAACGCACGATGGATCGCATCTGCGAGCTTGTTCCGCTTGTCCAGGACGAAGTCGGTATCAATGTTGCTGTAAGCGCCGGCATCGTGACTGAGGCACAGGCAAAACGATTCGCCGAGGTTGGCGTTCATCGTTACAACCACAACCTTGAGACCGCAGAATCCTTCTTTGAAAACGTCGTGACCACGCACACATGGGCGGAACGTTTCGACACCTGCCAACTCATTCGCGAGCAGGGCATGGAACTGTGCTGCGGAGTTCTTCTCGGGATGGGCGAATCAGTCGATCAGCGTCTGGAACTCATCGGTCAATTGCGTGCTGTTGATCCCGCCGAAGTTCCCCTGAACTTCCTGAATCCGCGCCCCGGTACGCCGTTCGCTGGTCTTCCGCTTACTGAACCGCTTGAGGCCATTCGCTGGATCTCGTTGTTCCGACTCGGGCTCCCATCGGTCATCCTGCGCTATGCGGGCGGACGCGAAGTCACCTTGCGGGAACTTCAAGCACTCGGTCTCACCTCCGGAATCAACGCCCTCATCGTCGGCAACTACCTGACGACGTTGGGACGCTCACCCGAAGAAGATCTGCAGATGCTGTCTGATCTTCAGATGCCGATTGGCGCGCTGTCCAAGGCCATTTGAGTGTGACCACGACGTACTGCCGTTGGTGCGGCACTGCGATGGTCAAACATCCAGATATTGCGTGTCGACGCGAACTTGATCCACCGCGGTTCTGCCCCGAGTGCGGACGTCGTTTGCGTGTGAAGGTTCACACCGCTGGTTATGAGGCCGCATGTCGCGACCATGGTGACCTGCTCGATTAACTACTGGGGCAGGACTGAACGACTGCTCCAGCCGGAGCAATGGGGTCGGGCATCGGCTTGCCTGCGAATCGATTGCCAATCCAGCTGATCATGGAACTGAATGACGGAGCGATCACGCCGGCATGTGATTGATTGGCAAACACCCAACGTTGTTCGACCTGACCGATCTTGCACAGTTGATCAAACAAGGCAGCGGAGGAAACAACGGGAATTTGTTCATCGTTTCCACCGTGGATGATGAGCAGTGGTACGGGAATCGGCGCCGTGAAGGTCCCCGGGTCGTTGTCCTTCAAGAGTTGATTCCAAGCTGGAATTGTCGACGGGTCAGCCTTCTGAAGTTTCGTGAAATCGAGGCCGGCGGCAGCCTTGCCGAGATCACCACTGCACATCGTGTCGATGTTCGTCAAAAAGTCGAGACCCTCGGGGGTAAGAACCTGAGTGAGATCAGCTTTCTGATCGCCATACGCGGCATTCATGGCAGCAGCAACCATTGCGATGTAGTGCTTGTAGGGACTGGTTTGGAGTGCTGCATTGATGAGGAGCAACTGTGAAGGGGGGGCGCCAGCAACATCGGCGACGAGTTCAATCTCAGGTGCGTAGGTCTTGGCGATGTGTCCAGCGAACATTGCTGCATGTCCGCCCTGAGAATGACCCCAAACCACGTAACGCTTTGAGGCGTTTGCGTTGGGGAACGTTTGAGCCATGCGCACGATGTCGAGGGTGCCGCGGGCTTCGCTTTCACCAACAATGTAAGGGTGACGACCGGGCGTGCCGAGTCCTTCATAATCGGTAGCAACGACGAGGTAGCCGGCGTCGAGCAATCCGTTCGCCAACGTGACGAACTCATCGGGCTTGAGTGATGGCGCGCACGCGTCGGCGATGCCAGTCGTACCATGCGCCCAGGTGATGATCGGCCAACCGCCGCTTGGCGCGGTCCCCTTTGGAATGAGGATGAGTCCGGTGACCGCAATATCCTGACCATTGATAGTGGTCGAGTGGTACATCACTCGCGACATTGTTCCGTTGAGCCCTGGTGCATCGACGTTTTCAGAATTGATGAGCTGGCCGGGCTTGCCTGCGGGCAGGGGGTCGGGTACGCCGTAAAAGTCGGGGAGGTCCGGCGACCCCTTGACCATCGTCACCTCTACTGGTGTCGATGATGACTTCTGATCGTCTGATGAGCAGCCGACTGCGGCGAACCCGAGGACAGCCGCGAACAAAATCGCAAGTAAACGCTTGATGGCCATTGATGGTCCTTCCCCCTGTTGAGGGCACGCTACTGCCGATACGGTCGAAATCTCGGGCTATTTGGGCAAGCCTTGGCTTATCCGCACCGATGTCCGACGGTTTGGGTAACCTCATAGACGGCGAGCGGAGAAGGGGCCACGTTAGAAACGCGTACCCCTGTGGCCACAAAACAGAGTCCTCCGAAACGATCGTCCTCAACGCGCAAAGCGTCCACCAAGAACTCCAGCGCGAAGAAGCCCGGTGCCAAGCGGCGTTCCGCCGCGCCCAAGGGTCGGTCATCTGCCGCCGCTCGCCCTCCGGGTCCGGTTCGTGAAGCATTCGCTGGTCATGGTCATGACGTATGGGGGGTTGCGCTCGTAGCACTTGGGCTGCTGACCGCTCTTGGCGTCTACGGCAACCTTGCTGGTCCGCTCGGCCGCGGACTGGCAGAGGTTGCCGGTGCACTTGTTGGTGGACTCCGCGTCTTTCTTCCGCCCGTCCTCGTCGTTGGTGGCGCACTGCTACTGCGCGGCCCTCGAGATGCGCAGGGCACGCCACGATTTTCCGCTGGGCGTCTTGGGGTCGGCGTTGCATTGATTTTCATTGCCGTATCTGGCTTGTTGCATCTGACGCAGGGTCGTCCTGAATTTGGCATGCCTCTTGATGACTTCATCTCAGCGGGTGGCTATGTCGGTGCTCTTGTTGGCGCACCGCTTGAAAAGGCGCTCGCAGTGTGGGGCGCTGGCCTTGTATTTATTGCCCTGATTGTTGTTGGTCTTGTGATTGCGACTGGTATCTCTGTGCGCACTGCTGCGCGAAAAACTGCCGATGGGGTCAAACCTGTGCAGGGTGTGATGAAGCGCAGTGTGGGCTCATTGTTCGAACTCAAGTCTGAGGGCGAAGACGGCGACAATGGTGAGGACACCATTGTGCCGATCCTTTACGACGGCAGTTCAACTGGTGAGGACTCATGGGATGACGAGGCCGAGCCAATGCTCACCGAACTCATCGACCCCGAAGGCGAACCCGCCGATTCGTTCGATGATGATTCTTTGTTGTTTGTCGCCGGTTCCGACGATGAGCCCGTTGCTGACGAACTCGATATTCACGTTCCGACTGGCGATGTGCCACCGCCGAAGTCCGAGCAGCTCACCATGCCGCTACTAAAGGAACGCAAGGTCAACTGGAAGCTGCCACCGCTCAAGATGCTCGACCGGAGCGTTGCCCAGCAAGTCGATAAGAAGATGGTTGAAGATCGCGGCCGTCTTCTTGAAGCCGCACTCGCCGAACACGGGGTGCACACCAAGCTTGTCGGAATGGTTGTTGGTCCGACCGTTACGCGTTACGAACTGGAACTTCTTCCCGGCGTGAAGGTTTCGAAGGTCACGAGCCTCCACAAGGACATTGCGTACGCAATGGCCTCACCCGATGTTCGCATCCTCGCCCCGATTCCTGGCAAACAGGCCATCGGTGTTGAAGTTCCGAACGACAATCGCCAGTTAGTTGCTGTCGGCGACATTCTTGCGTCACCCGAAGCGAAGGCCGCAAAGAATGCACTTGAAGTTGCGATCGGTCGTGACATCAACGGACGTTCGGTGTTGGCCGATCTTTCGAAGATGCCTCACATTCTGATTGCTGGCGCTACTGGTGCCGGCAAGTCCTCGTGCATCAACTCGTTGCTTACGTCGATCTTGATGCGATCGACGCCCGATCAGGTGCGACTCATCCTCATCGACCCGAAGCGAGTGGAACTCGGTCAGTACAACCGTCTTCCTCATTTGTTGACCCAGGTCGTCACCAACCCGAAGAAGGCTGCGAACGCATTGGCGTGGACGGTCAAAGAGATGGAGCGTCGATACGACCTTCTCTCTGATCGGGGATTCCGCGACATCGATGGTTATAACGCAGCATTCGACCGGGGCGAAGTGATTGACGATCCCGACATGGGTCTCGAATTTCATCGACTTCCGTACATTCTTGTCGTGGTCGACGAGCTCAATGACCTCATGATGGTTGCGGCGCGCGACGTCGAAGAATCGATCTGTCGAATCGCGCAGATGGCTCGCGCCGTGGGTATCCACTTGGTGATCGCTACTCAGCGTCCCTCGGTCAATGTCATTACCGGCGTGATCAAAGCCAACGTTCCTGCACGTTTGGCCTTTGCGGTTTCGAGCCTCGCTGATTCTCGAGTCATCCTCGATCAGGGTGGTGCCGAGAAACTCCTTGGCCGTGGCGACATGTTGTTGCTGGGTCCATCCTCAAGCATCGCCCAGCGCATTCAAGGCGCATGGGTCACCGAAGACGAGGTTCGCGCTGTTGTTGCCTTCTGGCGTCAACAGTCCTCAGACATCACCTATGACGAGACCGTCCAAGGATCCGAGGATTCATCGACAGGTAGTGGCGCAGGAGCCATGGCCGGCGGCGACGATGACGATGACGATTTACTGGTCCAAGCGATGGAACTCGTGGTTCGATCGCAACTGGGTTCAACATCAATGCTGCAGCGCAAGCTTCGGGTCGGTTTCGCTCGGGCTGGTCGCCTCATGGACCTTCTTGAACAGCGCGGAGTCGTCGGTCCATCCGAGGGTTCGAAGGCTCGAACGGTTCTGATGACTCCCGAGGAACTCGACGGCGCGGACTGACGCCTACGATGAACCGATGACCGAGAGTTTCTGGATCGAAACACTCGGCTGTCCCAAGAACGAGGTCGACTCCGACAAGTTGGTCGGAACGATGCTGGCCGACGGTTTGGTGCCGGCCGAATCCCCTGAGTTGGCCGACGTCGTTGTGGTCAACACGTGCGCGTTTGTCGAGCAGGCTCGCCAAGAATCCATCGACACGATCCTCGGACTCGATTCCGTCCGCGCTCCTGGCGCCCGACTTGTCGTCACCGGTTGTATGGCCGAGCGCTACGGCGAAGAACTTTCCGAAGCGCTGCCGGAGATCGATTCGGTGGCGGGGTTCGGAGTTCCGGTAACACTTGGCTCAACTCGCGGTTCAAAAACCTCACCATTTGATTTGCTGAATCTTCCTCGGCCGAAGTCCAGCTCTCCGTGGGCCTATGTCAAGGTTGCTGAAGGCTGTGATCGTGCCTGCGGGTTCTGTGCGATTCCATCCTTTCGAGGCAAGCAGCGTTCGCGTTCGGTCGACGACATTCTCGCTGAGGTTGACGCGCTTGAAGCCCGAGAGATTGTTCTCGTTGCTCAGGACCTCGCTGCGTACGGTCGCGATCAAGGCGTCGGAGAACGTGCAATCGTTCCGCTTATGAAGGCAGTGTCGCAACGCGTCGACCGCGTCCGATTGTTGTATCTCTATCCATCTGACCTCACCGATGAACTCATCGACACGATTTGTGGCAGCGGGGTTCCCTATTTTGATCTTTCGCTACAGCATGTTTCACCGTCGCTGTTGCGAGGCATGAAGCGTTGGGGCGATGGCGACCGGTTCGCCAAGCGCATCGAAGCAATACGCGGACGAGAACCAGCCGCCGCATTCCGTTCAAACTTCATTGTTGGTTATCCCGGAGAGACCGAAGAGGATCACGATCAACTTCTTCATTTTGTTGAGTCTGTGGGTCTTGATTGGTGCGGCTTCTTTCCGTTCTCCCGCGAAGACGGCACTTTTGCAGCGGGCCTCGAACATCAGGTTCCCGAGAATCTCGTTGCCGAACGACTTGCCGAACTCACTTCACTGCAGGATCAAATAACTGCCGCAAAACGTGACGAAATGATTGGCTCGGTGGTCGAAGTACTCGTGGACAGTCCGGGTAGTGGTCGAACGTGGCGTGAAGCCCCTGAAATTGATGGCATCGTGATGGTTGCCCCCGACCTCGAACAGGGAAGTTTCGCGACCGTAACCATCGTCAATGCTCTTGGTCCCGACCTCGTGGCCAGTGGAGCAGCACCTGCTGAGGATGCTGACTCATGAGCGATCCGTCCTACGGCCCATCGGCAATTGCAACTCCGGCGAACTACGTCACGATGCTGCGCATTTTGGTGTCGCCGTTGCTTTTCGCGATGATCAGCGACAACCCAAGCGGCTGGCTCGTGTGGGGGCTGTGGACAGCCCTTGCCCTTACCGACGGTGTTGACGGCTGGATCGCTCGTCGTCATGGCACGACTCGAAGCGGGGCCTTTCTTGATCCCTTGGCCGACAAGGTGCTGGTGCTTGGCGCGCTCTTTTCTCTTGTTGCTGTCGATCGGTTCCCGGTATGGCCTGTTGCGGCGATCGCCGTTCGAGAGGTCTTCATCAGCCTGTATCGCATGTGGTGGGGTCGCCGTGGTTTGGCGATGCCGGCTCGTAAATCGGCGAAGCTCAAGACGCTCGTGCAGTCGCTGGCGGTGGGTGCGGTGCTCCTCCCGCTTACGACCGATTACTTCTGGCTTGGCGATGGGTTGCTCTACCTCGCGACATTCCTCGCTGTCTTCAGCGCGTTTCAGTACGTATGGGATGGAAGCCGCGCTGCCACCACTATGGAGACGCAGGTCACTGATCCAGCCTGAGTCGTTCTACGATGATTTGAATGGCTGCGCAATCAACAACAGAGTCCCACGAGTCGCACAAGCCGCCGGTCGGATTCCTTGAACTTTTCTTCGACCTCGTTTTTGTTGCCTCGACAATGGTCCTTTCCAACGAGTTTTCCCGGGATCCATCTTGGGTACTGGCCGGACAATGCTCCTTGATGTTTGCATTGCTTTGGTTGTTGTGGTTCCACATGACGGTGCTGATGAATGTTGAGCGTCAATACAACCTTGGTCGACGAGGGATCGTTTTTGCTTTGATGTTTGTCATCTTTGTGACAACGCTCGTCTTTGTCCGACGCGATTCAACGGTTGATCTTGTTGGCTTGGGGTATCTCGTCGCTGTTCTTCTCGTTGCCTTTGCCCACCAACGCGCGACAAAGTTGGACGATCCGATCGGAGCGTGGGCTCGATCGCGACGCAACCGGCTTCTTGCTGCCGGTGTGGTGATGTCAATCGGAGTTCTCACTCCTGATGGGCCTGATGCATTCCTCTACGGGCTGTCATTTCTCTTGCTGGTCGTGCCGACCTCGCTCTCAAGTCAAGCTGGTCGACCGGTGCCTGCAATTGATGCCCACCATCTTTCTGAGCGCGCTGCACTCCTCACGTTGATTGTTCTGGGCGAGTCGCTGGTAAAGGCTGCGCTAGTGATTAGTTCCGGCTCAATCGTGTTCTTTGATGGAGTCAGTCTCGTTGTGATGTTCGTGATCCTTTTCGGTTTGTACTCGACCTATTTCGACGATGTCCCGGAAGCAGGTATTAAACCCGGAGCATTGGCGGGCGAACTTTGGTTACTTGCTCACCTCATCTTGCAACTATCGATCGTGGCGCTTGCCGTTGGTATTTCGAAGTTTCTCCAAGTAGGCGATGCGGGGATTCCTTCGAAGGCCGTTGTGATCCTCATGGTTGCGTACATCGGAATTTTCGGTGGGCTTGCGTTCATCAGTTTGAACGACCAGCGCGTGCCTAGCTTCTCAACCGTCGGCGTACATCTCGGTACCGCGGCCATCGCCGGCGTTGCCGGCTTGTTGACACTGAGGATCGACTGGATCACCCCAAGCGCCTTCCTCCTTTTTCTTGCAGGGCTTACTGTTGTCAATGCGGTGCTTTCGTGGCGGGTCCGGCTCCGAACCACGGTGCTGCACGAGGGCGATGATTCACACTCGGCGTTGATCCACTCAACATCACCAACAAGTGCCCTGGAGGGCTCGTCATGAATTGCGAAGTTGTTGCTGTAGGCACGGAACTTCTGCTCGGCCAGATCGTCGATACCAATTCGTCATGGATCGGTGAACAACTCGCACTCGCCGGAATCGATTGCTTCTTGCAGGTGAAAGTTGGCGACAACTGGGACCGCATCCGGGACGCGTTAGAGATCGCGCTTGATCGCAGCGATGCAGTCATTGTGTGTGGCGGTCTTGGGCCGACGCAGGACGACATCACCCGTGACGTCATTGCCGAGGTCATGGGCGTCGAACTTGTAGAAGACCCTGAGGTGATCGAACGACTCCATGAGATCTTCGGTTCACGCGGCCGAAACATGCCGATGAACAATCTTCGCCAGGCCCAGGTTCCTCAAGGTGCGAGCCGCATCGCGCAAATGCCAGGCACTGCTCCCGGTCTTATGTGTCCGATCGGCGACAAAGTCATCTTTGCGGTGCCCGGCGTGCCCTACGAGATGAAAGAAATGGTCGAGGGCACGGTCATCCCAGAACTTCGTCGGCGCGCCGGCGATACCGGAGTTATCCGAAGCCGCACCATTCGCACGTGGGGTCATAGCGAATCCGGTATCGCAGAAATGTTGGCCGATCGTCTTGATGAACTTGACCGAACGGGAACCGCCACGATTGCATTTCTCGCGAGCGGCATTGAAGGACTGAAAGTTCGCGTCACAGCAAAAGCCGATACCGCACAACTCGCCGATGCGGTTGTTGCTGCAGAGATCGATGAGGTTGCGAAGATCCTCGCCAACTATGTCTTCTCAACAGAAGATCAGACGATGGAGGAAGTCGTGCTCAACCTTCTTCGCGAACGCGGACTTACACTTGGTTTGGCGGAATCTCTCACGGGTGGGTTGATTGCCAGTCGTTTAGTTTCGATTCCAGGCGCAAGTGATGTCCTGCAAGGTTCCGTTGTGAGTTACGCGAGCTCGGTGAAGTTCGATGTTCTTGGCGTGCCTGTTGGTCCCGTTGTAAGCGACGACGCGGTGCGCGCAATGAGCGAAGGCGCCTGTCGAGTGCTCAACTCCGACGTTGGTATTGCCGTGACTGGCGTTGCCGGGCCCGATGAGCAAGAAGGCATTCCGGTGGGAACGGTCTTTATGGCAACGACCCTCGATGGGGTGACCGAAACATCGATGGCAAAGTTCCCGTTCAACCGTGAACAAACACGACAGTTCACCGTCATTACGGTGCTCGATCATTTGCGTCGTCGGCTGTTGGCGCGTTAGCCGCGCTGTTTGTTAACCCTGGACTGGTTTGAGATCAAGCGACGCAGAGTTCATGCAGTAACGAAGGCCGGTCGGGCCCGGGCCGTCGTTGAAGACGTGGCCAAGATGTGCGCCGCATGCTGCGCACAATGCTTCGGTGCGGATCATTCCGTGTGAACTGTCGACCTTTGTTGCCACTGCGTCGTTTGTCATCGGATCGAAAAAGCTCGGCCATCCGGTGCCGCTTTCGAACTTCGTGTCGGAACTGAAGAGCTGCGCGTCGCACACGATGCAGTGATAGGTGCCGTCGTCGTGGCAGTCCCAGTACTTGCCGGTGAAGGCCCGCTCGGTAGCACTGCACTGGGTGACCTCGAACTGCTCGGCACTGAGGCGCTGACGTAGGGCTTCTTCTCGTTGTGCAGGATCGGAGGGCAAAGACTCGGTCATCGGAGGGCACCTTTCGCCTGAGCGGGACAGTTCGGCGGCTGGAGCCTACCGGCAGGGGCCCGAGAAAGCCTTCTGGGGGAGCCCAACGGGGGACTGGGATCGAGGGTCATTGACTGAACAGGTGTTCGAAGTTACAGTCTTGTCGTTCGAACACCGGGGGCCTGTCACACCCCCTCCGTAGGTTGCGATCCATCTCCACCGGGGCCTCGGCGCCAGTGGAGCCACCGGAGCTCCCGCTCAGGTGGACAGATCACCCATACGAGTCCCGGGCAGACCGGGGCCTCACACCCAGGAGAAGTAGACGATGGCAAAGGAATCGAACCGCCCGACGTTCCCACAAGAACGCGACAAGGCCCTCGACATGGCGCTCGGCCAGATCGAGAAGCAGTTTGGTAAGGGCTCGGTCATGAAGATGGGCGAGAAGGGCAGCATGAAGGTCGAAACGATCCCCACTGGCGCCCTTGCCCTCGACCTTGCTCTCGGAGTTGGCGGTCTGCCTCGCGGCCGCGTCGTCGAGATCTTTGGTCCAGAATCATCCGGTAAGTCCACCCTCGCCATGCACGTTGTGGCCGAAGCCCAGCGCAACGGTGGCATCTGCGCCTATGTCGATGCCGAACACGCAATGGACCCGGTCTACGCATCGGCCATTGGTGTCGATACTGACCAGTTGCTGATCTCTCAGCCCGATACCGGTGAGCAGGCACTCGAGATCGTCGACATGCTCGTGCGCTCCGGTGCTCTCGACGTCATCGTGATCGACTCGGTTGCTGCGCTTACGCCTCGTGCGGAAATCGAAGGCGAGATGGGCGATAGTCACGTTGGTCTGCAGGCTCGTCTTATGAGCCAGGCATTGCGCAAGCTCACGGCCAACCTCAACAAGTCCAACACCGTCTGCATCTTCATCAATCAGCTGCGCGAGAAGATCGGCGTCATGTTCGGTTCTCCCGAAACCACTCCTGGTGGCCGGGCGCTGAAGTTCTACTCTTCAGTGCGTCTCGACATTCGCCGCATCGAGTCCATCAAAGATGGCGTCGAGGTCGTGGGTAACCGCACTCGCGTGAAGGTCGTCAAGAACAAGGTGGCCCCACCGTTCAAGCAGGCCGAGTTCGACATCATGTACGGCAAGGGTGTGAGCCGTGAAGGTTCGACCATCGATATCGGTGTCGATCTGGGCTTCGTCAAGAAGTCGGGTGCTTGGTACACCTACGAGGGTGAACAGCTCGGACAGGGACGTGAAAACGCCAAGACCTACCTGCTCGAGAACCCCGAGGTCATGGTGGAAATCACCGAGCGCATCCTCACCAGCGTGGGCATTGGCGAAAACGTCGAGGTCCCCGAAGACGCCGAGGATGTCATGAGCGCCGAGCACGACGTTCCGATTTCGCTCGACGACTGAGTTCCCGCAGTTCCTGCCACCCCGAAGAGTCCCGAGGCGCCCTTCGCCCTCGGGACTCTTCGCGTTTCGGGCAACGATTGTGTCGATCAGTTGGCGCTGACCTTCAGGTCAAACCACGCAGCTGCAAGTGGGGCAATCGCATGGATGATCGAGTCGCCCTCCACTTCGCTGAAAGCTGGAGGAGCGAACGTGGCGAGTCGCTGCGTTCCTCCGCTCGGTGCCCCGCTTTGGGGGAGCCGCCCAATCGGCAGGTACGCAGCGACCGAGGTGTCGTCAGTGCTGGCAAAGATTCGCACCTCGGCTGCCGATCGATTGAGAGCGATTGGCAGCTCAGTGCATCCAGCGAGAGTCGTCGTGGCCATAGTGAGGTCGATCTTGACTGTTGAGGCTGAATCACCGCAGCGGAAGAGCTCATTGTCAATGAGGACGCGGTCAATCTTTTTGGCCGAGGCTTCGATATTCAGCCCCGAGCCCGAAACGACAGTGAGTGGTTCTATGAACGGGCCCGAATATGGCGCTGATGGATCTGCCGATTCGCCATCGCCTGAAATCTCGAATCGGTAGAAACGTCGATTCGGGAATCGCTCGACAAGTTCAAGTGAGCGGGGACCGAGGTCAACGGCGTAGAGGACGTCGGCATCAAGACTGGGGGGATTCGCGAACGCTCCCCACGGATGGAGGATGTAGGGCCCGTCCTTGCCTATCGGGATGAGCACGACCGCTGGTTCCTGAACGGTTGACTCCACAAGTTCGACTTCTGTGGCGATTGCATCGCGGGCTGCAAGGTTGACATTGACCTTGTCGGGAAGCTCGATGGCCATTCCGATCGCCATGGCGGCAACGACGCCGGGAAGTAGGAGACGACGGCGGCTGGCCAAATCGACAAGGGCAACTCCGAGGAGCACCATCGTGGGCAGAAGGAGCGAAAGGTAATAGTGCGGGCCGTAGAAATTGCGGCCGCCGATAATGAGGTAATTGCCGTAATAGAAGAAGTAGGCGAACGGTGTGAGGCACAACTGGACGACGACCAGCCAGAAAACCGAGCGAGAAAGCGTCCACAGGCGTGAGGCCCCCCAAAGTGCGACCGGAACTGAAACAACGCCTCCGACGATCCAGTGAGGGAAAGCCCGGAGATTCACCCGTAACGCAAGCCAAGCCTCGGATACTCCAACGTTAATGAACTGCGAATGTTCGGCAATCGCACGCGGCCCGAACCCGAACGAGTCATCACCTCCGATCGTCCACAGCGCGAAGGTGAATGGGTCACCGGTCGTGAATGCGTTGTAGACCAACGCAACGATGAGCAGCGGGGTACTCGCGACATACACCCAGATCATCGATCGAATCGCAATTCGAACGTTTGCTGAACGCAACAGCGTCCATGCGAAGATCACGCCGCCGAGGATGATTCCCTCGAGAGGTCGGGTGCAGAGAAGGACGCCTTCGAAAAGCCCAGCGCCAATGAGCCATGGCCGGAAGGGCTGACCCTCCGTTTGTCGATCGAGCCCGCGTGTGAGAACAGCCAGTGACGCGGCAGCAAGTGAGACCGCAAGGACGTACGAGACGAACATTGCGCTTTGCACCATCACGAGTGGACTGAGGACGAAACACGCAGCCGCAACGACAGCTATTCGGAGATCACGCAAAAGAGCGTTGGTCAATGCGTACACAG
>JBILIB010000132.1:0-5722 GCA_044350215.1 Acidimicrobiales bacterium
AGGTTGGAATAGGCCCCGCCAGCGGCCAGGAGTTCCTCGTGATTGCCCTGCTCGACGATGCTGCCGTTCTCCATCACCAAGATGATGTCGGCATCGCGGATCGTGGAGAGGCGATGGGCGATCACGAAACTGGTGCGGTTCGATCGCAATGCTGCCATCGCATGCTGGATGAGCACCTCGGTTCGGGTATCGACCGAACTCGTTGCTTCATCGAGGATGAGGATCGTGGGCTCAGCAAGGAACGCGCGAGCGATCGTGAGCAACTGCTTCTCGCCAGCACTGAGATTGCTGGCTTCGTCGTCAAGGATGGTGTTGTAGCCATCGGGCATTGCTCGGACGAAGTGATCAACATGCGTTGCCTTCGCCGCTTGGATGATTTCCTCATCAGTTGCATCAAGACGTCCATACGCAATGTTGTCGCGAATGGTTCCGCCGAAGAGCCAGGTGTCTTGCAGCACCATGCCCATGCTTGAACGCAGGTCGTCCCGGCGCATCTTGGAGATATCGACACCGTCGAGCGTGATCGCACCACCGTTCAGTTCGTAGAAACGCATCAAGAGGTTGACCAATGTGGTCTTGCCTGCACCCGTAGGACCAACGATGGCAATGGTTTGTCCCGGCTCAGCGATCAGCGAGAGATCAGTGATGAGCGGCTTGTTTGCGGAATAGGAGAAGGTGACCGCTTCAAACGCAACGCGTCCCTTCGGTGACACGACAGTTTGCGCATCGATTGGATCAGGCGACTGCTCAGCGACATCGAGAAACTCAAACACTCGTTCTGCCGAAGCGATACCGGACTGCAGCATGTTGGCCAGCGAGGCCAACTGGTTGATGGGTTGGGTGAACTGACGTGAGTACTGAATGAATGCCTGAATATCGCCGATACTCAGGTTGCCGGAGGCCACCCGCAATCCACCAATAACGGCGATGGCGACGTAGTTGAGGTTGCTCACCAGCATCATGGCGGGCATGATCATTCCGGAAATGAACTGAGCGCCGAAGGCGGCTTCAAACAACTTCTGGTTTGTCGCTTCGAAGCGGTCTTCGGTGGCTTGCTGCTGGCCGAACACCTTCACCAATGAATGACCGGCGAAGGTTTCTTCAACAATGCCGTTGAGTGCACCGGTATGTGACCACTGCGCGATGAAACGCTTCTTTGACTTGCCGGCGATGTACTTGATCGTGATGAGCGTGATCGGAACAGTTGCCACTGCGACGAGTGAAAGCAACGGTGAAATCGTCAGCATCATGATGAGGACACCGACGACGGTGAGCAACGAGATGAACAACATGCTCAAGCTCTGGGCAAGGCTTTGAGCGATGTTGTCGATGTCGTTGGTGACGCGACTGAGAAGATCACCGCGAGGTGTGCGATCGATGTATCCGAGCGGCAATCTGTTGATCTTGTTTTCAACAGCCGAACGAAGCCGCCGCATCGTTCGGTGGATGACCCCAGCCAGCAAAAAGCCCTGGAAATAGGCCATTGCGGCGGAGCCGAGATAGAGACCCATGACAATCAGAAGGGTTTGGTGCAATTCAGGGAAGTCAATGCCCTCGGGCGAGCGAACACCGTTGATGATGACGTTGGTTGCGTTGCCGAGGATCTTGGGACCAACAACCGACATCATGACGCTGATGACGGCGGTGCTCAGCACGAGGATGAGGCGGAATCGTTCTGGTCGCATCCACGAAATAAGTCGCAAGGTTGAGTTGCGGAAATCTTTTGATCGTTCGACGGGCACCGTCGCACCCATCATGCGGGGACCAACTGTCACCTGATGTTGAGGCGTTTCGTCGACTTCTTCTTCGGTGGACTCGCTCATGCTGCTTCCTCGGCAGTCATTTGCGATTCCACGATCTCGGCGTAGGTCGGGCAGGTATCGAGCAACTCGTGGTGCGTTCCGAGCCCGACACATCGGCCCTGATCAAGCACAAGGATCTGGTCGGCGTGCTTAATCGTTGAGACTCGTTGGGCGACGATGATGAGCGCTGCGTCGGTGGTGACGGGCACGAGTGCAGTGCGAAGACGTGCGTCGGTGGCAAGGTCAAGCGCCGAGAACGAATCGTCGAAGACATAAATGCCCGGGTCGCGAACCAGCGCTCGGGCAATGGCAAGACGCTGACGCTGTCCGCCAGAAACATTGGTTCCGCCCTGAGAAATCGGTGCGTCGAGTTTCTCGGGCATTGCGTTGACGAAATCAGCCGCTTGCGCGATCTCAAGTGCTTTCCAGAGGTCGTCTTCGGTTGCGTTCTCGTTAGCGAAAAGAAGATTCGATCGAATTGTGCCCGAGAAAAGATACGGACGCTGCGGAACGATCGATACGCGCTTCCACAGCGATTCCGGTTCAAGGTTTCGAACATTGACATCGTCAACGAGGACTTCGCCTTCGCTGCCATCAACGAGACGGGCAATGAGATTGACCAATGTGGTTTTGCCCGAACCCGTCGAACCAATGATGGCTGTCGTTTGCCCCGGTCGTGTGATGAACGAAATGTTGGAAAGAACGGGGATTTCTGCGCCGGGGTAGGAGAACCCGACATTGCGGAACTGAAGTGTTCCGCGTCCGGAAAGTTCGGTAGTCGGATTCGCTGACGTGACAATCGAAGAATCGGTGTTAAGGACTTCGTTAATGCGATCGGCGCACACTGATGCCCGGGGCCACATCACTGCGACGAACGTGGCCATCATGACGGCCATGAGGATCTGCACGAGGTAGGTGAGGAACGCGATCAACGCGCCGATCTGCATATCGCCGGCCTGAATACGATCGGCAGCAACCCACACAGCAGCAGCGCTCGAAACATTCATCACAAGCATGACGGTTGGGAAGAGTGACGACATATATCGACTGGTAAGGATCGAAGTGCGAGTGAGCAATTGATTTGCTTCGTCGAATCGTTCTGTTTCAAGCGGTTCACGAACAAAAGCTCGCACGACGCGCATGCCAACGATCTGCTCGCGCAGAACCTTGCTGACATTGTCGATGCGTTCCTGCATGGCGCGGAACTGCGGGATAACGCGAATAACGATGGTGCCGATCGTGAGCAGCAAGACAGGAATTGATGCCACGAGAATGAGTGAGAGGGGCCCGTCTTCGCGCACGGCAAGGAAGACGCCTACAACGATGGTGATGGGCGCAGAGATAAACGAGGTGCACAACATCACGACCAAGGTCTGCACTTGTTGCACATCGTTGGTAATGCGAGTGATCAGTGATGGCGCTCCAAAGCTGTCGACCTCGCGGGTAGAGAACCCAGTGACCGTATGAAAGAGGCGGTCGCGAACATCGCGCCCAAATCCCATGCCGGCCCGTGAACCAGCCCAGGTTGCGGCGATACCGAAGACGGCTTGGACCAGCGAGAGCGCCAGCATCACGGCGCCAATCTTCAAGATGTAATTGGTATTGCCCTTGAGGATGCCCTGGTCGATGAGCATGGCGTTGAGGGTCGGCAACGTCATGGTGGCGGTAACCGCCACGACCTGAAAGATCAGCACCGCCCACAGCAACTTTTTGTATGGCAGCAAATAGCTGCGCATGAGCCGGTTCACTCGAGCACCCCCCTGTATCGATGTTACGGGCGAGATCCGGATCGCACCGCATTCGCCAGAAATTGAGCCAGAGATTCGAAGGGAAATCCCCACTCTGCGAAGACAGCAGCACCACCAACGACACTCTTTGTCGTTTGTAAGTGACACCACGCATCAAAAGATGCGTTACCCCGTAAAGACAGTCAAAAGCGTCATTCTTCCGATGTGGGCGGACCACAAGCGGCCAAGATGACGCTCTACCTACGGCGGCGGGTGCCATGGAGCGGGAATTTGGGCGGGTCGAGGCCAATGTGGTCTCGGCTCCGCCGACAGTAATCAGTTGGGATCCTTTGTCAGGGGAGCTTCTTCGGGGCCACCTCGAGGCCGAAGGCTTCCCGGGAACGACCCACGTCGTGGGCGGCGAAACCGCCGAGGCTGCGGGGCCACTCGTACTTCTGCCCCCTCCGACCTATGCCGACTACCTGGGCAGCGGTTGGGATGTGCGACTGCGGTCGGTTCCGCTCGATGTGCCCATGGTGGTGCTGGCTCGTCCCAATGTGCCGGTGCGATCGGCGTTGCAGTTGAACCTTCGCAAGAGTGGCGTGGCGTTGCTTGATTCGGGTCGGCCTTCGACGGTGGGCGCAGTCGCCTCAGCACTTCGAATGTCGCTTGAAGGCGGGC
Organism: Acidimicrobiales bacterium; assembly: GCA_044350215.1. Taxonomy (GTDB): domain Bacteria; phylum Actinomycetota; class Acidimicrobiia; order Acidimicrobiales; family Acidimicrobilacustridaceae; genus Acidimicrobilacustris. The sequence goes on from JBILIB010000132.1 coordinate 4,211, forward strand.
AGGTCATTGACCCCCTCTTTATTGAGTCGAATGGCGAAGAGGCTCGGGCGCAACTGACCCCGGCCGAACACCGTGTGTATGCGTTGCTCGCCAACGGTCGATCAAACAGGGGAATTGCCGATGAGTTGTTCCTTTCGGAACGCACGGTAGAAGTTCACGTGCGCAAGATCTTCGCCAAATTGGAATTAGGCGACAGCTCTGCGATGAACCGACGGGTTGTCGCCGCATCGATGTTCTTCACTCCTGACTGAGGTTGTCGCAAGGGAGACTGCCAGCGCCACGGCGACTGTCACAGGGGCCGTCTATCGTCACTCAAGTGACGACGCGGCGGAGTTCATGACACCTAGTTCCCAGGTTTTTTCAGCACAATCAGCGCAGCAACTGCTGCCGCTCTTGGCCGAGCGTTTGCGCGCGCCGCTGGTCGACCCCTTCCTGCCCGACATCGTGGTCGTGCCCACCGCCGGCACCCGCGATTGGCTCATTGAACAGCTCGGCCACGAACTCGATCCCAACGGCACCGGCGAGGCCATCCTCACCAACGTCCACTTCTGGTTTCCCAATGAGTTCAACCTCCATGCCATCGGCACCGAGCGGGCCGCCGACGACCCGTGGTCGGTCAAGCGCCTGCGCTGGACCCTGCTCGGTCTCCTCACCGCCGACTCTTCGTTGGCTCCCGGGTTCGCCGAAGCCAAGAGCCCCTTGGCCACCTCGCAACGCATTGCCGAATTGTTCGATCGTTACTCGGTGTACCGGCCGGAAATGCCAGCAACCTGGGGTGTCGGCACCGAAGCCGACCCACTGGCGCCGCTTCGTCCCGACAAGCAATGGCAATACGCGTTGTGGCACGCGGTGCACGATGTCATTGGTGTGTCGACCGGCGAACGATTCATCGCTGCACGCGGTCACCTCGACCCAACTGCGGTGCAACGCGCGCTTCCTGGTCGATTGTCAGTATTTGGTCTCGACGCGTACTCGCCGGCAAAGGTGTCGCTACTCGCGGAACTTTCCACGCTGCTCGACCTCGCGGTGTACACGGTATTTCCCACCTCTGACCGCATTGCCGATCTTCGTTCGGTCGATCTTGGCGATCAACTGCGCAGTCACCTCGACCTTGCGAACGACATGCACAATCCGTTGTTGCGTTCGTGGTCTCGTGCGGGCCTCGAAGCCATGGCGTTGTTGTCACGTGCCTTTCCGAAGATGCAAACGCTTGAAGCGGCGCCGGCCCCGACTGTGCTTGGCCGGTTGCAGCAATCGATCGCGCACGATGAACCGCTCGCTATTCCGCCGCACAAAAAGTCAGTGCTCGAAAATGGTGACGGCTCGTTCGAAGTGCATCTGTGTCACGGGCCCACGCGCCAAGTCGAAGTACTGCGCGATGCACTTTTGCATCGCCTAGCTGCCGACCCAACGTTGCACCCGCGCGACATCATCGTTATTTGTCCCGATATCGAAACCTATGCGCCGCTTGTCGGCCCTGTCATGGGTGCCGAGTTCCGCGAAAGCGTGGAA
>JBILIB010000133.1:0-5687 GCA_044350215.1 Acidimicrobiales bacterium
TTTGGGCTCGGAAGTCGGGCGCCAGAAGTAGGGGGCCGAGAGCTTCAAATGATGCAAGTGCAACGAGTGGAACTGCGGCAAGCCAATAGATATTGGCCGCAGAAACTTCTGTTGTTTGAAGAGCGGCGACAATCACCAGCACACACATGCCGGTGAGGGCGATGACAGCAACGCTGAGTAGCGCTCGAATGCGGGCCAATTTTCTAGAGACGAGAGACTCTTGCAAATCAAAGTGCTCAATTGACTCGGAGAGTTGATCGGCCCGTCCCCAGATGGTGAGCGTCTCGAAGCCATCGATCAACTCAGTCGCTTCGGTGAGGCGTTGGGCGCGCAGCCGTATGAGTTGGGCAGACAGATATCGAGTTCTCGACCACAGCAGCGGTGGAAAAAGCACTGCGCCAGCGAGGAAAAATGCAGCGAGTATGACGGCGCTCTGAACGTTGATGACTATCAATACGGCGACAGCGATAAACAATGTGCCGAATGCGACAAATGGAGGGCTCGAGACCCGCAAGAGTCGGTCTTGCATGGTGTCGACGTCGTCAACAAGTCCAGTTACAACATCGCCTCGACGTTGATTCGCAACAAGGATTGAGTCGGTGTCGATGAGTTGCTCGAAGAGCCAAATCCTCAAACGAGCGAGAACTCGAAATGTCCCCAAGTGGCCGAGGTAGCGCTCGCAATACCTGCCAACGACACGCGTAAGAGCGAAAAAACGCACTCCCAGAATTGTGAGAGAGACCGAAGCGGCTGTGCCAAGGAGTGCAGATTTCGTGAGGAGATACAAAGCGAAAGCGAACAGACCGATACCGGAACCGATTGGAATGATCCCGAGTACTGAACTGAGCGCCACCCATCGATGGGTCTTGCCGATTTTTTCAAAGAGGAGTCGACCCGGGGCCTTTGTTGTCATTGGGGCACCTCAACAATTCGCCCGGCTGTGAGTTCAAAGACTCGATCAGCGAGCGAGAGCGTTGCTTGCCGATGAGCGACGATGACAGTTGTTCGGCTTTCAAGAAATCCGCCCAGAGAATTGATCATCTCGCGCTCGGTAATGGGATCGAGGTGGGCGGTGAACTCATCAAGTAGTACGAGCGGTGCATCGCGAAGTACTGCGCGAGCGATTGCCAGACGTTGACGTTGTCCTCCGCTGAGAGTTGCGCCTTCTTCTCCGATTCGTGAATCGATGCCAGATGGAAGCTCTGCGACAAATTCCGAGGCGAGAGCAAGTTTGAGAGCGCCATGAACCTGTTCGGTGCTAGCGCTTTGATCAGAGAGGGCGACGTTGTCTTTCACTGAAGAACTAAACATGAATGGGTTCTGGGGAACGCAAGTGATGCTCCGGAGCCATTCCTGGGGATCAATGTCGGCCAGTGGCTTGTTATCGACGGTGATCCGGCCATGAGTGGGCTCTAGGCGCCCTTGAAGTAGGCCAAGAAGGGTGCTCTTCCCGATACCACTGGTTCCGACAAGGACGACGTTTTCACCGGCTGCGATTGTGAAGGAAACGCTGTCGAGAGTGGGTTGATCGCTTCCTGGATAGGAAAAAGAAACGTTTTCAAATTGGATACTCGGCGGTTGGCTGGGTGGGGCTGATGAGATCGTTGAGGGCGAAGGCGGCTCCACCTCCAACGCGTTGAGGTCAGGGAGTTGATCGAGAACAGCGTTGCCCGCTTGGCCGGCGTGATACTCAATTGCCAAGTTGCGGAGTGGAGCGAAAAACTCGGGTGTGAGCATCAGCACCGTGAGGGCCGTGCCGAATCCCATGTTTCCCTCTACTAATCGGAAACTAACTTGAACGGCCACCAGCGCCGTTGCTGCGGTAGCAGCCCACTCAATAACCAGAGAGGTCTGGAATGCAGTTCGCAGCACGCTCATGGTCGTGCGTCCAAATCGATCGCTGACATCTTCGATAGCGGTAACACTTTCGCTCGCGCGCCCGAAGACTTTGAGTGTGGGAATGCCTCGAACCATGTCGAGATAGAAAGAACGCAGCCAACCGAGTTCGCGGAAGCGTTGCTCGGAAAGCTCTCTGGTTCGAGATCCAATGACTGCGAGCAAGAGAATCAGCATTGGTCCTGCGAAGATCAAGATCAGTAACGTCCATGGATCAAGAAACCCAATTGTTAGAAAGACGACAATTGGTAGAACCGCAGCAACAGAGCGCGCGGGCAGAAACTTCGCTACATAGTCATCGAGTGAGTCAACCCCTGGCCCCAAGAGCGTGCTGTCGACACCAGTTGATGTCAGCTGATCGCGGTTCGCGCTCCAGCGTGAAGTAAGGACAGCTCGGACGCCGGATCGAAGTTGGCTGCTTGATGTCGCAAGAACCTGAGAACTTACGAAATTGAGTCCAATGCGTAGGGCGAGAAGGCCTGCGAGTGCGAAAAGCGCCGGAGCGTACGGTTCACCTTGAACAAAATTGGAAATTGAGTGTGCGAGTGCAATGGTCCAAGCTACGAGTGCAACAGATCCGAGGATGCTCAGCACAACGCCGACGTGGTAGAGGCGCCGAGCACTAGGAACGATCGCTAGGAGTTCCCTGGAGCCCATGGGTTGTGACGGTACCGCGTCGGTGGAGGTAGGACTCAGTAGCTCTCGTCGTCGATTTCAACCTTGCCTCGGAAGAAGAAATAGACACCGGCGGTGTAGAGAAGCACGAATGGCATGCCCATTAGGGCGAATACGAACATCACCATGAGTGTTTCGTTTGCAGCGGAGGCATTTTGGACAGTGAGGTCGTACGCGCTGTTCGTCGTGGAGCGCAGCATGACGGGATACATCCCGGAAGCGATAGCTCCGAGGAGTAGAGCGATCATTGTTCCCGAAGCAAGTAATGCACTGAGGTAGGCACCGCGTCGGACGAGGAGCCAGGACGCAGCGATTGAAGCGAAAGCCAAGATCGGGAAGAGCGCGGTCCACGGTCGATCTTTGAAGTTCTGAGTGAACTGTTCGTCTCGCAGAAGAGTCCACGCGATGAGCGCCGACATAAGGACGAAGAACGTCACTAGCAACTTGGGAATAAGCGACTTGATCTTCTCGAGTAGTTCGCCATCGGTTTTCTGCGTGAGGAAGATGGCGCCATGGAGTGAGAACATCAACACTGCAACAAGCGCGAGTGCGAGCGAATAGGGGTTCAATAGGTCGAGTAGATCAACGCTCATGTTTCCCTGTTGGTCGAGCGCCACTCCGAGGATGACGTTGCCGAGGGCGACACCCAGAAGGATCGTGATCCCGTAGGAAGAAACTGTGAAGATCCAGTCCCAGAGCGAACGCCACCAGGCTTCGGGGCGTTTTGATCGGAACTCAATGGCGACGGTTCGCAAAATGAGAACCATTAGGACAAGCATCATTGCGAGATAGAAACCGCTAAAGAGCGAGGCATAGACCACAGGGAATGCAGCAAATAGTGCACCTCCGCCGAGCACGAGCCAGACCTCGTTGCCGTCCCATACGGGCCCGATCGCATTCAAAAGAATGCGGCGATCGCGGTCATTGCGAGCAACGATTGGGGAGAGCATGCCGACGCCAAGGTCGAAGCCATCGAGGATGGCGTATCCGCTGATGATGAAGATATAGAGCACGAACCATGTCGTTTGAAGCCACATGGTCACTTACCTCCGCTAGAGACGCGTGAACGTCGACGAAAGATCTCACCAAATGAGTCGGGCAGCGATTCTGTTTCTTCCGAATCCTGAGGCGGGGGAGGTCCTTCTTTGATGCGCCGATCAAGAAGACGAAGGAAGACGATGAAGACCACGATGTAAAGAACGACAAACATCGCTATCGAAAAGACGACCTGTGCAAATGTGACGTTTGGTGAATACGCGTCCTCGGTTCTTAGAACCTGCCAAACAATCCATGGTTGTCGACTGAATTCTGCTGTCCACCAACCTGTAATTGTGGCGATCTCGGTGAGAACGACCGAGGAAACTAATACCCAGAGCAACCAACGCTGGTTCCAGATTTTTCGTTTCCAGATCCAAAAACCGCATGCGGTCAGGCCGATGAGGACAAACAGCATCCCGAGGTTGATCATGACGTGGTACACCTGAAATACCACGCTGACATTGGGCCAATCGTTGCGGGGAGTGGCCTCGAGGCCGGTAACGGGGGCGTCAAAGCTGTTCGTGGTGAGCAAACTGAGCAGACACGGAATGTGGATGCCTGTCGTCTTTTCCTCATCCGGGTTGGTCCAGCCAAGTAAGAACATCGGCGCGCAGGATTCCGTTTGGTAGAGACCTTCCATGGCCGCCAATTTCGCGGGCTGATCTCTTGCGACTTGTGTGGCTTGGTTGGCGCCGAATACAGCGACTTGCATCACGGCGAATATGGCGAACACCGGTAATGCAACACGAATCATTGTTTTAGCTAGTTCAACGTGGCGTTTCTTCAGTAAGTAGTAGGCGCCAACGCTGAGAACAAGTGAGGAACCAGTTATCCAACTCGCTGCGATGACGTGGAGAATTCGTGGAATGAACGAAGGGGTGAACACGACGTCGTAGAAACTCGTCATGAACGCCTGGGGGCCTCGACCGACGTCCCTGATTTCGAAGCCCTGCGGTGTCTGCATCCAAGAGTTGGCCATCACGATCCAAAATGCGCTGAATGTGGCTCCCGTGACGACCATCGTGGTGGCGAAGAGCCACATGCGGTTGCCAAGACGGGTGCCCCCAAAGAGCATGAGGCCCAAGAAGCCTCCTTCAAGCATGAAGGCAAAAATTCCTTCAGCGGCGAGAAGACTTCCGAAGATATTTCCGACAAATCGTGAATATCGCGACCAGTTCGTGCCGAACTCGAATTCTTGAACGATTCCGGTGGCGATGCCCAGAGAAAAGATCAATCCATAGATCTTCACCCAAAAGGTTGAAAGCTGGCGCCACTTCGGGTCCTTTGTGCGAACTGACTTGACCCCGAAGATGATCAAGATGAGCCCTAGGCCGAGCGAAAGCGGCGGGAAGATGAAATGGAAAGTCACCGTCAGCGCGAATTGGATTCGGTGCAGATCTTCAACGCTCATAGCGGACTGCTCTCATTGCGCTCTGCCCGGGACGTCCAAGCCGACCCGATGGTAGTAAGCCCAACGCCCCTGTACCCGGCTGCTGCATTCCGGCGGTTCTGGATCTGATCTGGATGACTCCCCTTTTGGCTTCAATGGTTGGTCAAGTGGACATTTCAGTGACACCATTCAGTTCTGCGGCGGTCTGGTGGAAACGAGAGCCAGTTCTTGCCAGACGATGTTTCCCTTAATGGCAGCGAGGACGCATGTACGAAGATCAGGATCTGGCAAAGCGCACCGAGGAATTGGTCGAAGAAAATCGTGACATCCTCGCCGATCAATTCGCGTTTCGGGGCAAGCAGTATGACGCTGGTTTGGCGATGGTGCACTTCCCCGAGGAATACGGCGGCTTGGGCGGCAACCGTGGTCAGCAGGCTGTCATCGATGGTGTGCTCGGCTCGCACGGGGTGACCTACGAAGACCTGCGCATCAACCCGATCGGCATCGGAATGGGCGCACCCACCGTGCTTGCCTACGGCAGCGAGGAACTGAAGCAGAAGCACCTCCGCAAGATCTTCACGGGTGAAGACGTGTGGTGTCAGTTGTTTTCCGAACCGACGCACGGATCTGATGTAGCGGGTATCCCGAGCCGAGCTGTTCGTGACGGCGATGAATGGATCGTCAACGG
>JBILIB010000216.1:0-5648 GCA_044350215.1 Acidimicrobiales bacterium
AGATTGGCGTTTGAAAGATTGGCGTTTGAAAGATTCGCGTTGGTGAAGTTCACCCCTGACAGATTCTGTCCGGAAAGATTCGACCCGGAAAAGTTTTGGCCCGTACAGTCCGAGCCACAGCCTGGCGCTGCCCCGCTTACGACCAAAGTGCGCAGCGACGCTGAATCGCCCGAAGATACGGGAGCAGGAGCCGGCGATGTCGTGGTCGAGGAACCCGAACCAGGCGAAGACGGCAAACAGCCAGCTAGAACCACTGCGGCGAGTGGCAGCAGGGCAAAGGCCAGAATCGCCTTGGCACCTGCACGACTTCTACGCGTAGAGGACGTGGGCGTAGCCGTCGGTTTTGCATGAATCCGCATGCTCGAATCAGGAGAATGCTTGAAACGCATCAGACCTTGAACCTCCACACGATTCCATTAAAGGAAGATCGGACATTTCCATTGGAGTCAACCGTGCCGCTGATGGACACAAGTGGGCGACTGGCACCCCACGCTGCACTTACGTTGCATCTCCAGGACCGTGGGTTGTACCACTTCCCCGAACAACTCACAGTGACTACCCAAATCGATCGCTCCACAGCGACATTGGATCCGATTGAGAACGCCACGTTGGGAGAACTGGTTGAGAGAGTGACCCCGTACGTACCCGAGAAGCACGCTTTAAAGCGGACGACACCAAACGTCGTCCACTCGCTGCAACTGGTCGTCGAACCTGAGGATGAGACGGAGAACGACCAGTTCGAATTCACGTTCACCGAATCGAACGAATAACTAAACCCGTGGAAATCCTTGAACTGTCCCGAAACAGACGCAGAAAATACTCCAACCGATGTACAGGATGCATTCCCACAGTTACTCAGCTTCAGGCTTCCAGAGATTGAGACTCCTGGAATGTTGATACCTGAGGTAAGAGTGAAGTTAAACACTGCAGCGCCGTTGACAGCACCCAATGTTCCGTTCAGGTACGAACTGAAGATTCCACCGAGCGAGAGCGAGTTGGTGACTCGCACATACTCGGTTCCTGGCTCAACAAAGACGGTAACTGTCGTCGTTCCAAGATTGAATCCAGAGATCGTCAAACCCGACGTGATCGACATCGTTGTCTTGACGCCGCCCGACACCTTGGTAAATGTGCCCGTCAAGGCGAAGCCTGATCCGGCGATCATCAAGTTGGTGTTCGCCGTCACCGACATGTTTGAACCCTGCGCTGCGGCAGTCACCTCCAGGGTGAAGTTGATGGCGGCCAGCTTCACCCCGCCTGAACCGGTGAAACTGAAGTTCCCTTGAGAGTCGAACGATCCTGAAATCTGAACGAGCGAGTCAGACGAGGTGTTCGACAGGCCGATGCTCGTTGACACCTTGGCGAACGTCACCCCGCCGACGTTGCCAACGTTGACCGAGCCGAAGACGCCGAACCCGACAACGCTCATGCTCACATTGGTGGCTGCGAAATTGAAATCATTCGCTTGTGCTTGAACCGCTTGACCATAAGCGTTGGTAATGGTCGTCCCGGCTGATGGAGCGGACCAGTAGTAGGCGCCAGAAATTGTTGCGCTGAAGAAACTGGTGGTCAGCGTGGCCGCACAGAGGTTGAATCCGGTGTTGGTGATCGTCAAGCCCGGCTGATTATTCGGGCAGCCAATGATGCCCATTGAGAATGTCCCAACATTGACTTGACCCGTCGCTGACAACACGAACGCGCCAGATGATGTTGAAGCAAAGAGTGAGAATTGCCCATTGATGCTGAGGACGCTTCCGACGTTGATCCCGGTAGCTACTTGAATTGAGATCGAGTCAACCGTGCCGTTGGCGAAGGTGAAGTTCACTTGGCCCGAAACAGAAGCACCGGTTTGTGGTGCGAACGACGCCGTACCAAATCCTGATGTCGAAATCGTCCCCGTACTGCTATCAAACGGAATCAGGTTGCCAAGTATCGACATTGTTCCCGCGGCAGACAAGGAGAACGACACATCATCAGGAGTCTGGGTGTATTCAACCCCCAACGTCAGGTCTCGAAGAGGGAATCCGTACACGTTGAAGCTCGAAATCGATGCCGTCAGTGACAATGTTGACGACAGTTCAATCTGATCGTAGGAAACGGAACCCGCCATCAAGACCGATGTTCCGAGAATGGTCGCCTCTCCCGAGAACCCGCAGAAGAAGGAGGTCGGGGTGTAGGCCACGGTGACCTCTGCACCCGAGAAATTCAGGAAGCCGTCAATGTTGAAGGCACCAATCTTGGTGACTCCATAAAAATCGATTTGCTGCGGATCGGTCGGGTTGATCGTGACCCGCATTGACTGTTCGATCGAGACGCCGAAGAACGAGCCCACAAAGTCATACTGATAACCCGGTTGTACGACGTAGGTGCCAACAGTGCAGCCATCCGGCGCAAGAAGAAGGTGCGCGTAGGTAGCGGTAATCAATCCACCGCCGATACTGATAGCGACCGGCCCTCCTGGGGTGCCGATCTGCACATCGAGGCACGGATTAGTCGCCGACAAATTCAGGACCGCCGAAATTGGCGTGCCCGAAACGATTCCCAAGTTCGATGCAAGTGATCCAGTGATCACAATGTCTGCTGCTAGGCCGAGCGACGGGAGAGGTATCGGAGTTGTCCCGAGCACAATGCCGACCTGAATGGCGAATGCCTGCAAGTTGACGCCAGGCAATCCGAATGCGTCGTTCCAGAGGTATCCCTGAGTCGCACTCGCCGTGATCGAACCCGTGATCTCTTGTGTGGCGAGTTGGTATCCCATTCCCAGGGATATGTCGATGACGGCATTTCCGGCCGAACCGCTAATGGTGAAAGTTCCTGTTGCGGCCACAGACTGCTTGTACCCGAGCGTGCTCATCGAGAGCGAGACGCTGAACGAGGTGATGGAGAACGAGAAGTCGGGTGAGCCAGTCGGTAGCGGAAGATTCGTCTGGAAGACACCCGAAACGCTGTAGGACGAGCTGTTCGTGTACGTCGCATAAAGCGCAACGTTCTGCAGGGTGCCGCCCAGATAGGTCGCCATCCAATCCGGCAACACAAATTCGCCGCCAAAGACCAGCGTGTTCGCGGGGACGGTGACGTTAAGACCATTCAGCGAGATTGAGGTCGACGCTGAGGTGTAAACGAGGCTGGCCAGAGCTGCGCCGGTCGAACCGAGAGTTCCGACTGATGGGAAGTCACTGGTCAAGGTGAAGTCGAAGCCAGTGCCTGCAGGCCGGTAGGTCAACAGCACCGGTACTGACTGGCTGAATCCGGGGATGTCGAGATCAACTGTTCCGGAAATCGAAATGGTGTAACCGCTCACCGTTCCGTCGCCGACGCCACCGATGGAACCAGTCGAGACGGTTTTGCCTCGGTTATAGGACAGAGCGATCGTCGGCGATGAAACCGTGAGGATCCCAGAGATAACGGTGAAGTTGCTGAACGTGGCCGCCAGCTCGAAGCCACCGCTCTGGACGCCGTACACACCGGTCAGCGCGACATCCTGCGACCCGAGACCAGTACCCAAGTTCATCCGCAGTGTTCCCGTCGCCGAGAAATATTGGGTGTTGCCCGTTGGGCACTGAGAGGCGCTGAGGCTTTCCGGACAGAAGTTGGAGATGGTGAATACCGGGTTGATCAGTGTGGCCAGATTCGAGATCAATGTGGTCGAGGCGAAGCTAACTGACATATTCCAGTTGAGAGTTCCAGAAGTTTTGGAAATCGTTCCTGTAAAGGCTGCTCCACTGATACTTACGCCCGGCAAGATCGTGATCGAGCCTGACCCGCCGGTTGTTGCAGTGAACGTGTAGTTGTTTGAGTTGGTGTAGCTGGCGGTAATCGTGACCTGAAGGCTTCCGACCGCGATGGTGCCGCTACCGGTCAAGCCGTTGGCCGAGCTCCAAGACATGGTCATTCCCGAAACCGAGAGACCCGAAGCAATCGAAACGGTTCCCATTGACATCGTGTACGAACCCGTCATCGAACCGGAACTCTTCGAAACCGTTCCCGACGCAGTAACCGTCGCACCAAACAACGACAACGAACCATTCGCATCAAACGACCAGTTGCTGTTGTCCGTGTAGGTGCCCGAAAGGTTCAGCGTCGTGCCACCCAGCACCAACGCACCAGAACCGGTCAAGCCCCCACTCGGGCTCCATGACATCGTCAAACCGTTGATCGTCATGCCCGCCGCAACCGTCAGATTGTTCAACGACATCGTGTACGAACCCGACACAGTTCCCGATGTACTAACAATCGATCCGGAGGCAGCGACAGTCGTACCGAAGATCGATGTCGAACCGTTAGCGCTGAATGTCCAGGTTGACGTATTCGTGTAGCTACCTGATACCGCCAGAGATGATCCGCCGATGGTGATCGTGCCAGCAAACACGAAGGGCGATCCAGAAGCCCATGAGGCCGAGACACCTGAGATCGTCACGCCAGCAAGCGACATGTTCCCCGCAACAGAAACACTGAAGTTTCCAGTTGTGTCTGCCGTACCAGAGATCGTGAGACCAGAACCGCTCGGACCGGCTGTTGAGGAAATCCCAATTCCGACAACCGAGTTGGAATAACTAAACGAGATGGTTGTCTGGGCGGTCCATCCGGACGGCAAGGGAAGACCGAAGAGCCCTCCGAGCGAGAACGATCCCTGGAATGAAACCGAGGAAGCCAAGGTCGAGGCGGAGAACGGAAGGGAGATGGGAGTCGTGGACGGCAACGTCATCGCTCCGCCCGGCCAATTCGACGGAGTCGTAATCGAACCCGCATTGATCGTGAAGCCGGACGAGGAGATTGTTCCTGCACCGACCGACGCGCTGTAGATGCCATAGAGGTTGAACGAAGCTCCAGTGAAACTCACCGTTGCGCCTGACGCACAAGAACCAGTGACAGTGAGACCTGAGATCGATACTGCGATGAGACCACCAAGATCGGCCGTCAACGAAGTCGAACCGCCACCAATTGAGGCGGTTGCGTTGTCGCAGATTGTTCTGAAGTTCGAACCAGTCGATGGCGGCACCCCAGTCATTGCCGCCGTGCCGAACGAACTCGGTGCAACGTTTGTTCCTGGCGCAGCTGCGACGGGCGAATTGAGACTGACGATTGGGACCTCAGCACTAAGGGCTGGTTTTGTCATCGCAGGTGCCGACGCGGTGGTTACGGTGGGTGAATCGTTCGAGTCTTGACTCGCCGGCGCACTCGCAATGAAGCCAGCAGGGGCGACGCCAGCGGTCCTGAAGCTGATTGTGCTCGTCGTCGCTGTCGAGCCCGTGGACTCCGCCACAATCGAAACGGTGTAGTTATGGTTGGCCATCAGCCCAGTCAGGGTCACTGACGTCTGACTGGCAGTCAGATTTTTCGGAGTCCCGCAACTCGGTACACAAGTCACCACATATCCCGCAATTGCGTTACCTGAACCCAATGGAGGTTGCCATGAAATTGTGGCGCCGCTTGATGTCACGTTCGTTACTGCCGAATTCGTGACCTGCCCTGGGTTTGCACTCGTCGTGACAGAGGAGGTCGTGACGGTGCCCGACTGCTGCCCATCAATCGCATTCGCGATGATGGAGAAGGTGTAGGCCGTGTGCCGCGAAAGCCCAGTAATCGTTAGTGACGTGTCACTCGCCCCCGGCTGGTTCGCAATCGTGCAACTCGGCGTACAAGTGACC
>JBILIB010000035.1:0-18243 GCA_044350215.1 Acidimicrobiales bacterium
CATAGAACTTCACCTCCCGTTCGCCCATTCCGGTTCGCAGGATCGCGTCTCTTCGCTGAGGATCGCTGGGTGGAAGTTTGCAAAACATGCTCTCTGGTGCGCCGCCAGAAACGTCATACGAAACGCGCAATTGCGCATGTGCATTAGTGACTTGTCGTTGTTGCGTCACTTCTATCGATGACACAGCAACCCCGCGAAATCTCGCAGCAAGAGCCTGCGACAACCACTCGGGATGAATCTCAGCAGCATCTGTTGGCACTACGGAACGATCGGTCACTTCTCCCCCACAGCAATCTCGTCTTCGAACACAACCTGGTTCATGAGTGATTCACCAGCGAGGTAACGCCGCAAATTCGAGCGGAAGAGCGCGTGAAGGTTTGACCAGAAGTTGTCACTGGAAGTCGCGCAATGTGCAGAAATCAATAGATTGGGCACTTCCCACAACGTCGAACTTGCGGCGAGTGGTTCAGTACTGGCCACATCAATCGCCGCTCCGCCAAGATGTCCCGATTCGAGTGCATCGGCGAGTGCTCGTTCATCGACTGCGCTACCACGCCCAACATTGATGAACAGCGAACCCTTCGGCATCGTGGTGAATTCAAGGTCTCCAAATAGTCCCCCGGTCGTTGCCATCTCGGGTACCGCAGACACCACTGCGTCGCACCTAGACAACATGTCGTGAAGTTGGTCAGCGGGAAAGAGTTCATCGACATCGGGATCGGCGTCACCAGGGTGAGCCGACGCTCGGGTCGCAAGCACTTCCATTCCAAACGCTCGGGCCCGCAATGCCACCTGACGTCCTATGGCACCTAGACCGACGATCCCGAGCGTTGACCCTGCGATTTCTTTCCCGTACTTCGGCTCCCAACTGTGCATTCGCTGCAATGCGTCGATCTCGGGAAGACGCTTCCAGTGCTGCAGCAAACGCGCAAGAACAAATTCAGAAATAGATACGGAGTTCACGCCAGCGGCAGTCGTGAGGCAGATTCCTGCCGGACCGAGTCCAGCCGACATCAGCTGACTGGCACCGGCCCCCATTCCCTGAACCCAACGAAGATTTGGGGCCACAGAAGACACGTCGAACGGCAAGTCCATCGCAAGGGCAATCTCGACCCGCCCAAACGCGTCACGCTGTTGTTTCGTCAGCTCTGGGCACAGTCGGCGATAGTCCTCGTTGGGTTTTGCCCCGCGTTGCGTTCGGAGTTGTTCAGTTTCGGTGTAGCGCACATCAAGAACTTCGATTCGTGGATCTACTGCTTTCAGTGCAGCGATATCGAGATCGAATTCCTTGCGTGAACGCAGCTCCCATTCGGCGGGGTACATGATCCCCACAAAGATTGGCGCAGTTGAATCGCGCACACCGATACGCATGCAGTCCCCCAAGGTCCTCTGACGAGCCAGCAGGAACGCTGCTGTCGCCGTGCACAGTGTTCCAAACTTCCATTACCGGCGCCGCGGTCCACGGAAGGATTTCCGGACCCACCGCTGCAACGTGGCAAATAGAGTTTCCAACGACAGAGGGGGAATATCGTGGACATCGAAATAGTCGCTGATGGACTCGGGTTTGCCGAAGGTCCTGTTGAGATGCCCAATGGCGACATCGTCACTGTTGACGTCCGCGGTGGCCGACTCATGCGCAGTCAGCCTGACGGTTCAACCAGAGAGATTGCGTCGCCCGGCGGCGGCCCCAACGGAGCCGCCATAGGTCCCGATGGAGCGCTGTATGTGGTCAATAACGGCGGCTTTCCTTGGAGCGAACGCAGTGGATTGCTCATTCCCGTCGACGAAAACGGAAGCACACGACCACCGAATTTTGAAGGCGGATGGGTCGACCGAATCGATCCCGAAACTGGCGACATCGATCGACTCTTCGATGGTCTCGACGGCGAGCGGTTCCTTGGCCCGAACGACATCGTCTTCGATCAAAGCGGTGGATTCTGGTTTACCGACCTCGGAAAGTCGGACGCACGCTCGATGGACCGCGGCTCGCTGTTCTACGCGCGTCCCGACGGAACGGGATTACGCCGTGTTGCCTGGAACCTCACGGGACCCAACGGCGTCGGCCTTTCACCCGACGGATCAATCGTCTATGTCGCCGAGACAAACACTGGCCGCCTCTTGGCATGGAACGTCGTTGGGCCCGGCGAAGTAACTGGTTCTCCAAAAATCATGATGGCTACTGCTAATCACTTTGATTCGTTAGCCGTCGAAGCCGACGGGACAGTTGTCGTTGCCGCAATCTCTCATGGGATCTGTGTGCTCCGACCAAGTGGCGAAATCGACTACGTCGAGGTCCCTGACGTCATGACAACCAATGTTTGTTTCGCCGGCGACGACATGCAATCGGCCTACATCACGATGTCGGCATCGGGCTGCCTCGGCAAAGTGCGCTGGCCACGCAAGGGTCTACGCCTGGCGTTCTAAATCGACCAAGGCCTCGGTCATCAACGCCTCACAACGAGTCCGACCCCTCAGTTCGTTGCCGTGCAGCAGTCTCACGACCCGCCTTCGCAAATGTTGCAGCGTTAAACGGTCGCCGAGCGGTGCTCGTTGCTTCCAGACTTAAGGCTCCCTGCAACGAGAGTTCCTCACCCTGTCGGTAAAGGGAAAGTATTTCTCCAACCGCCGACGTTGACGCGATTTGGCTAGCAAGTTGCAACGAAAAAGAGAGCAGTTCATCGTGAGCAACGACGTGATTCACAAGTCCAATCTGCAATGCAGTGGCTGCGTCAATGAAATTTCCTGTGATCGAAAGTTCACGCGCACGACGAACTCCGATTGCACGGGGAAGCAACGCTGTCAATCCCCACGTCGGAACCACGCCAAGTCGCGCATGAGTATCGGCGAACCGTGCCTGAGTCGATGCCACGATGAAGGTTGCGCTGAGGGCAATTTCGAGTCCACCAGAGACACACGCTCCATTCACCGCGCAAATAACTGGTGTCGTCATCGCTCGGAGCGCGCGACCCGGGTTCACGGAGAATTGAGCATCGCGAGCATTGAACGCAGGATCAATGTCCCTGAAGTCAACGCCTGCAGTAAAAACGGGATCTTCGCCCGTCAACACCACGACTCTGACCGAGTCGTCCACGTCAAGGTCAGCGAGAAGATCGCAAAGTTGCGATCGCATCTCGTTTGACAATGCATTCTTCTTCTCAGGTCGGTCGATCGTAACTAGACGAATGTCCCCGTGCGATTCGCAGCGCAGATTCCTCAACGGGGCTGTCATATTTTCTCCTGCAAAGCAATGCGCTGATTGTCCCACGAAAGGATTCGGTCGTCAGGGATAAAGCGAAGGTAGACCGTTGACGCGTAATGATCACTCGTGGCTTCGGGCATCGCAGTGGTCGCCGTTCTGAAATTTGCATACTTTGAATCAAGCAGACTTCTTACAGAATCGCGAGAGAGTTCATCCCCGATCATCTCCACGCGCCCCGTGAGGTGAACCGCCAGCAATTCGGACCAACGTTCTCCCGATTCAACAAGAAACGATGCCCGAGGATCATTCGCGACTCGAGAGACTTTTTTTGTCCGGGCTGGAGCCCCAATGCAGATTGTGTGATCCATGGCGACGAACCAAACGGGCAACGAAATCGGCCAACCATCTGCTCGTAACGTCGTGAAAATCCCTGTATGAGCCTTCTCGATAGTGGCCCACGCTTCTTCAGTCGACAATCGCAGGTTCATTGCTCTGCTTTCCGTATCGCTAGCATTAGAACGTATTCCAAAACTTAGGGTGGGCGCAGTAGATGCTGACGGGGCGAGTAATCCAGAGCAGCACCATATGACGAACTCCGATCTCTTGCGAGGGGAGGCTCTTTTCACTGCCGACTCTCGAACCCCGGGATTGCTACATCTTCATTTTGTTCGATCCCAGTACGCTGCCGCCCGAATTGTCGCGATTCAAACCGATGAAGCAAGGGCGTTTCCTGGCGTCGTCGCCGTCTTCTGCGCCGACGATCTGGCAATCATTCCCGTTTGGGAGATCGCGCTCCTTCCTGAAGACTTTGCTCAACCTCCGCTAGCTCGGGACCTTGTCCGATACGTCGGCGAGAAAGTGGTTGCAATCGTTGCTGAAAGTCCAGTAATCGCCATCGATGCTGCCGAACTTGTCGTGATCGAGTACGAGCCGCTGCCCGCTCTTACTGACATGCGCGACATCGGCCTCGACACCTCAACCGTTCTCTTCTCGGATCACCCAAGCAACGTCTGTTTGCAATGGCCCAGCGATAACCCGCATCCGGACCTTACCGGCACCGAAGTAGTGACGTCTGTTTCCCACTCGATACCGCGATTGAGCTGTGCTCCGATTGAGGGACATGCCATCGTCGCTACGCCACAGCCTGGTGATCGACTCGAAATTTTGGTTTCAACACAGGTGCCCGTTGCAGCTCAACGGCAAATAGCGCGGTCGCTGCAAATGGAGCTTTCCAAAGTTCGTGTCGTGGTGCCCAACGTCGGTGGTGGATTCGGAGGGAAAGCTGCCGGCGGCGTTTGCGAGCACGTCGTTGTCGCGGCGGCGGCCCGAGCGCTTGACCGCCCCGTGAGTTTCATTGAGGATCGCAATGCGAATCTCAGTTCGATGCAAGGTCGCGGCGTGCGGAATCTCGTGAGATTGCATGCCACTTCTGATGGACGGATGTTGGCCATCGAAGCGGAGATCACTGCTGATGCCGGGGCCTATCCGAATGTCGGCGCAGTGGAGCCCGGAAAGACCCGAATGATGGTGTGCGGCCCATACGGGATTGCTGCTGCCAACATCACAGCGAAAGCAGTCGTAACGAACCTTCCACCTGTCGGCGCCTACAGAGGACCAGGTCGTTCGGAAGCTGCAGTGATGCTTGAACGAACGCTTGATGTCCTTGCTGATGCTCTTCACATCGATCCTGTCGAGATTCGAAGGCGCAACCTTCTCGCTGCCGATGCATTTCCCTACCTGGCTCCAACAGGACTCGAATACGACTCCGGGAACTACCACGAGTTACTCGATCTACTAGTGGCCAAAAGTGGCTATCAAAACTTGCGCCAAGAACAGCGCGAACATCGCACGACCAATGGTCAACTCTTGGGGATCGGTGTTTCATTTGTCATCGATTCCACCGCCTGGTTCTCGCGCACTGAAGGTGCCGCAATCCACATCAACGAAGACGGAAAAATCGTCGTCCTAACTGGTTCTGCCTCCGCTGGGCAGCAACATGGAAACCTCTATCGCTCACTCGTGCAACGACTGTTCCCCCTCGAAATTGATCAGATCATTGTCGTCGAGGGAGACACCGACCAGTGGTCGCAGAGTGATGGAACGATGGGCTCACGAACGGCACAGCTTGCAGGAACCGCCGTTCTTCGTTCTGTCGAACGCCTACACGAATCGCTTCTCGACATAGCGGCGAATGAATTTGAAGCTGCTACCGAAGACATTGTCATTCACCAAGGGGGCTTTATTGGCGTTCGCGGAGTCCCTTCTCGTTCGTTGACATTCGCTCAACTCGTTGCTTCGACAAAGGAACCAATCGAGGCGAGTTGCGTCTACGAACAATCCGGGGCCACTTATCCAGCGGCGGCTCACTTGTCGGTTGTCGAGGTCGATGTTGACACGGGGAAAGTCGTTCCAATTCGCCATGTCGCTGTTACTGATTGCGGCGTGGTGCTCGATGCAGATTCGGCCCGGTCTCAAGTCATCGGAGCGACGGCGCAGGGAATCTCACAGGCGCTTTATGAGGAGTTCGTCTTCGACGAGGACGGAAATCCACTGACAAACTCGTTCGCCGACTACGCGATGCCCAGCGCCGTAGAAATCCCGACCATCGAAACGCATTTCATCGAAACCCCCAGTCCGCGTAATCCCCTCGGGGCCAAGGGCGTCGGCGAGATCGGGATGATCGCGGCGCCGGTTGCTGTTCAAAATGCAGTCATCGACGCCGTGAGACACCTCGGCGTACAGCACCTAGACATGCCCTGCACTCCAGAAAAAGTCTGGTCCGCAATCAATCTCCGAAAGCATTGATTTTGCGATTAATCAGCAACCGTGCTGACCCGTCAGATGTCCCAGGGCGTCAGATCAATCCCGAGTTCCTGAAGACGACCGATCAATTTCTCCGGGCTCATCGACTGACTCGGCCAGTGGTAATCCCAACCTCGTGTGCCTACTGCAGGCTCCACGTAAGCGTGCACCTGGTCCATCGTGAAATAGATACCGCGTCGACCGATCTGCCGTTCATAACGTTCTCCATGATCGCGGTCGAGCACAAAGTTGGTGTGGTCGCACATCGATTTCATGTCGTCATGGACCCAGTCCCATACCTGAGCGGCTACGTGTACGAGCGGTTCGATCGGCTCGTATCGAGTGACTTCGAATTCCCGGGACCAGAACGTGATCGGCTCAAGACAACACGCGCAATACGACTCGAGCCTCACTTCTTTGCCGGCGAAGTGGGGCATCTTGGAAACAGCGACCGCTTCGTGGGCGCAACCAATGAAGGAATGGAATGAGTCGTCGACGTACAGCGCTACTTGGCTCGGGAATGCCGAGTACGGGGGAATCTTGATGATGTCGCAGTTCGGCGAGTCTTGGTCGACGACTACGACAATGCCTGTTTGCAATTCCTTATACGCCTGCACGATGTCGCGTCTCGACAGGCCCGTGCCTTCGTGGACATCTCGCAGATTGGGCCCGCGTCGCTGTTCTGCCCAGAAGTCGAACACGAATGCTCGCACCTGCAATGCCCGCTCGGACCATTCCATCGCATTAGGTACGTACTGGGCCACAGAGGCCTCCTGTATGTCATGCCTTTAGTAGGCGCCGCGAGACCAAACGGTAGTCGTCGACCCCTTGCACGTGCCATGAAAAGTGTGCCGCAAGGAGAAGGCGGAGGAATGGTTTGTCCTCGAGATGATCGTCTCCGACTACCAAAAGACCGGAGGCAAACAAGTCCTTATTTCTGCATGCCACCTGATACTGAAATCTCGTCACCCGTGACATACGAAGATGCATCACTGGCGAGATACAGCACAGGACCAACGATTTCATCGGCATCAGCAACACGCTTCATGAGCGTGCCATTGGCGATCATGTCAATGAAACCTTCACGAACTCGTTCAGCGCCGGCAACCATCTCCGTCATAAACGGTCCTGGACACAACGCATTGACGCGAACGTTCCATGGCGCCCATTCCTGAGCCATCGACTTCGTGAGATTGATCAGCCCCGCTTTTGACGACCCATACGCGCAAACATTTGATCCTCCCGAATACGCCGCCATCGTCACGATGTTGATGATGGAGCCGCCACCGTTGTCGCGCATAAACGGCGATACTTGCTGTGCCATGCGCAATGGTCCTTCCAGATTGACGTTGAACATCTTGCGCCAATACTCAATCGACATCTCTGAAACTGTCGTCGGCGCCGGATTGATGCCGGCGTTATTCACGAGAACATCAATCTTCCCGAAGCGGGCAATAACTGCTTCGACAAACGCTGGAATTCCTTCCCAGTCACCAACATGACAGGCGAGTCCGAGTGTCTCTTGGCCCGTCGATGCTGCTACCTCAGCCGCGACTTCGTCACAGAGGTCTTGTTTGCGCGAGCTAATAACGACCTTCGCTCCCGATTCAGCGAGTCCCTGGACCATGGCACGACCGATTCCTTTTGTGGAACCAGTGACAATTGCAACTTTTCCGCTCAGGTCGAACAGATTTTTCGCTCCCATAATCAGAACACCTTCCGCTCGCCGATGACATTCGACTCCTCAGTGTCGAGCACCGTATGTAGGGCGGAAAAACGAAGTACCCCGTCTTCGAGGCGGACCGTTCCCGTGACAAGCGCGGTCGAAAGATCCGAAGGAGAACCACTAATGATTTGCGAGACGCGAATGTAGGACCGGAATTCAGCATCTTCGCCATGGTTCGCGCTGATGTGAACGTTCTCTCCGCCGTGACGGAGCGGGTGGGGACTTCCTTTGCGATGTTTGATCTGCCAGGCCAACACTGCTGCCTTTCCCTGCACATCGGCGTTGACGAATTCTTCATAATTCGTCTTTCCGGTGTCAGTTCGACACGTGAAATGGGCATCGTCAGTAAACATGTCGGCCCATTCGTCATAGATCGCGTTGTCATAAGCGAACCACCAGTGGGCAACCAGTTCGTGGACATCGGCAGGCTGAATCATCGGCTTCCTCTTTCTTCAACGCTGAAACTGCGGAGCTATCGACATGTGGCAGATCAATGGCCGGAGCATTCCCCCACCAGCGATTCATCTGAATCCATAAGATACCATCGTTATATTCTGAGTGTCTTACAAGAGAACTCTGCTCTCATGAAGGGGAAGCCCTCGCAATGACAATCACCAACGAAGATCTCGCAAAGGCACTTCGGCCCGTCGCCCCGCCCAGCGTCATTGAGGACGTCTACACCGACGACCAGCACGAGCGCATCATGGGCGTGCTCAAACGGCAAGGTCCGTGGCCCACGATTACCGCTCACCACTTCGATACCGTCGAAGAACTTGTCGCGACCACATCTGGACCGATGCGCGAAGGCGAAGGTCCCAAGTTGACCCTCGACGACATCGCAACTGGCCACTTCCGCGGCTACTTGGCCAAAGGATCAACGTGTTTTTATCCCGAGCTTGAAGATTGCTTCTATAACGAAAAATTTCTGGATCTTGCGCGCGACTACTGGGGCGCTGCCTATGCGAAGCCCACACACATGCTGTTCAACTTTTGCGGCGCACATCACAGTGGACTCAACCCGCACCTGGATGCGGTGCAATTTCGCGGAGTCCGTCTAGAGAACTCTCCGGTATGGCTGGCCAACATCATGGGAAAGTCAGGTCTATTTCAAGATCACATCGTGAAGATGGCTCAAGTCATTACGTGGTGGTATCGCGGCGAGAACGGAACATTTACCTATTGGCCCGATGGCCCATTCGGTCAACCCAAGGTCCTCGAACACCCGCTTTGGAACAAAGGCGTGGTCGTACAAAACGAAGTCATGTTTCATCGAGGCGATCCTGTTGGTCGACCCGAAGATCGGGACATCCCCGGGCTCAAGCATCGATCGATGATCGGATACGACGTCGATAGAGATGACTGGGCAATTACAACTGATGACGACGTCATCCGCCGCTACCAACCAGAAGAAACGCGCCTGCTCGTTCATTGGAGTGCTGAGTTGTACTCCGACATGCAAGAACTCGAGAAGTCACTCGATCATTCCGACGACCTCACCACCGATTTGATTTTCGATCGTCTCATTGCCGACATGGAAAACCGGGGACTCAAGGTCGGCGAGCCGTCAGATCCGATGCACGATTCAGACTTCATCCGATCGCTCATCGCGACGTACACAATCGCTCCAACGACTGACTGGATTCCCAAACCTGCGGCCTGAGGTCGCGCCAGGAAAGACTGCCAATGAGCACGAAACACGCCACCTTCCGAACTCATGTTGAGACTCCGCAAAATCGACCCGCCATTCGACCGTCAGCCAAAGCAGTGGCGACTCGTGCCGCACTCATCGAATTAGCTGCCGAAATGTTCGCGACAAAGGGCTATCTCCAAACCTCAATTCGAGACATCGCGCGCGAGGCGTCACTCACTACGGGCGCGATTTATGGTCATTTCCGTAATAAGGCAGAATTACTTGCCGAGGCGGTTAGTTCACGCACAGAAGCTGAACTTGAAAGCATTCCGGAAACCAGCGATCAACAACCGCAACATGTTGATGTCCTAAAACGAGCCGCTTTTCGCTTCGCTGAACGCCGGAAACTTCGCTCGCTCATCCTCCAAGGAGCAGCTGCGGCAATCACCGACGATGAAACTCGGGATCGCTTGCGCGACGAACAACTCAGCCATCTCCAGGACTGGGTCGATCGCTATGAAGCCAACCAAGACCAACTCGGTATTGACCCATCGGTCGATATTCGCGACGCAGTGCTCTTCACCTGGGCAGCAGAGGTGGGACTTGGTGTTCTCGAAGCTCTCGGCATTGAGCCACAAGCAAAGAAGAGCTGGGCGGACATGGCCGCAAGATTTGGTCGGTCGCTCACGCTCCCACCGCTCGACTAACTAGCGCTTCCCCTCAGTAACTCATCAAGTCCTTCCACGAGTTCCGCTGGCGTGTACTCCCCGAGGGTGACCCGTTGAAGCGTTCGAGATTCCGCAAGATCAAACGCCGGTCGCCCATGCTGAAGGGAAATGTTGTCCCAGAGCAACAAATCACCCACAGTCCAGTGATGACTAACGACGTTCGAGTCGTCATACATCACATCGAAAAGATCCCGAAGAAGCGCACGACCCTCGCTCGTGGGCATCCCAACGATTGAGTCCGAATGCAACTCGTTGGCGGTGATGACTTCGGTTCCCGTTCGCGGATGAATTCCGATAATGGGTCGTTCACAACGGGGTGAATTCGGCCGTATGTCCTCTACCCTCATTGGCGCATCGTCGGGCAGGTGAAAGTCGTAGACGTTGA
Source organism: Acidimicrobiales bacterium (assembly GCA_044350215.1). Taxonomy (GTDB): domain Bacteria; phylum Actinomycetota; class Acidimicrobiia; order Acidimicrobiales; family Acidimicrobilacustridaceae; genus Acidimicrobilacustris. Next base: position 10,471 of record JBILIB010000035.1, read on the forward strand.
GTACCAAACGTTCTTCCAGCGCCGCCCGAAGATCAGCAGGAAGTATCGCAGCGGCTTGTTCGACATCAATAAACCTTGTCGGAGCTCCACTCGCAGGCGCCTCAAGGGAATGCAAGGAAATGCCAAGCACCGGATGCGGCGTGAACGCGAAGTCGGAGTGAAATAGCAAGCCCCCTTCCCGAATAATTCCATCGGGTCGCGAGTTCGACACATACGACCAAAGATTGCGCTCGGCCAAAAGCGGTCCGAACCTCGCGACAAACGCAACATGGTTCTCGCCAGTCATGCAACCGCCTCGAACCAACAACAAATGACGTGAATCGAATTCCTGACGTAACGCTTCCATCTCCGAGAGCGACCACTGGCTCGAAAGCCCGCTTTCACTACTGAGATCTCTACCAACGACCTCCGTCCCGAACGACCCCGGGAACGGCTTGAGCTCAAGTGTCATGGGCGAATCATCACAGGTTGCAAAGCGGCGTGACCGATTGCGTTCGCGACCGCTCGACTTCGGACTCTCGAAGTTCACAGCAGGTTGAAACGAATGTGTCGTAGGCGCGCCAACCGGAAGCATTCAGAGGACGGGGACGATGCCGTGCACTACAACTACTTGGAACAGCGTTGCAGATAGAGTCGAAATGTCCTATCGTCCGGCAATGGCCCCAGTAGAGATGCAGTTGCCCGCCAAAAACCCATTTCTCGCAGACAGCGAATCCGCCATGGGGCACAACGACTCCGCTCAACAGGACTCGGTGGGAATCGCCGGTCCCATCGGTCCGACGAGCGAGGTTTCCGCAGGTGTGGCCTACTCCCCTGTTGGTCCAGGACCTTTTGGTGTCGCCATCAGCTCTCCCTATCCCGACGGTCGACGTGTCTTGTGGGCAAATCCACGCGGGCGCATCGCGAAATTCGACTACGACACACTCGAACTGCTGTCGACTCTTGAACTCGAAATCGGACCCGAACACGACGTCGATGCTCACGAAGAAGCAATCACTTCCCTCGACACGCTCACCGGAATGGATGCAGTCATGCATGCGGCTTCAGTAAGCGCGACGTACCTCACTGGCGTCACCGGCGTGTACTACGTCCTTGATTGCGACGGAAATTATTTCGTCGGCTACGAGGACCATCTTGTTGCTTTCGGTGATTCGATTCCCGGTGATCCCGATTCGCCGATCATGGTTCGCCGCCGATTCGAACGACCACCAGAAGTCACTGGAAGTTTTGTCGGCATGAACCTGTCTTATGACGGTCGATTAATCGTCAGCACCGAAAACGGATGGGTGCTTTCAGTCGATCGCTATTTCACGATCTACGAAGCAATCCAATTGCGCTTCAGCGAAGGCGCAGAAGAATTCACCAACGCCAGATTCGCTGAACTCGGCCGCGGTGGAAGCTCATGGATGCGCAAGAGTCTCTGTGTCGACGAGGACGGTGGTATCTATCTTCCGTCGAATGACCACATGCACAAGGTCGTCTGGACAGGATCCCGACTTTCGACTGACGAGTCCGATGGGGCATGGACAGAGCCGTACCTCAACGAAAATGGCCGCGGTTGCGGCACCACTCCCACCTTGATGGGATTTGGAGACGAAGACCGCTTCGTCGTCTTCGGAGACGGTGCCAATGTGGTCAATATCAACCTCATGTGGCGCGACAACATCCCCGAGGACTGGGAGCAGCTTCGCGGAGCCCCCTCAAGGCGCATCGCCGGTATGGGCCGCGCCGATATGGGAAATCCTGATCTCGAAGAGATCCAGACTGAGCAGTCGATCACTGTTTGCGGTTATGGCGCGATGACAGTGAATAACGAGCCTGCATCCGTGCCCGAAGGTTTTCCGCCAGCGGCGAAGCGGCTCTTTGTCTTCTGGCTCGGACACCATGACGACTACCGACCGCTCGGGCTGCATAAGTTCCAGTGGAACGCCGAGACCCGCGCCCTCGAACAGGCGTGGGTGAATACGCAGGTTTCATCTCCCAATGCCGTTCCATCAGTGAGCCAACCGAGCAATATGGTGTACACGTTCGGTTCGCGCGCTGGTCAGTGGACGCTCGAAGGGCTCGACTGGAGCACAGGCGAATCGAAGTTCCACTATGTGTTGGGTAGCTCCCGTTACAACGCCTTGGGAGGAACTCCGACGCTCGATGCACACGGACACGTGATCTGGTCCGGACCATTCGGGCTCTGCCGACTCAACCCACTGTGACTAAAGATCCACCGTCACTGCGATGAGCGAACTACGACCTAACTCGGTTGCACCGGCAAGTAACACAAGCCGCATTCCGGAGATGATTCGACGGCGGCGTTCTTCGGCGGAGATCGCTCCGAATGCTTCAAGTCGAACCGTGGAGAAAAAGACTGCTTCGATCACACTGCGCAATTCGTCGATATCGACGTCCAGTGAAAGTTCACCTCGGAGCACAGCCGCCTCAAGCTCAGGAACGACGCGCTCGGTGGCATGGTGTTCGCTCATTGACCCCGCTATTGAGGCATTGTGCGTGAGTTTCAGATACATCGAACCGGAAACTGATTCGCACAAAATATCGGCCGCTTTCGCAAGCGCGAGACAAAGTGCGCCGAGATCTTCGGTATCGGCAAGCGAATCGTAGAGGGGACGGAGATCTTTGAGCGCTTTGTTGAAACACGCATCGACGATGGCTTCGCGCGACTCAAAGATGTTGTACAGCGTTGCAACACTCACACCCGCCACCGAGGCCAGTTCACGCATCGAAAAGCCATCGACGCCCTTGTCGTCGATCAGTTGCCAAGCGGCAGCAAGAATGCTGTTCCGGCTTGCCTCTTTTCGCTCGTTCCGACCATCCACTTCCACATCCTATGGCCTGGCCATCGGCAGTTTTCCGGGGAACTCGTCGGCAACCAGACCTAACGTTCCAGACAAGAGACTCCTCGCCAGAAGTAGTTCTTCACCACGATGTCGACCTTGAACACGGAGACCAACCACCATGACGACAACCGATCCGACCGCCATCACGTTTGAGGACATTGACATCACAGACCTCGATGTGTTTGCGACACGACACCCCCACGAGTGGTTCTCGTTCCTACGAGAACAGGCACCGGTTTGGAAACACCCGGCGTCGGCGGGAAGCGACGACGAAGAGTTCTGGGTGGTGAGTTCGTTCGAACACGTCACCGAAGTTCACCGTTCCGGCCTTCTTTACAGCCACCAGACTGGCCCCGGTCGAGATGGCGCCGGTGGCATCGCCCTGACCGACCTCCCAGCCGAGATGGGACCTGGTCTTCAGATGGTCTCAACCGACCCACCTCAACACACTCGCTACCGAAAGTTGGTGAACTCCGGGTTCACTCCCCGGATGGTGCGGCGACTTGAGGACAGCCTTCGCGCGAAGACGACTGCGATCCTCGATCGTGTCACCCCCAAAGGCGAATGCGATTTCGTCACCGAAGTTTCCGCAGAACTCCCCCTCATCGCAATCGCTGAGATCATCGGGGTGCCAGAAGAAGACCGAACGCTTCTTTTCGATTGGTCGAACAGAATGGTCGGTGGACAGGACGACGAGTTCGGCTCGAGTGAGGAAAGAACGGGCAACGAGTACGCCAACACAATCATGGAAATGGCGATCTACGCCCATGGCCTCACCGAGACAAAGCGGCAGGCCCCGGCAGATGATCTCTGGTCACGACTGACCGAAGCCAGCGTGGTGATGGAAGACGGATCGATTACCGAACTCACTGAAATTGAACGAGACCTTTTCTTCACGTTGCTCGTCGTCGCAGGTAACGAAACCACTCGAAACTCGATTTCAAAGGGAATGATTGCGTTCATGGAACACCCCGACCAATGGCAGAGGTGGTTGAAGCATCCCGAGCTCGCCGACACCATGGTGGAAGAAGTGCTCCGTTGGACCAGTCCCGTGAACTTTTTCCGTCGCACTGCAACAGCCGACACTGTTCTCGGAGGACAGTCCATCACTGGCGGCGAGAAAATCATTTTGTGGTATCCCTCGGCCAATCGCGACGAGAAACAGTTCCCGAACGCCGACTCGTTCGACATTGCCCGAACACCAAATAATCACGTTGCCTTCGGCGCAGGCGGACCGCATTTCTGTCTTGGTGCAAGCCTCGCGAGACTCGAGATCAAAGTCATGTTTGAAGAACTCGCAAAACGAATTCCCGATATCCATCAAACAGGCTCAGCAGAACGCCTGCGAATGAACCTCATCGACGGAATCAAACATCTCCCAGTCGCCTACGAACCTACGCCCGCTTCGTTCGCATAGTTACGTCGCTTTATCGCTTCACTCGTTCCTCCCAAATTCCTCGTCCCGGGAAACGCACAACGGCCGCCCGAAGGCGACCGTTCTGCGATGGTGGCGGGGACGGGAACCGTCGAGCGCCGTTGGCGCTCTCCTCCCAAATCCAAGGGCGCGATCGTCGAAACGCAAAGAGCCGACCCTCGGGTCGGCTCTTCCCATTTCGATGGTGGCGGGGACGGGATTTGAACCCGTGACCTTCGGGTTATGAGCCCGACGAGCTACCAGACTGCTCCACCCCGCGGCGTGACCATGACCCTACCGCCCGATCAGTGCGTTCCGCCAAACGACTTTGCATTTTGTACTTCTCAGCCTGACCCTCAGTCCCATCCGAGTTCGGTCAAACGTTCCTCGGACAACCCGAGATGATGTCCGAGTTCATGGAACACCGTCTCTCTCACCCAACCTGCAAGATCGTCGGCATCTTCGGCGACATCACAATGAGGAACTCGAAAGATCGAGATCTGATCAGGCATCGCTGAAGGGTCTAATGGCGACTGCTCGGTTATCGGAACCCCTTCGTAGAGGCCGAGGAGACCCTCACCGTCGGGCGGATGATCCTCAATAATCACCACGAGGTTGTTGAGCGCCGGCCAAAACTCTTCAGGCACCTCGTCAAGGACGACGGCGATGAGTTCCTCAAATTGCTCTTCGGTCACATGATGGGGCACTCACACGACCCTAGAGAAGTCCTCACTCCCCCGTGCATCACCCTGCCATCTGTTCGTCACGTGGGGCTGTTCAACGATGTGTCTGCAACCGACGACGAACGGCCTTCACTCTGCGAGCAACACGAGTTCGCAGTGAGGAATCACGCGCTCTGAATCGCTGCAAGTCGAGGACGCGATCGGACTTTGCTTTCACAATTGAGATGAGTTCGATCTCACGCTTCGACAAAGGCATAGGACCAGCAGTTTCCGCGAATTCACTACGCCGATAACCAAATTGTTCGAAATCATCAGCGAAGTACGCATCGACTAACGCTCCGGTCTCCACATCAAACACACTCTGCGGGTCGATCCGCAAAGATGAATTCACAAATTGCGGGTCAAACAGAAGACGCTCTTTAGACGACGCGGCGATGCGAGCGACGAACCCGTCAAGTTCCTTTATCTTCACCACATCGGTGTAAGGAAAAATATCGGGTCGGAGGATTACTGCTTGAGAGTAGAAATGGCGATCAGTGAGAACTGGCGCCGCCGGACCGAGAAGTCGTCGGACAAAGTCTCGGAATCCCTCACCCAAATCCGTCGGCACGCTCTGATCCGCTGATCCACCGACAAAAACATCAGCACCGATTGATCGCTCAACTCCGCTGAGAAGTACTCGATTGATCCAACCCGAAAGAAGCCGCGAATACGGATCCCGAGTCACGCAAAACCTGATCCACGAAGGGTCGTCTAGGACCATTTGTCGTTCACTTGAACGGAGACTTGCGAGGTTCGGAAGGCCATGGAACGCAGGATCATGGATTCGTTGATCGCGCGTCTCCCCACGTACAGCGACGGCCGGTAACCGTGGCACTGTGCCCTGAGCGAGGGCGAGCGCCCACATAATTGAGGTGCAGCCCGCCTTGGGTGCCGGCACAAACATCATTTTCATACCTCGGGAGATCAACGATCCATGTTCGATGAAGTCCGGAAATGTTCGATTCACACAGCAAGGCTAGGAACACAAAAAGGTCAGGGTCAACCTGTGTTCAATTCATTTCACTATTGACAGTAGGAAGCCCAAAGGCAATGCAATATCGAGCGAAACGTTCACGTTGTTCGTCGGCATCAAGACCGAGCCACTCGAATGACCATTGGTGATCGCCATGCTTTTCTCGCGGGGATGCAACGAGCGCGTTTGTCATCGCACCTCGAACATCTCCGGGAAGCGAAATTCCTAGTTCTTCGTACATGCGGGCGACCACAGCGACACCATCATCGTTGAAGTCAGCAAATAAACCGTGTGCAACTCGACCGCTTGAAAGTGTTCCATTGAGCTGCAAGTCGACCAGACCATCGAGATCACCGTGGTAGAGATCAGCGTGATAGCGACCAATCACGGTGGTATCGACATCATCGCTATGAGCCCACCGAAGCGTGGCGATCAGACTCGTCACTGAACCAAGTATGGCCAGTGGATCGCGATGGGTGATGACAAGTTGCGCATCGGGATAGGTGTCAAGCAGGACGGGAAGATTGTGAAGATGCACTGGCGACTTCAGTACCCACTTCTCAGTCGGCATACGCCGTTGGAGTATCTGCAACACCAGCCGATGCATTTCATACGCAGGAGTCATATCGCAGGACTGCAACCAGTCGATGTAACTCGGCGTGTTGTAGCGACTGATGAATTCTTCGCCACGAAAGGCGAACGACATCGCCGACAGGCATTCTTTGTTCATGCGTCCGGCGTAGGCGTGGATCGCGTCGAGGCCACCGGTAACAAGTTGCGGGCCGCGAAGTTCGGCATCAGCCAACCCAATGCGCGGATCTGCATCGTGCGTCTCGGCCAGCGGCGGAGGTACAGGTCGAAGAAACTCCCAACCGAGTGGCACACGATGGCGGTAATCAGCTGACAAGAGTGCATGCAACACCGTGGTTCCTGTGCGTGGCGCACCCACGACAAACAGTGGTTGGACAATCTGTTCATCACGAACACCCGGATCATTGCGAACCCAATCGCAAATCTGCAGACGAACTTCAAGTAGACGCAAAAGGAATCGCCGTGTCATCCATCGACCGAGCACATGGAGATGTGCTTCGTTTTCCAGTGCAAAGAGGGCGCGGTCAAGTCCTTCGAGAAAGTCCTCACCGGTGCCAGGTCCAGAGGCACAAAGCGCTGCAATTCCCTCATCTGCTCGCCCCTGCCGGGCCAATGCCTCGCCAATGAGACCATCACGATCGAGTGGAATCGCGGCCTCGGCCGCGATTGGTAGGACCAAGCCCGCATTCACCGCTTCTACCCATCCGGGACGCGATCCCGGATTCCAAGTCGTTGCCATTGGGTAGGAAACTACGCTGCCCGAATGGCCGATGCACCTCTCAACACTCTTAATGGCCGTGTCGTCATCATCACTGGCGGCACTCGCGGAATCGGCCTTGGTGTCGCTCGCTATCTCGGTGCACTCGGATCGAAGATCGTCATCACCGGCCGGAAGTCGGAGCGACTGGCCGACGCTGTCGCCACACTTGAAAACGAAAACATCGAGTGCCTCGGCCTCGTTGCCGATGTTGCCGATCGTGATCGCTCTTTCGGTGTCGTCGAAGAAACGCTTGCTCGATTCGGTCGCATCGATGGTCTGGTCCTCAACGCTCAGTCGTTTCGACCAGTCACTCCCCTTCTTGATGTCACCGAGAGCGATATGGATCTGCTGTTCACTACCGGACCAAAAGGCGCTCTGTGGTTGATGCAAGCAGCTCAACCCCATATGGCAGCCAACAACTGGGGTCGCATCGTCACGATGGGAACCTCGATGGGTCTCAC
>JBILIB010000134.1:0-5594 GCA_044350215.1 Acidimicrobiales bacterium
ATTCGAAGATGGAGTGAAATCGACATCGAGCTCACCGGCATTGCTGGTGGGTTGTACTTGCACATTTCCTGGCGTCGAAAGTGTGAGAGCCGGGTTCGCGTCAATTGGAATCTGCACTTGGGTAGTCGTTACTACCGTCCCACCCGTAGAGACTGAGGCACTCAACGCAACATTGTTTGTTGCGGAAACATTGGCCAGCTTGAAAGGAATCGGAGTACTCACTGAGGGCGATTGATCAGAGCCCGCGGCAAGTGCGGGAACCAAACAGGTCACCGTTTGGCTCGATCCAACCGAGGCAGACGGAGCGACGGCGCAGGAAGATCCAGCCACTGCAGTGGCCCGGAGAGAGCTCGGAACGGCGAAGGTGACAACTGACGCGACCGCAGGGCCGCCAAAATTCTTGAGTTGGAGCGAGACAGACGACGGTGCTGCACCAAGCTTGAGAGAAGACGTCTGAATGCTTGGCTGCAAGTCTGGAAGATCGGGTGTCGAGAACGCAGTCTTGAGATCCAACGTGACGGGGGCAATGACATCTGGATTGTTCGTGACCGATGCCGTAACCGTGATTAGTTCTGAAACTTGGATCAAGTGGCGTAGTTCAACGGGCATCCGTGCCAATACCGATGATTTCAGCGCTTCATTCACGACAGCCTTGAACGTGAACGCAGGAGTCTGACTGTTCATGTTCAGTGGCGATGTGAGCGTGAGCGTGCAGGTCGAACTGAAATTCGCCTGATTGATCGAACAGGTTGGTCCACCAGGAATCGAAGGCGGAAGAAGCATCTGAATTGCATCGGGCGTCGAAGGTCCGACCTCCAGCCGGTGCTCGCGCACATACTCAGCCGCCGCAGGCGTCAGCGCTGCGGTGAGCGAGATCACGGCACCTTTCGCGAGGGCGCGGTTTCCAGTATTCGTGACCGAGAATGGCGCCTCCGACGGGAGCCCGCGGATCATCGACAACGGGCTGCCATCGGTCACCGCAGTGGTTGACGTTGAGTTGATTAGCCGTTTCAGCACCAAGCGAGCCCCGCCGATATTCACGACGAAGAGCGGCTGCATATCTGTCGCAGTTGCTTCCCCAGCGTTACCCGAGGAATTCACCGTTATGAGATTCGCGCCAGAGGGAGCTGAATCTGGTGCGTTAACGGTGATGATGTACGAGGGCGTACCTCCCGGCGGAACCACGCCGGAGAAGGTGCACTTCACCGTGCCGGAACCTGCTGGGCAGGACCAACCACCAGCGTTCACCGCTGAAGTCGTCAGTCCATTCGGAATCGTGAGCGTGTCAACAATTCCTCGGGCAAAACCATTAATCGCAGTGTGATGGACCGAGAAGTTGACCGATTGACCGGAAGTGACCATCGAAGAGGTGACAGCGCTGAGGTGAACGCTCAACTTTCCAGCAGGACGCGGAACGACAAGTAATTGCTGACTCTGGGTCGTTCTCGCTACTACCCCATTGATGCCCTGAGCGATGGCGACGGTCCACGGAACGACCGAACCAGCCATTCCTGCCGCCGTTGTTCCCGCCTGACCCTCCGCGAGCGTGAACCGAATAATCAGCGGTGGTGCCGTTTCTCCTACCGAAAGTCTCGAAGCCGTCAACGAACATGACGGAGCCTGCAACCGAGATCCTGAACAGATCCACCCCGCGGAATTCGACGACCAAGAAGAGAACCTTCGCGCAGGCAACAGATTCGCGAGTGAGACCGCCGGCGTCAGAGTTGCGCCGCTGAACCACGACATCTGCATTGCTTGCGCTGGTGTGAGCGCTACCGCAGGAGAGATCGACCGACCGGCAGTAAACGCCGTTGCATCGACCGTGCCCTGATTCGTTACTTGATAGGCGATCTGCGTCGATTGCCCGTTATGGACCTGACTTGGGCCCGTGACACTCACGGCTAGCCCTACCGCCGGAGGAGCCACCGCGACCGATGCCTGCGTTGAGACAGCGGAAGCACCGGGAAGCTGAGCGGTTGCTTGAATAGTTTTGCCCTTGCTTAGGCCTGCATCGCTCGTTTGCAACGTCACTGCGGCGATTGTCTGTGTGCCAGCAGAAATCGATTGTGGCTGCGACAACGAATTTACGAACGAACATTGCTGAGACGTCGTCGACGACGATGCACAGTTCCAAGTTCCACTAACCGTGCTTTCCGTGCCCGCGTTGATTGACTGAACACTCTCGATTGACGTGCCCGCCGGAACCGAGAGATTCAGCGTGGGTGAAGAGTTCGCCCTACTTGCACCGGTACCAGAGTTCGCGACTCGAACCAAGAGATAGTTCGGACTCTGCTGTTGCAGGTTTACTGAGTTCGTCGTCTGACCATCCGAGTTCAAAAATGCAACAACAGTCTTTGGCGAGCCCGACGAGGCAGCACCCGCTTGATTGTCGAACACCAACACTCCACTCGAGGCCAGCAACACAGACAGCGCGACGAAGAATCGACTGAGCCGCTGTCGCCGCGAGTACCGAGAGGTTGAGGGAAGAAGGTGAGTCACGAGGAAACTCCGCTAATCGGGGGGGAATGCAGGAGAGATCGAGGTTTCAGCGATGGGGCAGCAACCCATTCGCCACTTAAGGTGACAACTATACACAAATTGCCATCTAAGGTGGCATCGGGGCGGAAGAACCTCCCCTGTTAGCGTCGGGGGGCGAAATGACAGAGCCAGAGCAGGAAAAGAAGCCGAGGGTCTCCTCGGAAGATGCCAAGCGTGTCTTGATCGAATCCGTGATCGAGCTCTTTCAAACGATCCCGACGAATGAAATCACGACTCGGCGAATTTCCGAGCACGCCGGGTTCGATACAAAAACGATCTTCAGGAATTTTGAGTCTCTTGAAGGGCTCTACGTCGCAGCGCTGCGAGTCCTTGAAGTTCGACTCATTCGAGACGATCCCGTCACTCAATATGCTCCGCTGCCAAGCACCCTGCTCTTTTTGGAGTTCTACACCTGGCTCCTGCACACCGGAATACCCGCCGAAAAGCTGGCGGCAGATAGTGAGTTTTCTGAGATATTCCGACCTCGTTCGTATGAACGTCTCGGGCTGCCAGAGGACCTCAGCGAACGAGCGAAGCAGGCCTTTCTAAATTTGGGCGTTTCGTTCGTTCACTCACAAGTGGATTTTTTGCCGGGACAGCCAAATATGTTTCCGAAAAATTCGATCGATGACACAGCAGTGCTCCTTGATGCCGTCTTGAGACACATGCCTGTCTTCGCCGAGGAACTCGGCTGGGAGGAGTAGTCGTTTGTCCGTTAAGGGACAAAGACGATCTTGACCGCGGGCTCAACCATGGCCTCTGGTGCATCGTCGAACGACACGACTTTGGTAACGATTGCCCCGGGATTGAGCAGCCCGGAGCTGACAAGATCCAAAACGGCCGGAGCAGTTGCTCTTGCGTGGACGCGACTCACTTCGTAACGGATGCCCTTTAGATACATCGACTGAAGTGGCAATGCGGACCGGGGCGAGACGCCACCGGACACGCTTGTGCAGGTTCCGCACGGTGCAGTGGCGAAGAGAGCTAGATCACGGCCGGGGTCAAGGACACAAGCATCCACGGTTATGGGAAACCGCTCGTCACCGAGGGCATCGACCAGTCGGTCCAGTGGAGCTTCGATGGCATGAGCCCCAAGTGCCGTTGCGAGTTGGAGTCGATCATGATCGTGATCGATGTAAACCACGCGTTCACTTCCAAGCGCGATACCGCAGGAAACGGCGTAGAGCCCGACCGACGGTGCAAGTCCGCCTACTACGAGAACTGGAGCACCAGGAATTGCTCGCAGTGGTTCGGCAACACAGCGATAACCATCGCTGACGTTGTCGGGAATTCCTGCGGCGACGATGGGGTCAAGGCCATCAGGTAACGCCAAAAGCATGTGATCGGCAAAAGGCACGAGTACGAGATCGGCAAGCGCTCCCCCAAGATCCAGTCCGCCATGCGGACCAAGACCAAACGCAGTTCCAGACGCAACGGCCGAACACGCGTTGGAGTGACCCCGTAGACATGGAGCACACTCACCACAACTCGCCTGGAACGGCACGATGACCCGTTGTCCAATGTCGAAACCCGAAACTTCGTCGCCAAGTTCGACGATCTCTCCGACCATTTCATGTCCCATGGCGAACGAAGGTTTCATGGGATAGAGACCGAGGGCGATCGCCGGATCAAGATCGCAGCGCGCAACCGCAATTGGTCGAACGAGAGCGTCTCTCGGCCCACTCAACCGTGGGTCGGCTGTTTCCTGCCACTCCAATTCACAAGGCCCTTTAAAGACGAGATGACGCACGTCAGTCACTCCACGTATTTTTGAATAACAGCGAATGTACAGGGAACGAGCGCAAACCGCTGAAGGTAGAAAGTCGCGAATAAATCGGTGAGTCTCACAGAATTCCAGAGTTCTGAGCGAGCCCTACCTGTCGGGACTACTAAATATCGTCTCTACCAATTCCTTCATCTCCGGACTGACCTTTGACGGCGCACCTGAGTCAAACGGCGGCTGAGGGTCATACTCAATTGCCAGCTGAATCATCTTGGCCATGTCGTCACCGTGCAACGCTGCAACCAAGACGAGACCCATATCAATACCCGATGAAACTCCAGCGGCGGTGATGATCTTGCCCTGCGTGATTACTCGCTGCTCGGTCGGCTTCGCTCCGAGTGCTTCAAGTCGATCGTAAGAAGCCCAGTGAGTTGTTGCCGATAGTCCATTCAAAATGCCGGCATGCGCCAAGTAGATGGAACCGGTACAAACACTCGTTGTCCACGTCGTCGTCGGGTGAATCTTTTCAACGAACTGAACCACTGCATTCGACCTATCAATGTCTCGATCAGCAAGGCCCCCCGGCACGACGATGACATCGAGTGCATCAATCTCATCGAACGAGTGCGTTGCTTCAATCCTCAACCTTCCGGTGTGGTCAACCACCGGGCCTTTGGCCGCAGCGACAAAGAACACATCGAGTCCAGGGACGTCAACCAGCGTTTGGAATGGACCAACAATATCTAACGCTGTGAATTGTGGGTAGAGGACGAGGCCGACTGTTGTCATACCCACCAATATAAAGGTTGCGCATTGCACAACTTCGTGGGCGTTGAGGGACTCGAACCCCCGACCCTCTCCTTGTAAGGGAGATGCTCTAGCCAACTGAGCCAAACGCCCGAAGGCGGCCAGCGTAGCCGTGGTCAGTCGAGGTGTTTTTCCGCATCCCGCGGATCGACCGTGTGCGTGGCGTTCACCCTTGCCAGCGCCACCATTGCTTCAGCCGTTTCGAACTGGAGCTCGGGTAATGCGTCCGGAGCGAACCACTTCACCTCAACAATTTCCGGCGAGGTGGGGCGCACCTCGCTTATCTCTGACAGCGCCGCTGGCCGGGCCCTGTAAATGACATCAACGCGCTGAGGGTCAGCATCGACCACCACTGCAGGTGGACCGACAAGTTCAACGGCGATTCCCACTTCTTCGAACACTTCGCGACGCGCACCAACTTCCGGCGCTTCACCGCGCTTCAATAAGCCTCCGGGAATACCCCACTTCTTTCGATACGCCTGACGCACGAGAAGGATGGCTCCGTCAGGTCGTTCGATCACACAGA
>JBILIB010000135.1:0-5586 GCA_044350215.1 Acidimicrobiales bacterium
AATCGGGGCGCAGCGACCAGTAGTTGTTCAGACCGTCGGCAGGATGTAGCCAGTGAATTGGTCCCGAAGGTCTCGCTTCGAGAACTTTCCAACTGAAGTCTTCGGGATTTCGTCGAGGAACACCACATCATCGGGTAGCCACCACTTCGCCACTCGACCATCAAGGAACCCAAGAACTTCTTCTCGAGTCAAGGTCTCACCCGGCTTTACCACCACGCAGGCCAGTGGACGCTCTGACCACTTCGGATGATTCACCGCGATTACAGCTGCTTCAGCAACGGCAGGGTGGGCCATGATTTCATTCTCGAGTTCCACCGAGGAGATCCATTCGCCACCTGACTTCACAACATCTTTCGTGCGGTCGACGATGCGCATAAACCCTTCTGCATCGATGGTCGCAACGTCACCTGTCTTCAACCAACCGTCGGCGGTAAACGACTCGGGCGAACGCGAGTCGTTGTAGTACTCGCTCGCAACCCATGGACCAGCGACTTGCAGTTCACCACTGGTTTCCCCATCCCAAGGGACTTCCTCGCCTGTGACCTGATCAGCGATCCGCGCCTGAACACCAAGCGCTGGAATGCCGATGGTCGCGCGGTAGTCCGCTTGTTCATCTTCGGGTAACGAAAGCATGGTCGACTTGAGCTTGGCCACCGACGCCAACGGACTTGTTTCGGTCATTCCCCAAGCCTGCAAAATTGGGATACCGATCTTTTCGCGATACGCCTCAGAGAGATGCTTCGGCACAGCTGAACCACCGCATGGAATTCCCCGAAGACTTGAAACATCGCGCCCGTCGATTTCGTTGAGAACCCCCATCCAAATCGTCGGCACACCTGCCGCGACCGTGACGCGCTCGGACTCAATGAGATCGACAATCGCTTTCGGTGAAAGACCCGGACCAGGCATCACCAACTTGGCACCCGATGCAACGCCAATGTGCGCAAGACCCCAAGCATTGGCATGGAACATTGGCACGACCGGGAGGATTGTGTCGCGCTCGCCTACACCCAAACCGTCGGCCATCATTCCCGCCATCGTGTGCAACCAGGTTGAACGATGGGAATACACCACACCCTTCGGGTTTCCCGTGGTTCCGCTCGTGTAACACATCGATGCTGCTTGGTTCTCGTCGGTGATGTTCCACTCAACGGGGCTCGCAGCCGCAAGCAATGCTTCATAATCATGCAGAAGGCGACCACCAGTATCGGTCGGGAGTTCCCCCATGCCATCGTCCATCACAACAATGTGGCGAACGGTTGTGAACGTATCCACCAACGGCCACAAGAGCCCAAGCAGTGACTTATCGACAAAGATCACTTCGTCTTCCGCATGATTCACGATGTAGGTGACCTGTTCGGGGAACAATCGAATGTTCAGAGTGTGCAGCACACGACCGGAACACGGAGCAGCGAAGTAAAGCTCGAGATGCCGCGCGGTGTTCCATGCAAATGTGGCGACACGACCGTCGGCACTAATCCCAAGATCGTCAAGAACGCCACCGAGGCGACGCGTGCGCTCAGCCCACTGCCCGTAGGACTCCCGTTCAACCCCCACTGGAGTCGCAGTCACGATCTCTTTGTCAGGAAACAACTTCTCGGCCCGGTCAAAGAAATTGGTGAGGACGAGTGGACCGTCCTGCATAAGACCCTTCATCACTGACTCCCCCGTCTAAGGCGACCCACCGGTCGCGTGCCTGGACGTAATGGTACGTGAGAGGATCTAGGTCTTGTCAGCCGAATCAGCAATCCCCATCGATCCCCACCGCGGCCGTCGCCTACTGACGTTCCTCATCGCCCCCATCCTGGCCATGATCGTCGCCGGGTACCTGGCTGATGCCCTGTGGCCCTCACTCGTCAATGAGAATCCGCTACTCCTCATTTCACTAAGCGCCAAAAATCGCTACCTCGTACTTGTCGTTAACCATGTCGAGCCGTGGGCCTATTTCCTCATCGGCTCAATTCGGCTGCTCCTCCCTGACCCGTTCTTCTTCGCGATCGGGTGGTTTTTTGGCGCTGCAGCGCTTCACTGGATGGAGCGACGAACTCCGACGACCGGTCGTTACATGCGTGCCGTCGAAGGATGGTTTGGCAAGTGGGGTGCACCACTCGTCGTGGTGTTCCCCAACAACTATGTGTGTCTCGTTGCTGGTGCAGCGAGGATGAATCCGATCAAGTTTGCGGCATTGAACATTGTCGGAACCATCGCTCGATTAGTCATGATTCTGTTCGTCGGAGACGTGTTTTCCGGACCGATCGATTCAATCCTCGGCTTCATCGCGAATTGGCGAATTCCATTGCTCGTCGTTTCCATCTCGCTCGTTGCCATTTTCTGGATCAGCGAACTACGGCGTGGGCGAAAAGAAATCGAAGCGTTCCGCGAACTCGAAGATGCCGCTGACGAGATCGAACTGGGGCAGATTCCACGAGCAGGCGATACCGACCCTGACTGATCGGCTCTCGGTTTAGAGGTCGAGCAGCGAGTCGAGCCCGATAGTGACACCGGGTCGATCGGCAACGGCCTTGGTTGCCAGCAACACACCGGGCATAAAGGAGTCACGGTCGTAGGAATCGTGACGAAGCGTGAGGGTCTGCCCAGTCGTGCCAAGTAGTACCTCTTGATGGGCAACCATTCCACGCAAGCGCAGAGAATGAATATGAATCTCGGCAGGACCTTTGCCTCCGCGCGCACCAGGAAGGATTTCGGTCGTGGTCGGATCGGCCGCCCACTCTGTCGAGGCTTCGGCCATTCTCTCGGCCGTAAGCATTGCCGTGCCCGAGGGAGCGTCGATTTTTCCGTCGTGATGCAACTCAATAATTTCCGCAGTCTCGAAGAACGGTGCAGCGAGTTCTGCGAATCGCATCATAAGTACCGCACCGATCGCGAAGTTCGGTGCGATCACGCAGTTTGAATTGGTGAACTGATCACGAAATGACTGAAGATCAGCATCGGAGAAGCCGGTCGTTCCAGTAACAGCGTTGATGCCGTGCTCGGCAAGCCATAAAAGATTGGTGCGAGCAGCTTCGAGGTGGGTGAAATCGATAACTACGTCGACCTTGGCATCGAGAAATGCTTGACCGTCGCCAGAGACCTGGAATGGACGATCGCAGCCGGTGACTTGACGCATGTCGAGGCCTGCGTGATGTGGGTCGACTGCAGCAACAAGCTCTAACGCAGGATCGCCATCGACCGCACGGCACACCGTGCTTCCCATCCGTCCACCAGCACCGAAGACTCCAACGCGCAACGTCATGTTGTGAAACTAGCCGCAGGCGAAGCGTTCGAGCGCAGCAGATCCTTTACCCAGTGGACCAACCGCCGAGACTGCACGTGGAGAACCAAGGACACGGCGGATTACCGAATGTACCTCTTCGGTCGTCACGGCCCGGATTCGGCGCACATGTTCATCGATTGACGTGATGTCATTGCGAGTTACCAGGCCCGTACCGAGGCGGGCCATACGAGAGCCACTGTCTTCAAGCCCCAGCAACATCGAACCTTCCAGATACCCAAGTGCAATCGCATGCTCTTCTTCGGTAATGCCATCGGCAAGGAAAGTTGCAAGGACTTCGTCAGTGACGGCGAGAAGTTCCTCGAGGCGAGCCAGCGCCGTACCGGCATAAACGATGAGTGAACCAGCATCAGAATACGAAGACGGCGATGAGAAGACGGAGTAGGCCAAGCCACGAGATTCACGAATCTCTTGAAAAAGGCGGCTCGACATGCCACCACCAAGAACATGATTGGCGACCCACATTGCGTAGCGATCTTCGTCAGCGAGAGGCAGTCCTCGCCATCCGATTGCGACGTGCACCTGTTCGATAGGGCGATCAATCTGCACGAGCGATTGCAAGTGAGCCTCGGGGGCATTCCGGGAAGGAGCGGCACCTGGTTCGGTTCCGACAAACAACGGACCAAGCGCATCGACAACTTGCTGATGTTCGAGCGCGCCGGCTGCTGCGACGACCAAGTTTGACGGTCGATACCACTGCGCATGAAATGACGCCACCTCGTCACGCGTCATCGCCGCAACAGTGTCATGGTCACCGAGAGTTTCGCGCCCGAGAGGATGTTCTGGGTACAAACTTTCATACAACGATGTAAGGACAAGATCGTCAGGAGTGTCTTCACTCATGAGCAGTTCTTCAATGATTACTTCGCGCTCGGCGTCGAGTTCAGCCGGACGAAATGCCGGTGCACTCACGACATCGGCCAACAGTTCAACACCCGACTGCAACTCGCTCACAGGAAGACGCAGGTAATACGCGGTGTGCTCACGACTCGTATACGCGTTCATTTCACCGCCGACTGCATCGACTGCTGTGGCAATCGATCGGGCAGTTCGTTCTTCTGTTCCCTTGAATAACAAGTGCTCGAGGAAATGCGATGCGCCAGCGATGGACGCAGGTTCGTCGCGTGAACCAACGGCGAACCACATACCAACCGAGACGGAACGGGCCTCGGGCATGCGTTCAGTGATGACACGCACACCCGAGGCCAGCTCGGTTCGTTCGATATCCGCGTCGTTTACCGACACGGCGGAAACGGACTCAGCGGCGACGGTTGCCGCCTCGACGTCCACCGTTGCGACGATCGCCGCCACCACGGTTTTCACTGGCGGGACCAAGGTCGCCCAGTTCCGAACTGATTTCTGCGTCGAAGGCATCTTCGAACGAGACGTACTCGCGCTCGGCGCCATCGGGTGCTTCAGTTTCAACTGCAGCAGCCGGGGCTGGTGCGGCCTCACGAGGTGCACTTTCGGTTGGGGCTGCTTCACCTTCGGAGGCTTCTGCCACCGGGGTGCTGGCCATCGAAAGGGACACCTTGCCGTTGGGATCGACATCGTCGACGCGAACCTCAACTGCGTCACCAAGGTCGAGAACATCTTCAACCTTGTCGATGCGCTTGCCGCCACCAATCTTCGAGATGTGAAGGAGGCCATCACGACCCGGAAGGATGTTCACAAACGCACCAAACTTGGTGACGTTCACAACGCGGCCCTGATACACCTGACCAACTTCAGCGGTCGGCGGGTTGAGGATGAGACGGATCTGACGCTCGGCCTCGGCCACGGCACCACCATCGGTGGAACCGATGCTGACGCGACCAACAGAGCCATCGTCGTCGACACTGATGTCGGCGCCGGTCTCTTGCTGGATGGCGTTGATGACCTTGCCCTTGGGACCGATAACTTCACCGATCTTGTCCATCGGGATTTCGAAGCTGATGATCTTCGGCGCAGTTTCGCCAACTTCATCGCGAGGCTTGGCGATTGCGCCAGCCATAACTTCGAGGATGGCGAGACGTGCTTCCTTCGCCTGCTGCAATGCCTGAGCAAGAACGTCGGCCGGAATGCCTTCGATCTTGGTGTCGAGCTGAAGAGCAGTAACGAATTCGGCGGTACCGGCGACCTTGAAATCCATGTCGCCAAAGGCATCTTCAGCACCGAGGATGTCGGTAAGTGTTGTGTACTTTCCATCAGCAAACACGAGGCCCATTGCGATGCCAGCAACTGGTGCACGCAGCGGAACGCCAGCGTCCATCATCGAAAGTGTTGAACCACACACCGAACCCATCGAGGTCGAT
>JBILIB010000136.1:0-5549 GCA_044350215.1 Acidimicrobiales bacterium
ATACCGAATTCCTTCCGTTGTCTCCGGGACTGGCGGAAACCACGGCGACGTTTATTGCACTAATGCTGTTTGTCGGCGCCATTGGCAAGTCGGCACAGATTCCGTTGTTCATCTGGTTGCCCGACGCTATGGCCGGCCCCACGCCAGTGTCAGCGCTAATTCACGCTGCAACAATGGTGACCGCAGGCGTGTACTTGCTTGTTCGCGTAAACCCGATCATCGCCGCTTCGGCATCTTGGATTCCTTGGATGATCGCCATCGTCGGCATTGCGACAGCATTTCTCGCCGCGACGATTGCTATGGCTCAACAGGACATCAAGAAGGTCCTCGCGTACTCGACCGTCAGTCAGCTTGGCTACATGTTTTTGGCTATAGGTGTCGGCGGATACACCGCAGCGATCTTCCACATGATCACGCACGCATTCTTCAAGGCGTTGCTCTTCCTTGGTGCTGGTTCAGTCATCCACGGAATGCACGATGAGCAAGACATGCGTCGCATGGGCGCTTTGCGCAAAGTTATGCCGGTCACCGCAGTCACGTTTATCATTGGCTGGCTTGCTATCGCCGGTGTCCCGCCGTTCTCAGGCTTCTGGTCGAAGGACGACATCCTTGCCTATGCACTTCATAAGAGTCCGATCCTTTATGTGATTGGCCTCATCACTGCGTTGCTCACCGCGTTCTACATGAGCCGTCTTGTATTCCGCGTCTTCTACGGCGATGCTCGTTGGGGCGAATCAGCCGAGGGCGAACTCGCCAACCTCAAGGCGCACACTGCTGTCGATGTTGCCGATTCGGACGAACATGCCGATGCGCACGATGACGCTCATGCTGGCCACGGTGCAGTGCATCCGCACGAATCGAAATGGCCAATGTTGGTGCCTCTTGTGGTGCTGGCATTCTTCGCCGCGATTGCCGGTTTCCTGAACCTTCCGTTCACTCACAACCTTGAGTTCCTCAACAACTGGCTTGAGCCAGTCGTTGGCGAGAACCAAGCGAACTTTGATCTTGGCGCCTTTCAACTCACCTTTGAACTCGTCCTCTCAACGACGATCGCGCTTCTCGGTATCTTCGCTGCCTACTTGGTGTATCTGAAGAACAAAGTGGATCCGCGTCGCATTGAACTCCCGTTCTTCGCCAACGGTTGGTATATCGACCAAAGCATCACAAAGTTCATGGGTGGGATTGGTCGTAAAGGCTTTGAACTCATCGCCATGTTCGACAAGGTGGTTATCGATGGTGCAGTTAATGGCGTCGGACGGGCCACCCGCGGTGGTGCGTCCCGACTCCGCGCCATCGAGAACGGCTACGTGCGCTGGTACGCACTCATGATCGGTGTTGGAGCCATTCTGATCGTTGCATTCGTCATGACGCAGGTGAGTCTCTGATGAGCGCCTCACTACTTTCCACCGTGTTTGCTGCGGGCGGTTCCGCATCGTTCCCGATTCTTCCTGCACTGATCTTCGTTCCAGCCGTCGGTGCGGTCCTTATCGCTCTCATGCCGAGTTCTCGCCCGGAACTTTCACGACAGATGGCGATCCTCACCGCGCTGCTCACCGGAATTTTGAGCATTGCGTTGCTCGTTCAGTTCAAGACCGATGATGCTGGATTCCAGTTCGTGGTTCAGCAGACCTGGGTGCAGTCGCTCGACATCAAGTTCTTCCTAGGCGTCGACGGCATCTCACTTTTCCTTGTTGTGCTTACGGGCATCTTGTTCCCGATCGCGCTCTTCGCTGCGAAACCGGACCACAGCCCCAAGGGCTATTACGCATGGCTCACCCTCCTCATGGCGGGCTGTATGGGTGCATTCCTTGCGCTTGATCTCTTCCTCTTCTTCTTGATGTTCGAGATCACCCTTGTGCCCCTCTACATGCTCATCGGTAAGTGGGGTCACGGCCGTCGGATCTACGCCGCGACGAAGTTCTTCCTTTACACAATGCTCGGATCCGCATTCATGCTGGTCTCAATCGTCACGCTTGCGGTTCTCGCCGGTGCTGGCGACAACGGCGGTGTGTCATTCGATTTCACCAAGATCATCGCCACAGACAATTTGGCGACCAGTACCGGTCGTTGGTTGTTCTTGGGTATGGCGATTGCCTTCGCAGTGAAGGTTCCATCGTTCCCATTCCACACATGGCTGCCCGATGCGCATACCGAGGCTCCGACTGCAGGTTCGATTGACCTCGCCGGCATCCTCCTCAAGCTCGGTACCTACGGTTTCCTTCGTTACGGACTCGAACTGTTCCCCGAGGCAACGGTGTGGTTCGCACCGGTGATGCTCACCTTGGCCACGATCGGTGTGGTCTACGGCGGCATCGTCGCGGCGATGCAGCGCAACCTCAAGCGTCTCGTTGCCTACTCATCAGTCGCACACATGGGCTTTGCTCTCATGGGCCTGTTCGCGCTGAATGTTGAAGGTATTCAAGGATCTGTGCTTCAGATGGTTAACCACGGCATCACCACCGGTGCGCTGTTCATCCTTCTGGGCTTTCTCTACTCGCGTCGCCATACCTACGAGATCTCCGAGCTCAATGGAATCGCAAAGGTGGCCCCGATCTTTGCTGGCGTGTTCACGCTTGTGATGCTTGCGTCGATTGGCGTCCCCGGCCTGAACGGCTTTGTTGGCGAATTCCTTGTACTCGTCGGCACCTTCGTTGCGAATCGTTGGTGGGCAGTCATCGCCGCAACCGGTGTGATCGTTGCTGCGCTCTATTTGCTTTGGGCCTATCAGCGTGTGTTCCAAGGCGAACCCGACGAAGCGAACAAGAACTTTCCGGATCTCAAGATTTCCGAAAAGCTCGTTATGGTTCCGCTTGTCGGTCTCATTATCTTCCTCGGCATTTACCCGAAGCCGGTTCTCGACCGCATAGAGCCGTCGGTGAAGCGAGTTGTGACTCGACTCGAGGTGCAAGTCGAAGGGTTCCGCGAGCCAGTCACCCGCAAGGGCGCTGATCTTCTTTACCTTGCCGAGTCCTCGCCTTCGAAGACCGGTGAAAACTCTCTTGGTGTAGCCACCGACGGACAGGGAGCGAACCAGTGATCGCTTCACTTTTCGCTCAGGTCGATCCCGGCATGCTTCGCGGTGGCGATGTAGGTGCCGAATCACTCGATTCGGGAATCGTGCAAGTTGCTGGGCCGTCAATCGACTGGCTGGCGCTGCTGCCGATGATCATTTTGCTGGCCGGCGCGTTACTCACACTCACGTTCTCTTCGTTCTTGAAGAAGCGTGAGCCAAAGGGTCTGTTCACGCTGACCACAGTTGCAATCGCTATAGCTGCAGCAGTCAGCTCGGTGCCGATGTGGGCGCGTGTGCAGGGCTGGGATTCGCTGCTGTGGTGGAACCTCGACCAATCGCAGACCGGTCCGTTCAGTACCGCTGGGGGAGCAGTTGGCATCGATGGCTTCTCGCTCTTCATCACGATCGTGTTATGTCTTGGCGTCGTTTTAGCTGCGTTGTTGGCCGATGGTTTCCTGCGTCGCGAGTCCATGACGGGCCCTGAGTTTTATGTCCTGCTTCTTCTTTCCGCTGTTGGTGGCGTCATCATGGCGATGTCGAACGACCTCATCGTTCTGTTCATCGGCCTCGAGACACTCTCCATTGCTGTCTACGTTCTGGCGGGCATGAACCTGCGCCGTGTGCAGTCGCAAGAGTCCGGACTCAAGTACTTCATCTTGGGGGCATTCTCGTCAGCGTTCCTTCTGTATGGGATCGCGATGCTCTACGGCGCAACCGGCTCGACCAACTTTGCCGACATCCGAGACTTCATGGCGGCGGTTGTCCCGATCCATAACGGTCTCCTTCTGGTTGGTCTCGTGCTCGTGCTCGTTGGCTTGGCGTTCAAGATTTCGGCAGTTCCGTTCCACGCTTGGAGCCCCGACGTCTACGACGGTGCTCCCACTCCGGCAACCGCATGGATGGCGTCCGGTGTGAAGGCTGCAGCAGTTGCCGGTCTGGTTCGCGTGTTCATGTTGACCTTCCCGAACTACGCCTCGACGTGGAAGCCCATCGTCTACGTGTTGGCAATCCTGTCGATGGTCGTCGGTGCGGCGCTCGCAATCGTTCAGAGCAACGTCAAGCGCATGCTGGCCTACTCCTCCATTAGCCATGCGGGTTTCATTCTCATGGCAATCCAGGCCAACAGTGCCAACGGCGTCACTGCCGCAGCCTTTTATGTGGCGGTCTATACCTTCATGGTGGCGGGCTCATTTGGTGTGGTTGCGATCGTGGGGCGTAAGGGTGATGGGAACCATCAACTTTCCGACTACAACGGCCTTGTTCGCTCGAACCCATGGTTGGCCGGTTCCTTTATCGTCATGCTCTTGGCTCAGGCGGGTGTTCCGTTCACCGCCGGCTTTTTCGCCAAGTTCCTCTCGATCACCGCTGCGGCTGACGCCCACGCTGTTCCTTTGGCGATCATTGCGATGGTTTCCGCCGTTATCTCCGCCTTCCTGTATCTCCGGATCATCGTGGCCATGTTCATGTCTGGTGGCGACGACGGGACCGAAGATGTCATCGATCGGTCAAAGCGGCTCCATGTTCCCTTTGCCGCTGGTCTCGCCATCGCAATCTGCGTTGTCGTCACGATCGGTTACGGCCTTTTCCCAGATCTCCTGCTTGATCCTGCCCGCGACGCCACTCCGGCAGCGGTGCACTCTGCTCCTCCCACCGACTCACTCAACCTCGGCGCGGCCGGATCCACCTCTGGGTCCACCACCGCTGGTCGTTGATCGCCAAAGATTGAATTGCTCTATGCCACAAGGATTTCATGCCGTGTTCGGCCCTTCTGTAGTGTCGGGGAACGATGATTGAGTACTCCGATTTCGTCAGGCAGTACCTCACCGTCGCAATTTTCGCGGGCGTGGGTATCGGCCTCGGGGCCGGTCTTCTCGGCATCGGCAAAATCTTTCGACCAACGCGCCCTCAGGAACAGAAGTATCTGGTTTATGAATCCGGTGTTGATCCGGTCGGCAGCGGCTGGTCGCAAAGCCAAATTCGCTATTACATCTATGCCCTCCTCTTCGTCATGTTCGACGTTGAAGCGGTTTTCATATTCCCGTGGGCGACACGGCTCGAAATCTATGGCGTCTTCGGTCTGATCGAGATGTTGATTTTCGTTGTCATCCTGGCCCTCGGCCTCCTGTATGCCTGGCGCAAGAAGGTGCTTCAATGGGCTTAGTTGAAAGCGGCAGGCTGCCCAAGCCGCTTGCCAAACTCCTTAATATTTCTCGGAAATATTCCATCTGGGCCTATCAGTGGGGTCTTGCGTGTTGCGCTATCGAAATGGGTGCCGCGTTCGGGTCTCCGCGTTATGACGTGATGCGTCTTGGCGTCATCCCATTTCCCGCCAGCCCGCGCCAGGCCGACCTCGTAGTTATCGCCGGCACGGTCACCGACAAACTTGCACCGGCCGTCGTTCGTCTCTACGAGCAGATGCCTGACCCCAAGTACGTCATCTCCATGGGATCGTGCGCCAACTGCGGCGGCCCCTACTGGGACAGTTACTCGGTCACCAAAGGTGTCGATCAGTTGATTCCGGTCGACGTTTACGTCC
>JBILIB010000137.1:0-5545 GCA_044350215.1 Acidimicrobiales bacterium
CATGTGCTGATTAGCGAGGTCGATGCTTCTGCCACCGTGAGCGCTCCGGAGGGATGGCACCCGCTCGTGATCAACGCCAAACAGGGCGGAAGCAGCGTTCTGATCGTTCGGTTCAACGAACTTTCGTCGTCTCGGCTTCGCAACGTGGCCGACGCTCTGAGCAAACGCGGATGGCACCTTGATGAAGATCGCGAAGGGGCAACGCTGCGTCAGCCTCCGGGCACGACGGCGACCGATTCCGCGTTTGAGGTGCTTTCGGCGATTGGCATTGGCGGCGCACCAACTGATTCGCGAACCGTTGTTGCCCGCGACGGCAACGGCAACGAGGTCGACCTTCACCCCTGAGTGGGATCGATGACGCGTCCTCGAAGAAATGGCCTAATTTCAAGAGAGTTTGAAGAGGAATTGAATTTGCGGCCTAGACCAAGCTTTTCTTGGTGGTCTATTACAGCGTGCCGAGATCGTGCAGGGGAAGGGGGAAGACGACCTGTTCGTGTTCCGGGCCTGGCGCGATGGTGCGGGAGAACGAGCCATAACGGCGGCGGGCGAGCCACCAGGTTCCGTCGTGACGTTCGAAACGGTCGTGGTAGAGGCCGTAGGCGTTGGTGCGGCGACCATCGCTCACGTTCTGTCGCAGTTCTTGCATGTACATGCGGCCGCCGGCCACGCCCGCTTCAACGTCGACTTCGATCACCGTATTGAGGATCACGAACTCAAAAAATTCGAACGCCTCGAGCTGTTCACCAATGAAGTCACCGATGGCCTGTGGACCATCGAACACCATCTGGTTGTCCCCGAGATCGAGTTCGAGCTTGCAGCCCGGTCGCATGATCTCGTGGAGCTCGGCCCACGCCCGACGGGTGACAATGTCGGCATAGCGATTCTGCAGTCGACGAATATCGAGATAATCCAGCGCTTCAGCCAGTCGTTCTTCGTTGGTTTTCATCAGGCCCCCCTTGAATGTGCCGACCGTAGCCGCCCGACGCCCTGACCGTCTTTGTGTGCAGAGCCGGTTGATCTTCGCGAGGATGCAGCCCTGACGTTTTCAAGGGGGATGGTATGGGCGAACTCAAGTCGCGCGAGAAGTACAACGAGTTAGTGGCACTGCTTCAGCAGGCCGGCGATGAATGGGTCGTACCTGGACCGGTCATGACCGATGACGATGTCGCCGAGGGTTTCCGCAACCTCACCCACATTCTCCAGAGCGCGCTGTACTCACACCAAGAGTTCGATCCGCAGCGCCCCGTTTTCAACCGCATCGTGTCGCCGACCCGTTCGTTCACCGGCGACAACTCCGACGCTGTCTATTTCGAAACACCAGTTGCACCAGGCAACGAATACATCGTTCGCGGCAACATCGCTGGCGCGGTCTACACCTCGTTCACGATGGAAGCGGGCGCGTCCGACGGTTCGTATGCCACACACACTTCAGGTGTTCTGAACGACACCGAGATGGACATCGCGGCCGACGGCAGTTACGAGATTCGGCTCGGTGGCCCGGCTGCTGATCGAAACTGGCTCGAGATTCCCGCCGACGGTGGCCGCATCACTACTCGTCACTACTTTGAATTCCCATGGTCATCATCGGCATCGCAGACATTGCATGTTCCGATCAGTATCGAAGCAGTCACCAAGGTTCCTGCGCCTCCGCGTTGGAATGACGAGCGGGTTTCGGCCGCACTGCAGCGTGTGATCAACCACGTGCGCAGCAAGACCGTTGCTTCGGTTGCGCCATCGGAAGACACACCCATTCCGTTCGTGTCGCGCATTCCCAATGAACTCCCGCAGCCGGTGGTGCCCGGCAATATGGCATTTGCTGCGTTCGACGCTGCCTATGCGATGGCGCCGTATCTCATCGGTGATGACGAAGCGCTTGTGATCCGTGGTCGTTGGCCTGAATGTGTGTTCGGAAACATCTGCCTTTGGAATCGTTGGTCGCAGATGTACGACTACGTGAACCGTCAGGTCAGCCGCAATCGTGCCAACACCACGTTGAACGCCGATGGTTCGTTCACAATGGTGCTTGCTCACTCCGACCCGGGACATGCGAACTGGATCGACACCGAAGGCCGCAATCTGGGCACGATGTTTTTCCGCTTTTTCCTGCCCGAGGGCGAGATTGAAAAGCCCACGTGTGAAGTCGTGAAGTTCGCTGACCTAACTCCCGATCTGGTCTGAACGATGGCTGACGGCGCTCTGCGTACGACGCGCAGTGGCGCCGTCGTCACGGTCACTATCAACATTCCGCCGCACAACATTGTCGGCGCGGAGTTGGTGGTCGGTTTGTTTGGGTTGCTTCCTGAACTTGAAGCCGATGAATCGGTGGCAGTCGTTGTGTTCCGCAGCGCTGATCCCGACTTTTTCCTGATGCATGGCGACGTTCAGGCGATCCTTAACAGTGAGCCTTCAACCGAACCGGTCACAGAACCCAACATTGCGGCCGCATTGTTCGAACGACTTCACAACGCACCGTTTCTCACGATCGGATTTCTAAACGGCTACGCCCGTGGCGGCGGCTGCGAATTCCTCTCCGCGCTTGATCTACGCGTTGGATCTGTTCGCGCAATCATCGGACAGCCCGAAGTTCCGATGGGGATCCTTCCCGGTGCCGGCGGCACCGTTCGCCTGGCGCGCCAACTGGGCCGGGCCAAAGCCCTTGAAATGATTCTGAGCGGACGCGACATCGGTGTTGAAGAACTTCTCTCGATCGGCTGGTTGCAATCGGTGGTTCTTTCCGAAGACCTCGACATCGCGCTTGATGTGTATGTCGATCGCTTCGCCCACCTTGATCGTCGATCAGTTCTTGCGGTGAAGCGTGTTGTGAACGCATCACTTGAAAATGATCCTGCTGCGCTCACCATTGAGAGCGAGGAACTCAACGCGGCGATGGTGGATGGAAGACATCGTGAACCAATGCGGCGGTTCTTGGCTGCTGGTGGTCAGACTCGCTTCAAAGAAGTCGGTTCGATAGAGCCGCTTCTCGAAGCGATGCGTGGTCGCGACTGAAGTATCGAAACTTCGATCAGACCTTTTGCATCGACTGATGCGGTTCGGCCGGCAATGCAACCTTGATGGGGTCACCAACGCGAACCGTTCCTCCGCGAACCACAACCGACATCACGCCATTGCGAAACAACTGCGGGCCAACCTCAGGCTTGAACGACACCGCGGCGCGCAAGCCCTCTTGAAACTTGTCAATCTGTGAACAGGGATCGCGAAAGCCAGTGAGCGCAACGATGACGTCCTCGCCAAGCCGCAATGTGGTGCCCACAGGTAGTTGACCGAGTTCAATACCTTTGGTGGTGAGGTTTTCGCCGAAACCACCGAAAGGAACCTCGAATCCCTCGGAACGCAGGCCCTCATGGATTTCGCTGGCCACAAGGTGAACCTGGCGAAGGTTGGGGCGGCTGGCGTCCTTCTTCTGGCGGCTGAGGTGCTGTGTGGTCGGCCCGGAGTGGGCGTCGCCCTCGATACCGACCCCAGCAAGAAACACGGCCTCAGTGATTGAAGGCTTTGAGAAGTTGTGGCCGCCATCGGAATGCAGGCTGGTGACGGTTCCTTCAAGCGCGTGGGTCATCCCCACAGTTTGCCCGCTGATGGCTTAGGACAGCTCGCTGAATTTCATGACCCGCGTTTCGAGCTGCGTCAGCGGCTCGGTTGGCAACAAGAACCGCCAGAACATCGTTCCGTGTTCAAGTCCGCGGGTGTCGAGCCAGTTGGGCAGACCGGGGTCAGCGTGGGCAAGGATCATTCGCCACGAACCATCGTCCTCAACCTCTGTTTGCACTCGATTAAGCGAGACCAAGCGCCGGTCATAGTTCAGTGTCTGCATGTGGTTGTTGAACAACACGATGTTGGCAAACGTGCACCGTGGCCACCGGCCACGAATCTCCAACGCTTCGTCGGGCGCCAACTTCCAACGCGCTGAGCGGTAAATGTTGTCGGTCGCTGCGTAGCCAATACCGAGGTTGCCGTCGTGATCGGCAGGGTTAGTGAACACATTGGGCTCGGCCGATACCCACGGAATCGCACCAGGCGGCATCGGAGTGTGACCCCAATCGACCGTGACAGAACGCAGGAACGTGATGGCCCGTCGAATGTTCGCGGCAACCGCAGCATCGCCGGGAACCGGTGGTGGACCGGGATCTTCCAACGGTTCGATCGTCAGCGGAATGTGCAGACCGGGGTCGAGCGCTGCGCAACGCTCCCATTCGAAATAGTGACGGGTCGTAATCGAGCCAGCCCCGGGATCAAGACGCAACCAGTTCGGGCCGCTGCCTGTCGGAGCAGCGATCAGTTCGTAGTTGCCCGCTGCATCGACCTCGAACTCGCGGTCGTTCAGCGTGTGCCCGAGCTTTTGCGACATCGCCCCGCCGGCCGTGCCGATTTCAACAGTGAACGATGTGTAACAGGCGTTCTCGATGTTGCTGCGAATTCGATACGACTTCGTCGGATCGATGACGGTTCCGTAATAGACGGTGTCGGGGTTATCGCCCAACAACTTTTTGTTGGGCATAAACCAACGGTTCCAACGCGGTCGCAGAGGATCGGCTTCGAGCCAGAACTGCAGTGAATGATGCAGAGAATGCATTGCAAACTCGCGATATGACGAGCGATCAAGGTCGGAGACAAAGTTCCACCGGGCATCGTCTGCATCAGCGTTAATGGCCGCAATGAGTTCGGCCAGTTCGGCCATGGCAAGTGTTGATTCCATTGTTCCCCCTCGGAATGCTGTGCCGATCCTACGGGTCGCCCGCGGTGAATGTCGGGCCTGTGATTGGATAGCGACCGTCGTTCACTCTTGGAGACGTTGTGTCACTCTCGCTTGCCCCTGAACTCGTAGAACCTTTTGTTGCTGGGCTTCTTGGCGTCTGCGATGTCGAAGGTGGGCCCACCGAGGAACAACTCGTTGTTTTGCAAGCCATCGCGACGCAGGTGTGGCGTCGTCCCGACCTTGATCTTCGGGCAACGTCCGCGCTTGAGCCGACGGAGCTCGCCGAGATGATCACATCACCAACAGATCGCCGACACTTCCAGGAAATGGTTGTCACTCTTGAGGCCTGTCGTCATCCGCTCACCGACGCGCAACTCGAACGCGCCGAAGCGTATGAAGCGGCAATTGGAATCGTTGGTCCCGATGCTGCGCTCTTCCGCACGATGGTCGACGAAGGAACCGAACGAGCAAAGGCCGATTTCGCTCGATTCCTCGACGGCAGTGTTAAAGCCCGAGTGGAACCTTCCCTGCGCGACGTCGCAGTTCCCGATGGCTCTGCGGAACCCGAACTTGTCGCCCGGATCGAAAAAATGCGCTCCTATGCCTCCGGCACGCTCGGCCATGCGTACGTCGAGTTCTACGACTTCGCCGGTTTGCCCTTGCCTGGCGTCGAGGCAACACCGATGAATCACTTCTATGTTGGGCACGACATGACCCACGTGATTTCTGGCATCGGTACAACGGCCGAAGCCGAGGTCGCGCTCAGCGCGTTTCTCATGGCCATGGCCGACGACTCGGTGAATCGTTCAGCGCTGCTCGCCTCGCTCATCG
>JBILIB010000036.1:0-17821 GCA_044350215.1 Acidimicrobiales bacterium
TCACTGCACCCGCGGAAGTGGAATACCACGAGGCAACGACCGAGTTGGAGAACGTCAGGCGGGGATGTGCGCGAGGTCCGTACCCTCGAGGTGGGCAGGCTTGGGTTCGCCTTCGCCCTTGCGCAGAAGCCACCATGCGAGTCCTGAAGCGGCGAGCACTGCCGCTGCTGTAAGGAGCATGGTCGTTTGGAACGCACCACCATAGGAAGAGCTCGCTGCAGTGAGTGCCTCCTGGCCGAGCGCCGTCGTCGGCCGCGTGCCTTGGCCGGCATAGGTAGTCACGGCATCGATGCCGGTTGACAACTGATTTGCCGGCACACCGGCAGCCTCAAGACGAGCTGTGGTGCCCCCGACTGTGAGTCGATCTATCAGCACCGTTGAGAGCGAAAACCCAAGGGTGTAAGCGAACTGACCGAAGGTGGTACGTGAACTCGATACCGGGCCGAGGAAGTCCGCTGGTGCCTCGCGAAGAACGAGGTTCCCGAAAGGCACTGCAGCCATCACAACCCCCGCGCCGCCAAGAATCATTCCAGGCAGGAACCCGATGATGCTCGTGGAACTGTGGAACACAGCGAGGAGAACAAGAGCGACCGCCGTAAGGAGGCCGCCAGTCACGCCAGCAGCGCGATTGGAAACGCCTTTGGACATAACTCGTCCGGTGAGAAACCCGCTCACGATTCCGGCGAACAGAAGAGGTAGCTGCCATATCGCAACCTTGGAAGTCGCTAGACCGTTGACGTACTGCCAAAGGTTCGTGAGCTGAAGGAACGATACCGAGTTGCCAAAGTTGTAGATGAATCCAAAGCAGAGTGCCGCAAGAAACACCGGTGACCGAAGAATCTCGATGGGGAAGAAATGCCGGGCGTAACGTCGCTCCCAAACTGCGAATGAAGCGAGCATCACGATTCCCACGGCAATGGGCACAAGCGTTCCCGGACTCGTCAGGCTCTTTGCCAACTGGCTGATGCCGTAAAGCACACCAACGATGCCGATCGCGAGAAGTACCTGGCCGAGAAGGTCGAACGATTCCCCCGTCATCTTCGGAATCTTCGGCAACAACACCGGGGTCAGGACGAGACCGATAATGCACGCGCCGGGGATAAGCAGGTACGCAGTTCGCCAATCGCTTGCGGCAAGCGTGCCGCCCACGAACGTCAGGATCACCGTGAACAACATCGTCGTCGCCATGAAGACGCCCATTGCTCCGGCCAAGCGTTCGGGTTTCACCACCGACTTGATAAAGCCGAAAGCAGAGCCGTACACCGCACCGAGGCCGATGCCCACGACGATCATTCCCGCCATATAAATCGCGGGATTCGGCGACACCATGACGATCAAGTTTCCGACTGCGCCAACTACCAGCGCCACCATCAACACAAGCCTGCGGCCGAAGCGATCAGCCAGGAGTCCAGTGGTGATAACTGAAGCGGCGATAGCGAGAGTCTGCATACTCGCGGCGAGCGCCTGGACGCTGCCTGTCATGTCTAGCGAGCGACTCGCCCCCACGAGTGCCGTGCTGGCGATATTGGGAGCAGCCCCCTGCACTGCGCCGAAAAAACCGAGCAGCGGAATGGCTAATGGCGAAATCTTCTTGAGTGATGCTGTTGTGCTCGTCATCAGGGTTAGACCGCAAATTTCGTGAAGGTGCCACTCGTGGGGAATGGAACGAGTCGGGATGAACTGAAATCTGTCTTTGACAGATCAATCGAATACCAAAGCGGATCGTTTACGGGTTTAAAGAACTAACGTATCGTAATATAATATTATCATAGAACGTACGTATCGGTTTCAAACACTCCCAGCGCCACCTCGAAAGGTCCTCCCCGTGCCATCGTCCTCCTCTCCTGCTCCGAAGATCCTCAAACTCCCTATTGGGCTCAAGGCCACCGGCGAACGCAAAGAGTTCGACAGCCTCGGCACTGTGATGGTCCCTGCGAACCGTTACTGGGGCGCTCAGACGCAACGAAGCCTTATCCACTTCAACATCGGTAACGACCGCATGCCTCACGAGGTGTACCACGCCTACGGATACGTCAAGAAGGCCGCAGCGATGGTCAACACCAAACACGGTCGCCTTCCCCAGTGGAAAGGCAAGTTGATTCAACAAGTGTGCGACGAAGTCATTAGCGGCCAGCTCGACGAAGACTTCCCGCTCTATGTCTGGCAGACCGGTTCAGGTACCCAGTCGAACATGAACGTCAACGAGGTGGTGTCGAATCGCTGCATCCAACTCGTTGGCGGCAAGCTCGGCTCACAGGAACCGATTCACCCGAACGACCACGTCAACATGGGGCAGTCCTCAAACGACACATTCCCAACCGCCATGCACATTGCTGCGTACACGATGGCGACAACCAAGACGATCCCCGCGCTCAAGCGACTCCAGAAAGCACTCGAGAAGAAGTCTCGAGAGTGGAGTTCAGTCGTGAAGATCGGGCGCACACACCTTGAAGACGCAACCCCACTCACAGTGGGTCAGGAATGGTCCGGCTATGCCGCGGCGCTTGCTGATGCGATTGTCGACGTCGAACACGCAACCGAAGGACTTCTTCGACTTGCAATGGGCGGCACCGCCGTCGGCACTGGCCTCAATTCACCGGTTGGATTCGGCGATGAGGTTGCTGCCGTCATTGCCAAACTCACCGGTTACAAATTTCAAACGGCGGAAAATAAGTTTGCCGCCCAAGGGACTCTCGACCGGATGGTCCGTGCCCACGCC
This sequence comes from Acidimicrobiales bacterium, assembly GCA_044350215.1. Taxonomy (GTDB): domain Bacteria; phylum Actinomycetota; class Acidimicrobiia; order Acidimicrobiales; family Acidimicrobilacustridaceae; genus Acidimicrobilacustris. Next base: position 2,720 of record JBILIB010000036.1, read on the forward strand.
GGGTTGAAGTCAGCTTCGGTCACACTTTTTAAAATCGCCAACGACATGCGTTGGCTTGGCTCGGGTCCGCGCACAGGACTCATGGAACTGATCCTGCCTTCGAATGAGCCCGGCTCCTCGATCATGCCTGGCAAGGTCAATCCCACTCAGGCCGAAGCAATGCTCATGGTTTGCATTCAGATCATGAGTTCAGATGTTGCGGTGCAGATGGGTGGAGCTGAAGGCAACTTCGAACTGAATGCATTCCGACCTGTCCTCATCAACAATTACCTGCACTCGGCGCTCATTATGGCGGACATGTGCGATCACTTCCGCGAGTTCATGATCGAAGGCGCGCAGCTAAACCGCCCGAAAATCAAGGAAAACATCGACAAGTCAGTGATGATGGTGACTGCTCTGTCGCCAATCATTGGCTACGACAAAGCATCAGTGATTTCTCATTACGCCATCGACAACGACCTCACCCTGCGTGAGGCAGCGCTCCGCAACGGCGTGTCCGAAGAGCTCTACGATCGGGTCGTCATACCGATCAACATGACCCACCCTGACGGTGCGACTTCGACGTCGAAGAAGAAGTCGGCTGCGAAGCGTCCAGCGAAGAAAACCACTGCAAAAAAGAAGGCAGCCCGTCGATGAACCAGCCACTCAGTGGTAAGTCCGCCCTTATTGCCGAGGTTGGGGACCGAAACTTCTCCGCCTCGTGGACCAGCGCCGAACATCGGATGCGACGACTGCTCGCAGAATTCATCGGCACCTTCGGGCTGATGTTTGTCCTGTCTGCAGGCGCAGCAATCCTCGTGAAATACGGCGGTGGCGATCCCCCCTCTTATGTGGTGGCACTCGTGCTTTCAGCGTTCGCAGCCCTCTGGCTCATGATCGCGATCTTCTTCCTCGGCGACATCTCCTCCCACTTCAATCCCGCTATGACTCTTGCCTTCACCCTTCGCGGCGACATGAGTTGGGTTATGGCTGGCGTGTATTGGGTCGTGCAGTTCGCTGCAGCAATCGCAGGAGCACTCGTTGCCAAATGGTTCTTTGGGCCACTTGGCAATCTTGCTGCCACACGCCCACCCGACGGTTTGGAATGGCAGTCGGTGGCATTCGAAGCACTCATCACCTTCGGCCTGGTGCTCATGGTGCTGGGAATGGCCAACGGCCCCAAGTTGAGTGGGGCCTACGTTCCGTTCGCAGTAGCCGGCTACATCATGGCGCTCGGTTCTCTCGGTGGACCCTTCGAGGGTGCCGCAATGAACCCTGCCCGTGCATTGGGCCCAGACGTTGCACTCGGCCAACTCGGAACGTGGTGGATTTATCTCGTGGGTCCTTGCGTCGGGGCGATCATTGCTGTGGGTGTGGCATGGGTCCTGCGAGGCCCCGCCAAATCACAAGAGGCCCGAGCCGCAATGGGTGACCCAACCGCCGCCGAGTAAGCGATCAAGGCCATTCTCGGTTCGCCAACCTGGTGCGCAGCCGAATTCAAGCCCAGCCTCTCGCTGTTCTAGGATGACCGCTCCCGCCGGCGCAGGCCGGCCACGGGGCTGTAGCTCAGTTGGCTAGAGCACCTGCTTTGCAAGCAGGGGGTCGTGGGTTCGATTCCCATCAGCTCCACTCAATTGTGCGATTTGAGCGCACAGAGTCAAAACGGCATGGCTTCCACTCGCAGTCGCTAGTGGAAGTCATGCCGTTCTTTTTCGTTCACGTCTGTTCAGAAGCGAGCAGAAGCTCTCACTGGTTGCCTGGGCAGAGCGCTCCACCGTCCTGACCCACCCAGTAGTAGATGAGCTGCTTCGGTTCCCAAGCGGAGTAGGTCCGGATGAAGGCATCCATCGATCCTGACGCTCTCGCCGCCTCCGCATCGAGGCGAATCTTGCTCTCAAACGCAACCGCCGACTGTTCTCGATACTCTCCGAAATACCGTGGCACGAAATACACAGAAAAGGCCGCCATGATGACTAGGGCGATAGGTACAAGAACTCGCCAGCGATCCGAGAGTATGAGTGCAACCAACGTGAGCCCCAGCACCACAAACGGTTGCGCGGAAATCAGGCGATTGGCATGCGGCACCCCTTCATAGGTGATTGACGCAGTAACTAGACCGCCAACGACTCCGCATCCAACGAGAACGAGATACACCCGAGGGACTTGAACCTTCGAAATGTTGCGATAAGACAGCCAAAACGCGATTGGAACGGCAAGAAGAAGCAACGTTTCTAACCAACCGAGTTGCCCAACGAGCTGCGTGCTGTGACGAAGATTTGCGTCTCCGTTCACGAAGAGAAAATCGGGACTCAAATGGCGCCCAACATTTTCGAGAAAGACTCTTGCGAGGTCAATCGGGGAATTGATTCCGTTTACCTGTTGCCATTGATCATTGAAGATCGAAACGTTGTTGACGCGACCAAAAAACTGTCCGTCACGAATCACGAATATCACAGGGCTGAACAAGACCAACGCAGAAACAGCCGCGACAAGCGCCCGGTGGAAGGAAAGAAGTTGGCGACGGTACAGCACCACAACAACGACAGCCCCTACGAGCAAGAGCGATGCACGCGCATACCCGTACATCGCGCAGGTCCCCCATGCTGCACCCCAACCGATCGCTTCCAAAAGTGTTGGAGGTCGACGGAATTTCCCCCGCGTGATGACCCAAAGACCCACCATGAGTGAGGCTGCCGACGGATTTCCCGAGATTCCGAATCCGATGCGCCCCAACGTCCATGCCCATGGCGAAAAGGCACCAAGGAAGAGCGCCCACGCAAACCCGCGACGGCCGAAAAAGTTGTAGGCAACACCTGCGGTCGCAAGAACTGTTGTGAGTGAAATCACAACTTCTATGGCACGAATCGAGCCAACCGAAGCACCAAAGATCGAAACCCACGCCACACCCGGGTAGAGGTACTGCGGCGGGAACACTGCCGAGACTCCCGGTGCCGGCCAGACCGACACCAGCGGCATTGAGTTACCAAAGGCATCCACGCCTGTGTAGGTAAGACACGCCAATTGAGCGCCAGCGACCACTTCATCGATATAGAAACCCGGCGGACTCGAAGCAAGACCCACAAATCGCACCAGCATCGCAACGACAGCGGCACCGATGAGCAAGGTCCAGCGATCGACTCTCCCCAACCATTCCCGCACCATCTTGCGACGCTACTGGGTCGGACGGAGGAGAGTGTCCAACGTTGGGTGAACTTGCTCGCTTGTCCCGAAATCATCATGGCCTTCTTCTTCATGATCATCACGATTCTTCGTCACTGCCGAGTTCCTTACTCAAGACTGAGCACCGCAACGGCTCACAGTCCCGAGAGCACCGTCTGAAGCGCGATACCGATGCCAACTCGTTGGACCACGGACCTCTCCAGGTGGCGAAACAACTTCATGGAGCTCGACCGACCTTCGCAAGTAACTTGACTACTTATGTCACTTCGTCGACACCGCCATGCCCAGACTGACTCCAATCGCCCGACACCAACACCGCCCACCAGTAAGCAGCTTGGTGGCCTCGGTCGGATCGGAAGATTCGTTGCGAAGCGTCACCGCTGGGTGGCGTTGTTGTGGCTCGTGATCATCGTTGCCGCCGGCTATCTCAATGTCGCATTTGCGGGAAAGACCTCCGACAGTTTCAGCGTGCCTGGCACAAACTCACAAGCCGCCTACGACCTCCTGAATGAGAAGTTCCCGTCGCAGAATGCCGCAACCGCCAATCTCGTCTTCTGGGTTCCGCAAGGACAGGTGCTCACTTCGCCACAAAATGCAGCGGCTGTCGCAAGCATCGTTGCCGCGGTGCAAAAGGTTGACGGTGTTGCTCCCAACGGTGTTCTTGATCCAATACTTGCCAGCGCGCAGGCCGTGAACCTTGGACTCGGAAACATTCCCACCTTCCTTTCATCAAATAGTCAGATTGCGTACACGAGCGTCACGTTCTCCGACAATGTTCTTGCATTGATGAGTGAGTTCCCACCCAACGGTGAGAAAGCCGCGACGGCGTATCCCAACCCATACAACGAATTGCAAGACGCGATTAGCGGAGTGAACGCAGGCGCTGTCGAAGTGAAAATCGGCGGCGCCATCGCTGACACATGGAACCAGCCAGTTTCTTGGTGGGGCTCACACGCAGACGAAGTTGGACTTGGGCTTGGAGCAATTCTTCTCCTCGTTGCTTTCGGTTCCATCTTCGGAATGGCCATTCCAATTTCGACCGCACTCTTCGGCGCAATCACCGCTGGTGGACTGGTCCTCCTACTCGCTGATTTCATCACCGTGTCATCGGCAGCGCCCAAGGTGACATTGATGATCGCTATCGGGGTTGGGCTCGATTATTCGTTACTCATCGTCACCCGATATCGCCAGTTCCTAAAGGACGGTTATCAGGTCAACGATGCCGTCGGCATGGCTCTCGCCACCGCAGGAAAGGCGGCAATGTTTGCGGGCATCACCGTGGCCATTGCACTTCTGGGCTTGCTCCTTGTACCCATTCCGCTTGTGCGCACACTTGGCGTTGCTGCCGCAATCGGTGTGGGCGTGATGATTCTCGCTGCGCTCACGTTGCTGCCGGCCCTATTCGGTTTGGCCGGTCACAAAATCGACAGTTTCCGATTCCCCTTCGCCTTCAAGGACACAAGCGCCGATCCTGAATCAAGTTTCTGGGGAAAGTTTGCGACACGCATGTCGAAACGACCGTGGACGGCACTCATCGTCGGAACCGTTGTTCTGCTCACTTTCGCCATCCCATTTTTAAGCATTGATTTCGGAATGCCTGACGATTCCTCAATGCCCACGAACCTTTCGCAGCAACAAGCATTCGTGTTGATGAATGAAGGCTTCGGCCAAGGAGTCAATGCTCCCCTCATCGTCGTTGCATCGGTTCCTGGCGCAACCGCCGCAACGCTTCCATCAACGCTGCAACCGCTCACAACCGAACTCGGTGTTGGGAAACCCGCGGGCACTGTTCCCGGCGTGCAATACGCCGTTGGACCGATTCCGAACGCTGCAGGCGACGCTGCGATCTATCAGGTCATACCGTCGAGCGGTCCAAACTCAAACGAAACCCAAACTCTGGTTTCGAACCTCCGACAAGGGATCAAAGCGGAAACCGCCGGAACGAATATTGAGGCGTATGTCGGTGGCACTACTGCGACACTTATCGACCTCACCGCACTGGTTGTGAAGTACCTGCCCTATGTGGTCGGAGCAGTTGTGCTTGGCGCCTTCATCTTGTTGGTGATGGTCTTCCGTTCGATCCTCGTTCCACTCAAGGCCGCATTTATGAATCTCATTTCCATCGCTGCCGCCTACGGCATTGTCGTTGCGGTCTTCCAATGGGGATGGGCGAAGGAATTGGTTGGCCTGCATACGACCATTCCGATTGTTTCGTTTGTGCCGTTGATCATGTTCGTGATCCTGTTCGGACTCTCGATGGATTACGAGGTCTTCCTGATGTCTCGCATCCGCGAGGAATGGGATACCTATCACGACCCCCGTAAGTCAGTTGTGCTTGGCGTAGCCAACACCGCGCGAGTTATAACAACTGCAGCACTCATCATGATCGCGGTGTTCTTCTCATTCGTCACGATCCAGAACCCCACTGTTCAAGTGCTCGGCTTCGGTATGGCGATCGCCGTATTACTCGATTCCACCATCGTCCGGATGGTGCTCGTTCCCGCCATCATGGAATTGTTCGGCAAAGCCGCCTGGTGGTTCCCGAAGTGGCTTGAATGGCTTCCCAAGCTCAACATCGAAGGTTCACCTGAACTCCTCAACGCTGAGAAAGCAAACGAAAAAGCGATGGCTACAGCGAATGATTAGTGAACGATCACACCGCGAATGTTCTTTCCATCGCGCATGTCCTGATAGCCCTCGTTGATCTGATCAAGGGTGTAGGTACGAGTGATCATGCCGTCGAGGTCGAGTTGACCCTTGCGGTACAGCTCGGCAAGTCGAGGAATGTCAGCACGAGGATTGGCGGAACCAAACAGCGAGCCCACAACCTGCTTCTCGCTCAATGTGAGATCAATCATTGGAATGTTGTTGCTGGCTTCCATCCAAGGGTGGATGTTCGTAACAACAACGCGACCGCGCTTCGAGGTGAGCGCCATGATCGACGCCATCATGTCGCCACTGCCGACACCCATCGTGCAGATGACTTTGTTGCAACCGCGGCCCCAGGTCTCGGCCATGATCAGCTCAAGTGCTTCTTCCACCGAAGCCGACGTATGGGTGGCGCCGAACTTCTGGGCCGACTCACGCTTGAACTCCACTGGGTCAATGGCGAAGATGCGCTCAGCTCCGGCGAGCTTTGCGCCCATCACTGCGGCAGAACCAAGTCCACCGACACCAATAACGGCAACGTTGTCTCCGGGCTTTACTTCAGCGGCGTAAACCGATGAGCCCCAACCGGTGGTGGCGCCACAACCAAGCAATACCACCTTGTCGAGAGGAAGATCAGGAAGAACCTTTACCGCTGACCACTCATGAACAACCGAGTGCGTAGCGAAGGTTCCGAGCCCGGCCATGATGAGCGCGTCCTGACCTTTCACGTGAATTCGAGAAGTGCCATCGAGCATGCGACCGCTCATGACCTGTGCTCCGTTGTCGCACAAGTTTGAATGACCATCGGCGCAGGAAGGACATTGTCCGCACACAGCAACAAATGAATAGACAACATGATCGCCAGGAACAACGCCGCGGACATCGGGGCCAACTGCTTCGACAATGCCTGCGCCTTCGTGACCAGCAATCCACGGGTAACCACCGTGGGGCATATCACCGGTGATGAAGTGCTCATCGGAGTGGCACAAACCCGATGCAACGTTGCGTACCAGCATCTCTGCGCCCTGGGGCTCGTCAATCTCGACATCTTCAAGAGACCATGCGGTGTCCTCTGGACCCCACAACATTGCTGCGCGTGCTTTCATGCCTACTCCTAGATGTGAACGTGAGATATGAGGTTGTCTCAGGCCGGTCGGCGGACTGTGAGCGACTTGCAGTTGTCGTACATGATGAGTTTCTGTTGGTCAGAATTGAACCCAGCCTCTGTGAGGTCAGTGATGAACGTGAATGGATCAGCCATGCCTTCGGTGTGTGGCCAGTCAGAGCCCAACATCAGGCGGTCAGCACCAAGTGTGTCGCGCAGAAGATCAAGATCGTCTTCGTAGAACGGCGATACCCATACGTTCTGCTTGAACTGTTCCACCGGATTGTTCTTGAACATTGATGGGGTCTGTCCGTAGATCTTGCTGAGACGCTTCAGTAAGGGACGAACCCAATTTGCACCAGTTTCAACCGTTGCAAAACGAATGTTCGGGAATCGGTCCATGAGGCCATGGAGAATGAGTGCTGCGAACGTGTCGGCAACTGCGTCGTGCGAAAGCGCCTGACGAAGTGGCTCGAACTTATGCGCTTCCATCTCTGATTTCTCGCCCCACATCGTGATGAGGTCGTAGTACGCGTTTGCGCCGCCGTGATACGCGATCGTGACGCCAGATTCCTCTACTCGCGCCCAGAACGGATCGAAGCGCGGATCGGCCGGTGACTTCATTCCTTCATCGGTACGAACTGGTCCGGTTCCGACCAACACCACGCGTGCGTCGCGTTCAAGTACCCACTCGAGTTCGGCAACGGCATTGTCAACGTCGGAGAGCACGATGTACGGCGTTGCGAAGATGCGATCTTCGTACGCGAAACCCCAGTCCTCGTGCATCCATCGGTTGAACGCACGGAATGCGGCCTGAGCGGCGGGTAGATCATCGCTCAGTGCTTGCTCCATACCCACTGCAAGAGTGGGGAAGAACAACGCGCCTTCAGTGTTGAGGCTGTCCATCGTCTTCAGACGAATTTCTCGATCGCGGTAGGCCGGATCGCATGGCAACAGTTCTCCGAAAAGGTCCTTGACGCTGTCACCCTTTGGGTTGCGTCCACGGAAGTATTGCTCGAGGCTGCCCGGCGCCGAAAGCATGTCGAACGTCGGGTTCGGGATGAAGCGGTTGATCTTTCCGCCAACAAGCAACATTTGGCGACCATTCACTTCGGCCCACTGCATACAGCGGCGCTTGAACTCCGGCTCGATGTAGCGAGTGAATGCATCGATCGGCTCGTAATAATGATTGTCAGCGTCGAACACCGTGGTGATCTCGGTCATTGTTCCCCCTCAGTCAACCTGCCCCGATTCCCCCGAGGCGATTCGCCTACGGTAGCCAATCTCCACCCGCTCTCACACCTGAGGTGAGCCATGCCTGCACCCACGAATCTTCCTGCTGCGCCCCCCACCGATGAGATCACCGAAATCGACCCCGCTTGGTTAAGCGCAGCGCTCGGATCAGAGGTCTCGGCGGTACGAGCTCTTCGGGTCGGGACTGGCCAGATGGGCCAATCCTGGCGTCTGACCATCGAATGGGCTGACCCGGCAAATGGGCTCCCAAAATCGTTCGTAGCAAAGATGGCCGGTGGCGATCCAGAAACTCGCACCCTGATCGCCGACGGCTACCGCAGCGAGTACCTCTGGTACACCGAGCTCGGCTCGACGGTCGATATCCGTATTCCAAAATGTTGGTACGCAACGATTACCGATGACGCCGTTTCGTTCGTTCTTCTGCTGGACGATCTTGCGCCATCCGAACCCGGCGCACAGATTCCCGGCGCCACCGTTGCCGAAGCTCACACTGCATTGCGCGAAATGGCTGGCCTCCATGGGCCGCGTTGGGGCGATCCATCACTGCTTGACATTCCTGCGCTGCGGCCACCGTCGGAAGAAGGCGCAGGATTTCACGCACAGATTTTCGCCGGAGCGGTTCCCCAATTCGTCGCACAGTTTGGTGAATGGATGTCAGACGAGGACGTTGCAACGCTCAACGATCTTTCAACGTGGATGGGCGACTGGCTGCTGTCCCGCCTCACCAACCTCACTCTCATTCACGGAGATTTCCGTCCCGACAACCTGATGATTGCTCCAACTGGTTCACCGATTACCACGCTTGATTGGCAGACCGTCGGACTCGGGTTTGCCGGTCGTGATCTCGGCTACTTCCTTGGGCTTGGCGTTGACACCGAACTTCGACGCGCAAACGAACGTGATCTCGTGGCGACCTACCACGAGGCAATCACAAAACATGGCGTCGACATAACTGTCGAGCAATGCTTCAACGATTACAGACTCGGTACCCCGCAAGGTCCACTTGTCACTGTTCTCGGTGCGGTCTACGCAACTGCAACACCATCAGACGCATCAAACGCGATGTTCTCGTCGATGATTACGCGTTCGTGTGCAGCAATTCGCGATCTCGACCCGCGCTCGTTGATCTAACGAACTACCGGCCAAGTTCTTTCAAAGTCTTTGCTGTAAGCCGCAGTTGTTCAGATAGCGGAAAGTCCCAAACGCGACGAAGGGCGGCCCATTGGCCGCCCTTCATTCAGTTTCTTGCGGCGCAATGAATCAGGCCTGCAAGAAGTTGATACCAGTCGGAGCAACTTGGAATACCTCGGAAGCGAAGCGGCCACCGAGTTTCGTGGCGTCCCACTTCTTGTTGTTGTTGTCGATGGTGATGCGCTCGCGCCATCCCTGCATCCAGATGATCTTGTCGTACAGCGCACGAATGACCTGACCATTGACATAGGCAGCTTGATCGCTCGCGAGCCATGCGACCAGAGGAGACGAGTTGCCCGGATCCATCGGGTGGAAGTCGTCATCGGCAATGGCATCAGGCTCGAACGCTTCGCCCGCGCCAGGCATGGTGGCGGTAATTCGCGTAAGACCTGCTGGGCCGATGCAGTTCACGGTGGTACCGATGGCAGCGAGTTCCTGCGCAAGAGTGAGAGTGAGACCAGCAATTGCAGCCTTGGCCGTGGCGTAATTGGTCTGACCAAAGTTGCCACCAAGACCAGCACCTGAGGTGGTGTTGATGATTCGACCAGCGCGCGGGGTGCCCGCCTTCGACTGATCGCGGAAGTACTTGGCTGCGAAGTGACTAAGAGACCACGTTCCGCGAACGTGGACGGCCATGACGGCATCCCAGTCTTCAACCGGCATATTCCAAATAGCTGCGTCACGCACGATGCCCGCATTGTTCACGACAATGTCGAGTCCACCGAAGGCATCGATGGCCTGCTTGACCATGTCGCCACATGCTTCGTGATCGGTGACGTTGCCGTAGTTCGGCACCGCGACTCCGCCGCGAGCTTCAATCAGGGCCACGGTTTCGTCGGCGGCGCGGCCTGCGCCTTCACCAGTGACACTCCCACCAAGGTCGTTCACAACAACCTTGGCGCCGTGCTTGGCGAGTTCCATGGCGTGACCACGGCCAATGCCGTGACCAGAGCCGGTGACGATGGCGATCTTGCCGTCGAGCATGCCCATTGAAAGCGTTCCTTCGTGTTCGATCGAATCATCACCCGACTAGGTGATGAACCCCGCCAGCAATGGACCCTGTCCAGAGGCGGGAGCCCTGTTTTTCTAGCAGGGCAAGGCCTGATGACCCGAATGCCCGCAGGATCAACCCCTAAGCAACAGGCGATGGCACGCGATCAGGAGCGCCATCAATGGCTTCAGTCAGGTGTCCGATTGCCCCAGCCAGATTGGACCTCTCAGCCCCAGAGAGACCAAGGGAGTCTTCCCACCCGTGAAGGTCTGCGTTCACCCGCTTGGCGAGATCGATGCCGGTCGGTGTTGCTTCGACCACCACTCGCCGACGATCACCAGGATCGGGCAAGCGCCGGATGAGGCCGGCGCCCTCGAGACGATCGAGAGTCAGCGACATGCCACCGGTGGTGCGACCAAGCACTTCACAAATCGCGGTTGGGGCGCTGCGATGATCGGGAGATCGGCGAACAACACCGAGCACGAGATAGTCAGCGACAGATATTCCCAAAGAACCGACGATCTCGTTCAGCACGCGATCGACCGCAACGTTGAGACGCACAACGTGGCCGAGAAGTCCGTCGGTACCGGGAAGTTGCTCAGCCACTAAGGCGTGACACCAAAGCGGTCGAGCCCATACGCCTTCACCGCGTTCGAACGCAACACCATGCGGCACTCTTGCGCGTTCATTCCGGCAGCGGTGAACAACTCGTGTGCGATCTTTCGTGAATGAGGGAACGTTCCGTCGGAGTGCGGATAGTCGGTCTCCCACAGAATGTGATCTGTTCCAACAGCATCGCGATTGATTAATCCGTGGAGATCGTCGAATACGCATCCGTAGACCCGACCCTTGACCTGTTCGCTGGGCAGAGTCTTTACGTTGTCAACATCGCCACGGCCGTCGCGCCACACTGCATCCATGCGTTCTAATTGAAAGGGCATCCAGCCCACTTGGCTTTCTGCGTAAGCAATCGTGATGTCAGGAAACCGTTCAAGAGAACCCGAAAATACCCAATCACATAATGAACCTTGCGCATTTTGCGCATACATCGACATCGACGTCGCCAGCGGCGCATCGTCAGATGTCGTGGGCATCGAAGATGATGACCCGATGTGCATCGACACACTGGTGTCTGTCTCTTGGCAGGCCTCCCACAAGACATCCCATGCTCCGGTGTAGAGCGAAGGCTGTCCGAGTTTCGCAACGTTCTCACTGAATGCAATTGCGTAGCTTCCCTTTGCCGCACAACGTCGAACTTCTTCTGCTGCAAGCGCTGGGTCCCAAAGCGGAACAAGCGTGAGTGGAATGAGTCGACCCTTACCGGCACCGGCGCACCAGTCGTCAATCATCCAGTCGTTGTAAATACGCAAACACATGAGCGCGAGTTCCTTGTCGGAGCGCTCGAGAAAACCTTGACCGGCAAAGCGCGGAAAAATGTTTGGGTAGTTGATAGCGGCATCAACGTGATTGAGATCCATGTCAGCAAGACGCGCGGTTTGATCCCAGGTTCCATCGCGAAAATCTTCGTAGACCGCAGGAATGTTGCGCTGTTCATCACGTGGCACGCCGGCGGGAGCATGCAACAGACCAGTGGGCGTGACGAGATCGTCGAACAACCAAACGTCGCACCATTGGCCGTCTTCGGCATTGCGTTCGAAGCCGTAGTGGCCGCCCTTGAATGAAAGCTTGACCTTCTCGCGCACGGTGCGCGGGCCGCGTTCACGCAGTGAAGCCGGCAGCTGCTCTTGCCAGAGCTCCTTGGGCTCCATGACGTGGTCATCGACCGAAATCATGTTCGGAAGATCTTCTTCGGCCGGCGTCACATCGACATTGGTGACGGCCTTCTGTGTCGGTGTCATGGGGTTCCTCCTGCGATGCCTTATGGGCGTTCTGCGGACCCTCACATATTGCTTTGCTGAAAGTTACTTTGTCAAGAGGTACTTCTGGGGAGTTGGCAACCTGCGGCTAGCCCCAAGCGGGCCGATAGCCGGGCCCGGTTCGCTGCTACCCATCGATAGACCAGCCCCGCTAGGCCGTGAATGCCTGGCAATCGCAGTCCAAAAGCCCCCACACGACCCAACCAGCCCGATCGATCGAGAATCGTGGCCACCGCCTCAATCGCCGTCCACGACTGACCGTCGGCAGTGACAACGAGGGCATCAGCCGATGCGCTTCGAAGAGCGTCGTCGTCGAGTTCTCGGTTGGGTCGGAATGTGACCGAGGAATCAGTTCGATTCATCAGCCACCGAACTGATGCCGAACACACGCCGCAGTCATCGTCGAACCAGACCGTGACAGGACCTCGGGCTCGGCGTCGAGGAAGCAGCTTTGGCAGACCAACGCGAACGTGTACCGCAGAGGCGTGATGCACAATCGGATCGCCTTGCACCTCCAAACCTGCAATCGATGCAAGCCCCGTATCGGCCCCAATAAAACGAGCAGATGAGAGTGACCAGGGTTCATGTTCAACCGGTGCGGTGACTAAACGTCCAGCACGAGTTTTGGCATACAAACGCCAACGAGATGTAAGGAACGTTGCCAGCGGATCATCGACAACAGGCCCAACATCTTCAGCATCGACTGAGACAGCAAGACTCCCCTGCGCGCGCTCAGGCCACGTTCGATCAACTGTCCAAACAATACGCGAACGGTCATGACTCACATCGACTGCGCCTTTGTCATACGGAAGCGCGAATCCAATTCGCGCAACTAACGCGGGTAGCCACTGCGCAACATCAAGTGAGCAGAACCACACACCCGGCCCTTCGGAACCAATCACATAGGTACGAACATTGAATTCAAGAAAGCGATGCGTCGTGGGAATCGCAGGAAACCCGCGCAACCTCAACCCGTCCATCTCAAAACCAACCAGCGATACCCACGCCTGACCTTGATACGTGTCGACCTCGAGGCCAGAAGGCAAGAGTGCCTCAACCGACGCAACCGGTACCGGCCAATGCGCAAACGTGACATCGCGCCAGACCTGTGTCATCACCGGCCTCTTGATGACATGCGGAGAGATCGGGCTCCGAGGCTCCGAATCGTGGTTGTCATCGGCGTCCATGAAGATGACGGTATCGGGCTGGTTGCCAAACCATTCCATCAGGGGCGTGACGACTGGTCCGCAACCAAAATCGGTTGCGGACGGGGCGATTTTCGGCTGATATTTGGCCAACATTCGGAGGAGGAACGATGGCACTTGCGCCCCTTCTGTATGACGCACTCGGTGGGGACCTTCCATTGCGATTGGAGATGTACGACGGCTCGACGGCCGGCCCCTCCGACGCGGTCGCCACGATGCGCATCAGATCCGAGCGCGGTTTGGCCCGGTTTCTATCGCGCCCGGGCGAACTCGGCATTGTGCGCGGCTACGTGTCAGGTGATGTCGACATCGAAGGCGACCTCTTCACGATGCTCGAAGTTGGCGCGTCGATTGATCTCAGTCTCCGCTCGGTTCGACTTTCGCCGGCACTCGAGCTCATCAAACAAACCGGTCTCGGCGTCTTCCGATCACCGCCTCCGCCACCGGAGGAAGCGCATCTTCGCGGAGGGCTCCACACACGAGCCCGAGACAAAGATGCAATTTCACATCACTACAACGTGTCGAACGACTTCTACCGTCTCGTACTTGGACCAACGATGGTGTATTCGTGTGCAGTGTGGACATCAACCCACGACACACTTGAACAAGCACAGTTTGCAAAACTTGATCTTGTGTGCAGGAAGCTCAACCTCTCCGCCGGTATGCGACTTCTTGATGTCGGTTGTGGTTGGGGTTCGATGGTGATGCATGCGGCGCAGCACTACGGTGTCGAAGCTGTTGGCATCACTCTCTCAGAAGAACAAGCCGACCTTGCCCGCCGGCGCGTTGCAGACGCTGGTCTTGCCGATCGGGTCGACATTCGTGTGCAGGACTACCGCGACGTGAACGATGGGCCCTTTGATGCCATCAGTTCGATCGGCATGTTCGAACATGTGGGCCGCAAGCGTATGGAGGAATACATCCGTGACCTCTATGCGTTGCTCCCTGACCAAGGCCGGCTGCTCAATCACGCCATCAGTCGCCCTGGATACCCGCAGGGTGACCACCTCTTCGGGCGAGCGAAAGCGTTGACCCGACGACTGGCAACTGCGGTGGGCTCTGATGTCACTTCGAGAGTCGAGAGTGATCTCATTCAGCGCTACGTCTTTCCCGATGGAGAACTCCACGAAGTGGGAGTTCTGGTTTCGATGCTGCAAGAGAACGGCTTTGAAGTTCGCCATCTCGAATCGCTTCGCGAGCACTACGACCTCACACTTCGTTGCTGGGTTGCCAACCTTGAAGCGAACTGGGAGAGCGCTGTTTCCCTCGTTGGTGAGGGTCGAGCCCGAGTGTGGCGGCTCTACATGGCTGCCTCGGCGGTGAACTTCGCGCTCGGTGGCGTTCAGATCCAACAGGTACTCGCCGTCAAGAGCACCGGAGGTCGAAGCGGCATGCCACTGCGCACCGACTTCTAACTGCTCGCAACTTCTTCCCCCCTTCGTCGCCGCCCTACGACTAGAACAGCGACATGAATCATGTTGCTGTTCTACAGAAGGAAGGCAAACGGCTCTCGGTTGCTGCCCGCGCGGCCGGGCTCGATGCTCCGGTACAACACTGCCCCGGCTGGACTGTTGGCCGATTACTCGGTCACACCGGCAAAGTGCTGCAACGCTCAAACCTCTGCGTAGCCGAAGGGCTGCTTCTGCCGCCTGATGCCGAACGCTTCACCAG
>JBILIB010000138.1:0-5471 GCA_044350215.1 Acidimicrobiales bacterium
GAATCTGAGGCCAAGGTTATTGAGATGGGTGAGCAGCTCTTGAAGCGACACCTCGTGTGGTGTGGCCCGGTGGAGAAAAGGGAGTGCGGCACCCCGAAGGACGGGCCCGGGAATTCGGTCGGGACCAGTGCGTTGTTCGGGACCAGTGCGTTGTTCGGAAGTAGCTGGCATGTGGCGAGCGTCTTGGACGAGTGAGACAGCGATTCCGGATGGTGGGGGCCATGTAGCCTGCGCCCCTCATGGAAAAGTTCGGTTTTGTCGGTCTGCCAAACGCAGGCAAGTCCTCGCTCTACAACGCTCTCGCCGGAGGCGGCGCTCTCGCTGCGCCCTACGCCTTCGCCACGAAGGATCCCAATGTTGGTGTGGCCAAGGTGCCTGATCATCGTTTGGAGAAGCTCGCGATCATGAGCAATGCCAAGTCGGTCATCCCTGCCAGCGTGCAGTTCGTCGACATTGGTGGCCTTGTCGAAGGGGCCAGTACCGGGGAAGGCCTTGGTAACAAGTTCCTCGCCAACATCCGTGAATCTGACGCGATTGTGTTTGTGCTGCGCGCGTTTGAAGACGATGACGTCCCCGGCCCTTCCGATCCGTTGGAGCACCTCCGCATCGTTGAAATCGAACTTGCACTTGCCGATCTCGAAACTGTCGAAAACCAAATCGAAAAGCGTCGCAAAGCTGCGAAGCAGGATCGATTCATTGCCGATGAGGTTGAAGCACTCGGTAAAGCGCTCGAGATCCTCTCGGAAGGAACACCGCTCTACCGCAGCGACCTCGATGCGGAATCTCGCAATCTCATCAAGAGCTATTTCCTGCTGACTAATAAGCCAGTGCTGGCGATCGTCAATGTCAGTGAGGGCGATCTTGACCGTATTGACGAAAAGACCGCACCCGTGATCGAAGAATTCGGTGGTCACGGCGAAGTCATCGGCATGTGTGTTCAGCTTGAAGCGGAAGCAGCCATGCTCGACGCCGATGAACGGGTCGAGATGCTCGAAGGACTCGGGCTTGGTGAAGGAGCGTTGCCGAGGTTCCTCCATGCCGCCTATCGAATGCTCGGACTCCGTACGTACTTCACCACCGGCGAGAAAGAAACGCGAGCATGGACGTTCCGTGCTGGCTACAAGGCCCCGCAGTGCGCAGGGGTCATCCATACCGATTTTGAGCGCGGGTTCATCCGGGCCGAAGTCATCCATTGGGACGAATTGCTCGAGGTCGGGGCCTGGTCGAAAGCTCGCGATGCGGGCATCCTCCGAGTTGAAGGCAAGGAGTACCAACCTGCCGATGGTGACGTGATGGAGTTCCGCTTCAACGTCTGAGGCTCGTAGCATCGGCGATATGTCGTCGAGTGAATCTTCGGGCAATTGGTTGGTTCTCGACGGACGCGTACTTGCCACGCTTGAGATCGCAGCAACCCGACGTGATCGTCGACGGGGATTACTCGGCCGAGATGGCCTAGAAGGGGCGATGCTCCTCACGCGAGCGAAATCTGTGCACACACTTGGCATGAGGTTTGCCATCGATGTGGCCCATCTCGACAGTGACGGTGTCGTACTTCGACTCACAACAATGAAGCCGCGTCGACTCGGAGCGTTCATCATGCACTCGCGCTCGGTCATTGAAACTGAAGCTGGCGCATTCGCTCGTTGGGGTGTTGTCAAGGGCGACCGACTGGAGATTCGATGAGCTCTTCGATGTCTGGCCGCTTGGTTCTCGTTGGAACTCCGATAGGCAATCTTGGAGATCTCTCACCTAGAGCGCTTGAAGCACTTGGCCAAGCAGCAGTGGTTGCGTGTGAGGACACGCGTCGAACCGGTCGCTTGTTGTCACACTTTGGGATTTCGTCGCCGACCTACATCGTCGTGAATGAACACACTGAGGGTGATGCTGCAGAACGAGTTCTAGGACATGTGCAGCGCGGCGATGTTGTGGTTTTGGTGAGTGACGCAGGGATGCCAGGCGTTTCCGACCCAGGCGAGTACTTGGTGGCGCAAGCAATTGCAGCGGGCGTAACCGTCGAAGTGGTTCCTGGCCCATCGGCGCTGCTTCATGCACTGGTTGTTAGTGGCCTCGCAACTTCCCGATTCATTTTCGAGGGATTTCTCCCTCGTAAAGGATCTGGGCGAGCGTTGCGACTTCGGGAACTTTCAGAAGAGCATCGAACGGCGATTGTATTCGAGGCCCCGCATCGGCTTGAAAAGACCCTCAATGATCTTGCCGATGCGTGCGGTGGCGAACGTCGCATTGTGCTTGCACGTGAATTGACCAAACTCCACGAAGAAATCTGGCGTGGCACTGTTTCTGGGGCGATCGAGAGATGCGCCGAGGTCGATCCACGCGGAGAGTATGTACTGGTGCTCGATGGTGCTCCGCCTGCAGCAGAACCTACTGAGATGGAGATTCGAGAAGCGGTCGAACTCGCGCTTGGTCGGGGCCTTTCGAAGAAAGACGCCGCCGCGGAAGTGGCGGAACTCTTTGCGGTTGCTCGTAACCGCGTGTACGAGATTGCTATCGCGCTCTGAAGATCAGAGCGCGATAGCAATCAGCAGTAAATTACGCGGCAGTAAATTACGCGGCTGGTCGGGCGTTCAGCATCGACAGCGCTGCGAACCCAACCATGTATGCACCGACATCGTTATTCGGCGCGGCAACGGTCGACATGCAGTCGGGCTGTTTGGTCAAGAAGGAATTGTCAGTGGTCGAGATGGGAACGACAACTTCTCCTCGAACTGCACCGGTTGCGCAGGTCGGGACATTGAGGTTGAACACCTGGGTTTTGTCGATGGTTCCGTTTGCGATTGCGTCACGGTTCTTCTTGAACCATTCGATAACGACCTTGGCTGATTCGGTAAATGCAAACGGTCCCGCAATCGCACCATTGCTTGTTGCCATCGCCGGAATCCCTCGCTGCACTGCGGCGCGAGCGGCACCAACCGTTCCTGAAATGTCAACAACGGGCCCGAGGTTGGCGCCGGCGTTAATTCCGGAGACAACAAAATCGGGAGTGAAGTCGATGCCCTTTTGTTCAATCGCCCAAATCATTGCGTCGGCTGGTGTTCCAGCAACAGCCTTGACGGGGTAGCCGCCCTTGGTCTTGAGATCGGTGGCGCTCAGGGTGCCACCAGTGACGGTGCCACCCTTTCCGCTTTGTTGGGTGGCGGGAGCAACAACAGTGACCTCAACATTGGGCTGCGCGCGTAGTGCTTCGGTGATTGCGTTGAGACCGTCTGAGTCGTAGCCGTCGTCATTCGTCACAACGATCTTGAGAGTCTTGGGCGCTGCGGTGGTGGTGCTTGTTTCCGATTTCGCCGAGTCGCTGCTGGAACTGCCGCAGGCACCCAAGAGGAGCGCCGCAGCGACAACGACGGCACCGAGGGCGTGCTTTGGGGAGAACTGATTCTTCATGGTGTCCTTTTCTTATCCGGTGACCGACGGCATTTTAGGTCAAAGAATGTTCATTCGAAAGCAGGAATGACCTCACGCCCGAATAGGCGAATCATCGCAGCGATGTCTTCGAAGCTCCCTAACGAGGCCTGCCCGGTATCGGCCGGAAGTCCGGCGCCGAAGGCGGTGTGAACGTGATCGCATTGCGTGGCTGCCTCGTAACTACGGATCTGCCCGATCACGCGTTCTGGGTCGCCCCACAAAAGTCGGTCGGCGGCAATGTCCTCGGCAGTGATGGTTTCTCCGGCATCGATGCGAGCGAAGAGTTCCTTCTCTTCCTGTTCCTCGGCCGACTCGCGCCAATGAATCATGAGCCCATCAACGTAGACAGGGAGAACTTCAGTGCGGACCTGTTCATCGCTCTCACCCACCCATGCGTAGCGACGCAGAATCCAATCGGCGGGCTTGTTGAGTGCAGCGCACGCCGGTCGATAGATGTCGAGACAGTGAAGTGCTGCAGCAAGTGATTGTACGGGCCCACAGATCCATGCATCGCCAAGACGTGCAGCCCGATCTACTGCAGCGGGGGCCACGCCGGCTACCCACAGCGGGGGATTAGGGGATTGCAGTGGCCGCGGATGCACAGTGAGTTCGGGGAAGGAATGGAACCGACCTTCAAAGGACGTGCTTTCGTTCTGCCACACAAGACGCATGATTGTGAGTGCTTCTTCCATGCGTGCGCCGCGTTCTTTGAAATTCGAACCATGAACCTCATATTCGAGAGGCCACCAACCCATGCCCACCCCAAGTGTGACTCGACCACCAGAGATCTGATCAATGGTCGCAACCTGTTCCGCAACGCGCACTGGATTGTGAATTGGGAGCTGGAAGATTCCGGTTCCGACTCGCACGGTTGATGTCCGTGCCGCAACTGCGGCGAGGAACGTGAGCGGATCGCTCAGATTTCCTGGCATGAAGTGATGGTGCCCAATGGTGACGGTGTCGAAGCCTGACTCTTCTGCAATGCGAGCGAGATCAAAAGTCTCACGGAATGGGTCAGGCGATGTGAAGTCCTTGAGGAGCGGAAGCGAGAGTGAAAACTTCACAGTTCAAAGGGTCCTTTACCCATTTGATCGCGCACAGTAACGATCTCGGGTTGTGTGAGCGAACGTCGTTGCCAGTTCGCGCCATCGACAACAAGCGTGTGGCCGCTAATGAATCGCGCGTAAGGAGACGCAAGGAATGTCGCGGCCCAACCGAGTTCACGGGGTCGTCCGACGCGTAGTGCGGGTTGGCAAGCGTCTTTATCGTTTGTGCGAGCAAGGTTGCCCTTGATGTCATCAGTCATGTCCTCATGTGGCATGAGGCCGGGAACCAGTCCGTTCACCTGAATGCCGAAGGGACCCCACTCGACGGCAAGGGTCTCGACCATGTTCTTCACGCCTGCCTTTGCCGCGGCCGAATGGGCGAAGCCAGGTCCGCCTGTCCATGCGTAGGTCGCGCCGATGTTGACGATTGACCCCGGAGTGTTGGCTTCGAGATGTCGACGTGCAAATTCCCGGGCACAAAAAAACGTGCCGTTCAACGTGATGTCAACGACGGTACGCCACGCGTTTGGCGACATGTCTTCGGCGGGCACAGGGAAATTTGCTGCCGCGTTGTTGATGAGAACATCGGGAAGACCGAACGCAGCCACGGCTGCATCGAACGCTGCAGCAATAGAGTCGGGTTCGCGAATATCGCATTGCACGGTGAGCGCGGGGGCCCCAAGAGCAGCCATCGCTTCGTCTGCTTGTTCGAGGTGCTCAGACTTACGACTTGCCACCACGATGCTGGCGCCAAGTCTCGCGAATTCCGTTGCGACGGCACGACCAAGACCTGTTCCACCGCCAGTCACAAAGACGACCTTGCCCTTATAGGTTCCGGCAGGAAGGGCGTGGGCACCAAGTTCTGGCGCGTCTGGAAGGCCGATTGGTTCTGAAGTCGACATGTCAGCTCCCGCGGTAGTTGGGTGTGCGATCTTCAGCGCGAGCAGCGCGGAATTCGGCGTAATCCTCGGACTTGTTGAGGAAGGTTTGGTAGATCAGCTC
>JBILIB010000139.1:0-5444 GCA_044350215.1 Acidimicrobiales bacterium
GCGACTGACTCCGGTGAAACCGAAGTCGGAACCGTGTGTCTTCGCAGCCGGGCGATGATGCGCGGGTACTGGCAGGAACCTGAACTCAGTGCTGATGCAATCGATGAAGACGGCTGGTTGCTTACCGGCGATCTTGGTTTCCTCGATGCCCGCGGCGATCTCCACCTCGCCGGGCGTAGTACCGAGATGTATATCCGAGGCGGGTACAACGTGTATCCAATCGAGGTCGAGAATCACCTTGGGCAGCACGAACTTGTCGATCGCGTTGCGGTCACCGGCACGGCCGCACCTGTTCTCGGCGAAATTGGTGTGGCGTTTGTTGTGCCGGCCGATGCGTCGAAACCACCAACCCTTGAACAGTTGCGGGCCTGGTGCAACGAGCGATTGGCCTCGTACAAAGCCCCCGATGCGCTCGTGTTGCTGAATGAACTGCCGCTCACGGCAATGTCGAAGATTGATAAACGAGCGTTAGCCCCCGCCGCAGCCGAAGCCGAAAAGGCGTGGGAACGATGAAGTATTTCCAAACTCAGAAGGAGAAATAAGCAATGGGTATTTGTGACGGACGTGTCGTCATCATCACTGGTGCTGGTCGTGGCCTTGGTCGCGAGCATGCACTCGCATTCGCCGCCGAAGGCGCCAAGGTTGTGGTGAACGATGTCGGCGCATCGCTGCAAGGCGACGGCAACGACATGAGCCCAGCCCAGGAAGTTGTTGACCTCATTCGCGCCAATGGCGGCGAGGCCATTACCAACGGCGACGACATCGCCGATTGGGAAGGTGCCGGTCGTCTTGTGCAGAGCGCTATCGACACCTTTGGTGGTCTCGACACCGTCGTGACCAACGCAGGCATCGTACGCGATCGCATGTTCGTAAACATGAGTGTCGATGAGTGGGATGCGGTGATCCGTGTGCATCTCCGTGGAACCTTCTGCCCGGTCAAGCACGCCGTCGACTACTGGCGTGCTGAATCAAAGGCTGGCCGTCAGCGTGATGGCCGCGTTGTCACCACGTCGTCTGGCGCTGGTCTGCACGGTTCGATTGCTCAGACCAACTACTCGGCGGCCAAGGCCGGTATCGCGACCTTCACCATCAACATTGCTGCCGAACTCGGCCGCATTGGCGTGAATGCCAACTCGATTGCTCCATCAGCTCGGAGCCGTATGACTGAAGAGGCCTTTGCCGAAATGATGGCCAAGCCCGAAACGGGTTTCGACGCCATGGATCCGGCCAACATCAGCCCGCTGGTGGTGTGGCTTGGTAGCGGAGACTGCAACGTCTCGGGTCGCGTCTTCGAATGCGCCGGTGGCCTCATCAGCCTTGCTGATGGTTGG
Source organism: Acidimicrobiales bacterium (assembly GCA_044350215.1). GTDB lineage: Bacteria > Actinomycetota > Acidimicrobiia > Acidimicrobiales > Acidimicrobilacustridaceae > Acidimicrobilacustris. The sequence goes on from JBILIB010000139.1 coordinate 1,332, forward strand.
CAGATCGGTGCCGAATTCGACAAGGGCGACAAATGGGATCCCGCCGAAATCGGCGCAGTTGTTGACGATCTCGTGAAGGCTGCTCCTGCTCCGTTCCCGGTTCACGGAACCTGATCGGCGAACGACTCACATGAGTGACACCACCGCTACTGACGGTCGAGTAATTGGGGAGCGGGCGCTGCAAACGCGCCGTCGCATCCTCGAAGCCACTGCTGCGCTGCTGCGCGATCAGGGTGCACTCGATGTGAAGGCGATGGATGTTGCTCGTGAAGTCGGAACTTCACCCGCGACGTTCTACCAATACTTCGCCGATGTAGAAGATGCGATCTTCGCATTGGCGCTTGAGCTGCCCGAAAAGGTTGCGCCTATACAGGCGCAGTTCGAAAGCGATTGGTCGGGGCCTCTGGGCCTCGACCTAGCTCGCCAAGCAGTGTCTGATTACACCGACTTTTGGGATGAGAACGCTGCGGTCCTGCGAGTGCTGTTACTTCGAGCTGATGAGCGCGATGAACGATTCCGTCAGGTTCGACGCGACTACAACGCGCCGTTCATGACGGCGATGGTCGCCAAAGTGCGTTCTGCGCAAGATGCTGGCCGAATCGCGAAAGCGATCGATGCTGAAGCAACCGCAGGCGCCATGCTCGCAGCGCTTGATCGACTTCCCAACTACCGTGAAGGTTTCGAAAAACGTGGCACAAGTCGTGAGGCGATGATCGAGACCGTTGCTCGTCTGCTGCATTCCTCACTGACCGGAGAACCGCTCGGCTGAACGCCGAAGCGACTACCAGCCGCGGTATTCGACATCGCGACGTTCTTTGAACGCAGCGACACCTTCTTGGAAGTCCTGGGTGTAGGACGCCATTTCCTGCGCCCATGCTTCATCTTCAAACGCGCCATGACGGTTTGAGTCGAGACTGCGATTGAGGAGCCACTTTGACAGCATGATGGCGCGAGTGGGCGATTCGGCCAGACGGCCAGCCCATTCGCCAGTAGCGGTCAGGAGTTCGGCCTGCGGAACAACCTTGTTGACGAGTCCAACTCGCTCAGCTTCGGCGGCTTTGAGATCGTCGCCGAAGAAGATGAGTTCCTTCGCCTTCTGCATACCGATGAGCCGCGGGAGCATGTAGGCGCCGCCACCGTCGGGGGTGATGCCGCGACGCACGAACACTTCAATGAACTTTGCGTTGTCAGCTGCGATCACAAGATCGGAAGCGAACGCAATGTGCGCGCCAATGCCGGCAGCGGTTCCGTTCACCGCGCAAATGACGGGCTTCTCGCAATCCATGATCGAAGCGATGAGGCGCTGAGCGCCGCGCTTGATGTTTCGGCCAACATCGCCGAGCACCTTGTCAGGAGCATCGGCCGGACCAGGGTTTACTGGGATGGTTGAGACGCGCAGGTCTGCGCCGGTGCAGAAGTGACGCTCGCCAGCAGCGGTGATGACAACACAACGAATGTTCAGGTCGTTCGACGCGCCTTCCATAAGCGAAATGGTGAGGTTGCGCTGATCGGGGGTGATGGCGTTCGCCGCATCGGGGCGATTGAGAGTGAGCGTGGCCACGCCGTTGTCGGAGATCTCAAACAGGATGTCGGTGCCGAGAATGCCGTTGGGATCGTTTGCGTAGGTCGGTGCTGTCATGAAGAGTTTCTACCATTCCGCACCCTCGCACCCCGCCTGTCCGGTTAGGTTCGGGCTATGGACTCGCAGAAATTCGACGCATTGTTTGATCTCACCGGCCGCACCGCCATTGTCACCGGCGGAACTCGGGGTATCGGCCGGGCCATTGCCGAAGGCCTTATTTGTGCGGGTGCCAATGTCGTGGTCGCGAGTCGGAAAGCCGATGCCTGCGAAGAAACCGAAAAGCATCTGAACGTATTGGCCGCTGGCGCAGCCCGGGGTGGTCGGGCGCTTGGCATACCAACGCATATGGGCGATATCGATGCGCTGAACGGGTTGGTCGGCGCAACGGTCGCCAAGTTCGGCGGCGTCGACATCATCGTGAACAACGCAGCAACTGGTTTGGCCATGCCGATTGGCGAGTTCACTCCCGAGGCGTGGGACAAACAGTTCGAAGTCAATCTTCGCGGCCCGATGTTCCTGATCCAGGCGGCGCTTCCGTATCTCGAACAAAGTGAGCACGCGTCGGTCATCAATGTGATTAGTGCCGGTGCATTTCTCGCTGGCCCGCAGGTGTCGATGTACGCCGCAGCCAAAGCTGCACTTATGTCGTTCACCCGTTCGTTCGCGAGTGGTCTGGCGAAGAAGAACATTCGCGTCAACGCACTTGCTCCCGGCACCGTCGACACCGACATGGTCAGGGCGAACTCTCCCGAGGCTCAGGCCTCGATGGCGGCGGCCTCGCCGATGAAGCGCGCGGCTCACGCCGACGAAATGGTGGGCCCGGCGTTGTTGCTGGCCTCCGATGCTGGCAGTTTCATCACCGGTCAGGTAATCCTCGCCGACGGCGGCATGGTTCCGCACTGATCTAGGGTTTGCTCATGCCGGCGTATGACTACAAGTGCCCCGAATGCGACATCACCTTTGAAGCTCGCCGCTCCATGGCCGAAGCTTCAGACCCAATTGATTGCCCCAACGGTCACGCTGGTTCACGTCGGTTGCTGAGCGTGTTCGCAACGGTGGGTGGTTCTTCGAATTCGTCAGCGCCTGCCCCCGCACCGATGCCACGTGGTGGTGGCCACGGTTGTGGTGGCGGGATGTGCGGCTGTTAGTTCCGGCCGCGGCGCACTACACGTCGCGTTCGTAGACCCAATCGCCTTCGCCCATTAAAAGTCGATTGCGTGGGCCTGGCACAGACGCATCGCCAACCCCATAGCCCGCATCACCTGCGTACAACGCGATGTTGTAGCCGTCTTTGCGAGTGAACTTCGTGACAAAGAATTCCGGTGAGTTGTCGCGGTAATGCGCGAGAGCTTCAGTTGCAGTTGTAAATGGTGCGAGCAACGCAAGGGTGATGAACGTGGGCGGAATCAATTCGATCTGGCCCTCGTTGCGCTGGCGCATTGCATCGGCGGGGCACATCCATGCGAGCTCGTGGATCTCGCCGCCATCGGCAGTGAGCGTTTCGGTTGGTGCAGGACCCATGAAGAAATAGGTGGAGAAACGCTTGGGTGCTTCGAGCGGGGGAGTCCAGTGCGACATGAACACAAGGTCGTCGGCGTTAATGAGTGCATCGGCTTCTTCGGCCGCTTCACGCACGCATGCTCGGCGGGCAACGTCGAGAAAGTTTTCGTGCGCTTCGTCGAAATGTTCACCAGCAAAGTTGGTGCCGTGGTCTTCGGCATCGATGCGGCCGCCGGGGAATACCCACGCGCCGCCGGCGAAGTAGATCTTTGAATTGCGTCGGGCAAGAAGAACCTCGATTCCCTCCGACGCGTCACGAATGAGAACAACAGTGGCGGCGGCAACGGCAACCTGTTCGACCTCGGGCCTGACCCATTCCTCTGGTCGATTGCTTTTTGCTTCGTCCATTAGTTGTCCCCCATGCCCAGCCGTTTGAGCATCGTATGGGGAACATCGAAGTCGTCATTTGCCAAGCGGGCGGCGCGCTCCACATTCACCGCATCGAGGTCACGCCCGGACCATTCATCCCACGGGCCGGCCGGAATGCGTGCGGGATCACCACCAGCGTCGTCGCACGCGTAGAGATAGGCCTGCAGGAGGTGCAGGTGTCGTGGCGCGCCGACCGGGCCATGGGCGGGGATGATCACGGTTGCCTGATCGGCGAGTTCGCCGAGGGTGTCGGCCCACACCGCCGGGTTGCCGTCCCATGCGTTCGGTGTCGTGCCAATCGTTGCGAATGCACCGGCGAACATCACGCCTGCCGATGGCACGAGCACCACAAGATTTTCCGATTGCTGACCGCTCACGGGTAGGGCAAGCACAACGGGGGTGAGCCAGGCCGCGGCATCGACAACATGCGAGACGGGTCGTGTTGAGAACGGAACCTCGGCGGTGCGCGGGTTGGTGTCGTAATCGTGAGCGAACGCAGGTGAGAGTCGCTTGTACGCCTCGATGGGGGCGGGCTGGTCGAGCAGCACGTTGGTTTGGGTGCGGCCATAACGAGCGGCCATCCAAAACACCGCCGAGCCGCC
>JBILIB010000037.1:0-17454 GCA_044350215.1 Acidimicrobiales bacterium
GCGAACTCTCAATGTCCGAGATCGCAGCCGTAACCGGATACTCCGAGTCCACACTTCAACAAATGTTCGGCTCCCGTCCCGGCATCGCGATGTGCCTACTTTTCGTCAACTGTTTCGAGCGTTACCAGTCAGTCGAAGCCCACCTCGATGGCATTGTGCTTGTTCGAGAATTTATTGACATCAATACCGATGAGATCAAACGCAATCCCGTGATTGCCCAAAACATGATGCTTCTTCTCAGCGGCCATACCGCACAACCGCGTTATGAACTCATTGACTTCGACCCTCGACCGCTTTTTGATACAGCGGTTAGGCAAGCTTTCGAACGTGGAGAACTTCGTTCCGACCTTGATCCCAAACAGTTCTCTATTTTGTTGCAGCGCACCGTTCTCATTGAAGGAGGGCCGATTGCGCACGCAACACCTCAGATCGATGGAATCGAGCTACTTCTTCAGGCTGCCGGAGCACCGCCTCGAGAAGTTACATGCAACAGCACTACCGTTTGAGCGCTGTGACGCAGACGATCCCCCCGCCTATTTCGAAATTCCGACCGACGAGCGAGTCGACCCCGCATTGGTGGCGTGATCCGTGGGCGATCGCATCCGTCATCGTCGCAATCGTTCTCACCGCAATTGTGATCTGGCCAATCCTCGATGCAGGACGCGCAGCCCTCGATTTTGTTTGGCGACCCAGTGGCGACTGGGCGGTACTAACGATGCGAGTCGAAGATGTCGGACGGGACACACCACTTGTTGGTCCCTACTCTCGTTTCGGATGGAATCATCCTGGCCCGCTCATGTACTGGCTGCTAGCGGTCCCCTATCACCTCTTTGGCGAGAGACCAGAAGCGATTCTCGCCGCAGCGGCGACGCTCAATGCATTGACCGTCGCTGCACTCAGCGCCGTCGCATGGCGCAGGGGCCGCCTGCCAATGGTTGCGCTCACGATGACCGCGACTGCGATCCTCATCCATGCGATGGGTCCGGCAATGATCCGCGATCCTTGGAATCCGTTCGTCACACTCCTCCCATTAGCGCTCATAGTGCTTCTTGTTTGGTCCGTCATTGAAGGTGACTCCTGGATGTGGCCACCTTTGGCGTTTCTCGTGTCAATCGAACTTCAGAGCCATATCGGTTATCTCCCGATGCTTGCAATGCTCGGGATTTCTGTTTTCGCCATCACTTGGCGCAGCAAATCGATGGGCGCTCTCCTGCCTACTTCAGCCAAACAGCGTTTTTGGGTCCTGGGAATCTCCTTTGCGGTGGTCATCGGTTGCTGGCTTCCGGTCTTCCTCGATCAAGTTCTCGGCACCGGAAACATCGGAGCAATCGCTCAGTACTTCCTCTCCCCCGGCGATAGCCCCGCTGGATTCGGTACCGCTCTTCATGTCGCAGCCGATCAATTACGGCTTCCCTCAGCTCCGTGGCTTGGGCGCAGTGAACTCGCAGGCCTCGATGGCGCACTCCTAGGTTCAAGACTCACGGCCCTGATTGTTCCGATTTTGTCGATGGCAGGTTCGCTCTGGCTTGCTGTTCGCATGCGAGTACTCGCCGCTTTTCGCTTCCAACTCGTTGTGATCGCTACCGCTTTCGGCGGTTTGATCGCTACCGCACGCGTCACAGGGCCGCTCTTCGACTGGGTGGTCCGATGGTGGTGGGTCATCGCGAGTCTGTGGTGGCTTTCCATCGTCTGGGCTTTGTGGTCAGCACTGTCCAATCGCATCACCACCCAACCAATGCAACGCATCGCAACCGGAATCCTCGCCGTGGGTGCAGCGATCCTGACATTGACCGCAACAGGTCCGGTCATCTCGGCAACATCCTCGACTCCGCCACCGAGTCCATCCACGGGCATCGTCCTCGACGGCTTCCTTCAACAAACGCTTGATGCCCTGCAGGGCTCGGGACCGCTCCTGGTCGTAACCACTGGTTCCGTACGCGGTGACTATGGCGATGCACTACGTCTTCAACTTGAGCGAGCAGGCATCCAAGTCGTTGCCGAGTCGAACATGATCAGCCACCTAGGCCCGGAACGCTCCGAATCGAACCGCACCCCCGTGGGCACACTTTGGATTGTCAGTGCTGACCAGATCACTCAGTTCAAGGCCGATCCGAGCATGACATATCTCGGAGGATGGGATCCGCTCACCCAGGATCAACGAGCCGAGTTCTTCATCGATCAGTCGCTCCTTCAAGACCAGCTCATCGCGGCCGGTCGTGTCGACCTTGCCGAGGCACTCACGAACGGATCCGGAGGCGTGGACACCGAAGCCAAAGGGCTTGACGGAGTCGACTCGGCGCTTCTGGACCGTGTCGAAGCACTGCGCCGAAAGGGCGACCCCGTCTCTGTCTTCCTCAGGCCGGCTCGCACCTTCTAAGGCACAGCAAAATCTGACTGAGGGCCTTTAAATGGTCGATGTCGGCACCACCCCGCAGGAGTGGTTGACTTGATCGGTGCTAAACGTCCGTGACCTCGTTGTTGAAATCGGGGGGAAGACCATCGTTGATGGCACCACCTTTCAAGTGAGGGCGGGAGACAAGGTCGGGCTGGTCGGGCGAAACGGAGCCGGCAAGACCACCCTCTTTCGGGTGTTGGGCGGCGATAACGCTCCAAAACGAGGAACCGTCGAACGGTCAGGCGGCACCGGCTACCTCTCACAGGATCCCCGACAAGACGCCGTTGATCCCGAGACTCTTGCAATCACCCACGTGCTATCGGGCCGAGGCTTCGATGTCGCGGTGAACCGTCTCGAGACACTGCGCCAGGCGATGGAACTCGACCCATCGGAACAGAACATCACGAAGTTCACGAACGCTCAGGAGCGATTCGAGATTGATGGTGGCTACGCTGCCGAATCTGACGCCCGAAAACTGGTTGACGGCCTTGGACTGCGCGCTGATCGCCTCGAACTTCCTATCGGGGCACTTTCCGGCGGGGAGCGCCGACGCCTTGAACTTTCTCGCATCCTGTTTGCAGGCAGCGATCTACTGCTACTCGATGAGCCAACGAACCACCTCGATGCCGATGCTCGCGACTGGTTGCTGTCATTCCTTCGCTCGTATCGAGGCGCACTTCTCGTCATCAGCCATGACCTCGACCTCCTTGACGAGGCCATCACCCGCGTCATCCACCTCGACCGCGAAGCAGAAGAAGCCACCGGCGAAATCGTCGAGTACCGGGGTACCTATAGTCAGTACCTCGTCTCACGAGAACGTGATGAAGAGCGACTCAGCAAAATGGCCGAGCGCCAACAAAGCGAAATCAAACGATTGTCGACACTCGCCGATTCAATGCGTGGCCAGACGGCGAAACGTGCACGTGTTGCCAAAAATCTCGATAACCGAGCGCAACGAATCCGCGCAAACCAAGTTGAAGGTCCAGCGGCGCGACGGACAATCGAATTGCGATTCCCTCCCCCGCCGAGTTGTGGACGCACAGTTCTGACTGCAAGTGGATTGTGGAAGAGTTACGGCGCAAATGATGTGTTTGCAGATGTTTCGTTTGATGTCGGTCGCGGCGAGCGACTCTTGGTTATGGGCCTCAACGGCGCTGGAAAGACCAGCCTCCTGAAAATTCTCGCGGGCACGTCCGATCCTGACCTCGGAGATTTTGAACTTGGACTAAATGTTTCTGCCGGTTACTACGCCCAAGAACACGAAGGCATCGATTCAGGGATTTCGATGATCGACCACATGCGTCGTGACTCTGAACTTGGTGACGAAGGCGTCCGTGCCCTCCTCGGAATGTTTGGGCTCAGTGGCGACAAAGTATTTCAAGATGCCGGGACGCTTTCCGGTGGCGAAAAGACGAAACTCGCTCTCGCCCAACTCGTAGCGGGAAATCACAATCTCCTGCTGCTCGACGAGCCCACAAATAACCTCGATCCGATGTCGCGCACCGCAACCGGAACAGCACTTGCTGCATGGCCCGGAACAATGGTGATTGTGAGCCACGATGTTGAATTCGTCGAGGCACTCGCCCCTGATCGGGTACTTCTCATGCCCGACGGGCAACTCGATTACTTCTCGGCAGAATCGCTGGAGCTTGTGGCTCTCGCCTGAGCGCTATTCGCCGGCGGTGTCGGCACCGCTGCGTTCCCATTGAAGGTACGCCTCCATGAAACCATCGAGGTCACCGTCGAAAACTCCGTCGACGTTTCCTACTTCGTACCCCGAGCGAAGGTCTTTCACCATTTGGTACGGCTGTGTCACGTAGGAGCGGATCTGGCTACCAAAGCCCACCGAACGCTGTTCGCCTCGAATAGTGGAAAGCTCCGCCATGCGTTCCTCGCGCTGTCGCTCGGCCAATTTCGCCCGCAGAATCTGCATGGCGCGATCTTTGTTCTGGTGCTGACTTCGCTCGTTCTGGCATGACGTAACGATTCCGGTCGGCAAATGAGTAATACGTACAGCGGAGTCGGTGACGTTCACATGCTGACCACCCGCACCAGAGGATCGGTAGGTGTCAATACGGAGTTCTTTTTCATCAATCTCGATGTCAGGAACATCCTCGAGGAACGGAGTGACCTTGAGAGCCGCAAATGCTGTCTGACGTTTCCCCTGAGCGTTGAAAGGAGAAATGCGGACCAGCCGATGAACGCCGTGTTCAGAACGGAGCCGACCATACGCGTGGCGACCATTCACCAAAAATGTGGCGGAAGAGATACCAGCCTCATTGCCAGCAGAGACTTCGTCGAGCTCAACATCGAAACCGCGCTTTTCTGCCCAGCGAAGGAACATCCGGAGCAGCATGTTCGCCCAATCCTGAGCGTCAGCACCACCTTCACCAGACTGGATTTCGCAGATTGCATTGGTGTCGTCGTACTCACCGGTGAAGAGAGCTCGAAGTTCCAGTTCACCGAGATCTGACGCAAGTGCAGCCATAGATCCTTCGACTTCTGCTTCGACCGACTCATCGTGTTCTTCGCGCCCAAGTTCGTGCAACGTCTCGGCATCTTCGAGTCGCGCCCACAGTTGGTCGAAAAGTTCAAGATCTTCGGTGCAAGCCGACAACTCGCCATTGATCTTTCGAGCAAGGTCGGGATCGTCCCAGAGATCGGGCCGGCTCGCCTCGGTCTCGAGCTGTGGACGAGCCAGAAGGAGTTCTTCAATACGCAGGTACACCCGCGCTTCGTCGATCCGACGATGCAGGTCGGCAAGTTCGTCGGAAAAATCCCTCATGCGCCGTGACAGACTTTGAACTTCTTGCCCGAACCGCAAGGGCAAGGAGCATTTCGTGGGGTTTTGTCCCAGTCACTCTTCACTGTTGGCGTGTTGGAGATCTCTTCGATTGCCTCAGGAGGAACTTCGAGGCCTTCCGCTGCGGCCTGAGCGCGTGCAGCGGCCTGCATGCCGCTGGGAGCCTCACTCGGGTCGACGGGAGCGGTGTATTGGAGGTTAGAAACCTGCGGTTCGTTCTCGCGAACCTGCTCGGCAACCGTCACCTGAGCGTGCATCACGTAGGTCACGAAGTCGGTCGCTATTGAGGTCATCATCGAACCGAACATCTCGTAGCCCTCTCGCTGCCACTCGATGAGCGGATCCTTCTGCCCCATGGCTCGGAGGTTGATTCCCTCCTGGAGGTAATCCATTTCGTAGAGATGCTCGCGCCACTTCTGATCGATGATGCGGAGCATTACCTGACGCTCAACTTCACGCATCGTGTCGTCGCTAAATTCGGCCTCACGACGCTCGTAATAGGCGGTGGCTTCGCTCATGATGATTTCGTAGAGATCATCAGTTGTATACGCAGCGTGAAGTGTGTCTTCAGTGATTTCGGTCGGCCACATCGCCGCGATATCAGAATGAAGTCCGTGAAGATCCCATTCATCACGGTCATCGCTGTCGCAAAACGTTGTAATTGTAGAGTCGATTGCGTCTGCGAGGTACCCAATGGATTCTTCACGAAGATCGGCGTTGTCAAGAATTTGATCCCGGCGCTTGTAGATAACCTTGCGCTGCTCGTTCATGACTTCGTCGTATTTGAGAACGTCTTTACGGATTTCGGCGTTGCGTTGTTCCACAGTGTTCTGCGCACGCTCGATGGCCTTACTGACCATTTTCGCTTCAATCGGTACGTCGTCATCGAGCGTTTTGCCCATGACCCAATTCATTGCTCCGGTTGCAAACAGGCGCATCAAGTCGTCTTCAAGCGACAGATAGAAACGGCTTTCACCTGGATCGCCCTGACGTCCGGAACGACCACGTAACTGATTATCGATACGACGGCTGTCGTGGCGCTCAGTGCCCAGCACATAGAGACCGCCAAGTTCCCGAACCTTGTCTCCGCCTTCGCGACACTCCGGCTCGTGAAGTGCAATGAGTTCAACGAGCCGGGCCTGACCTTCTTCAGTCTCAGGATCAAGGCCTTCGGCCGCGAGATCACGGGCAGCCAGAGCTTCAGCGTTGCCGCCGAGCAAAATATCGACACCTCGACCAGCCATATTCGTGGCGACGGTGACCGCGCCCAAACGACCGGCCTGCGCAACGATGTCGGCTTCACGGAAGTGGAGTTTTGCGTTCAGGATTTCGTGAGCGATGCCTCGCTTGTTGAGATATCGCGACAGGGTTTCGGACTTTTCCACTGAGATGGTGCCAACAAGAACCGGCTGGCCCACTTCGCTGCGCTCGGCAATATCGTCGACCACTGCGTTGAACTTGGCGTCCTCGCTCTTGTAGATCAGGTCGCCACGATCGAGGCGCACCATTGGACGGTGTGTCGGAATCGGCACGACATGAAGGTTGTAGGTTGCAAGGAATTCCGATGCTTCGGTCTCGGCCGTACCCGTCATCCCCGCCAACTTGTCGTACATGCGGAAATAGTTCTGCAATGTGACGGTGGCCAGCGTTTGGTTTTCTTCCGCGATCTTGACGCCTTCTTTGGCTTCAACCGCCTGATGCAGGCCCTCGGACCACCGGCGTCCATCAAGAATGCGGCCCGTGAATTCGTCGACGATTTTTACCTCCCCATGCTGAACGACGTACTCCTTGTCGCGTTTGAAGAGCTCTTTCGCTCGCAACGCCGCTTGAAGCTGATGAACGAGGTTCTGTGACACCTCGTCGTACATGTTCTCGACGCCAAGTGCTCGTTCGACTGCTTCGACGCCTTCATCGGTTGGGGCGACAGTCCGCTTTTCTTCATCAACGTCGTAGTGCACCTCGCGCTTGAGGCCACGCACAATTGAAGCGAATTGGTAGTAGATCTTGGCTGCGTCAGCAATGCGACCAGAAATAATCAGCGGAGTTCGAGCCTCGTCAATGAGAATCGAATCGATTTCGTCGACGATGCAATACGAGTGCCCGCGCTGCACTTGTTCAGCGCGACTCATCGACATGTTGTCTCGCAGATAATCGAAGCCGAACTCGTTATTCGTTCCGTAGGTGATGTCGGAGGCGTACTGCGCTCTCTTCAAAGCGGGGTCGTACACGCTTGGGATGATGAGTCCGACGGAGAGCCCCAAGCGACGATGCACACGCCCCATCCAGTCGGAATCTCGGGTGGCGAGGTAGTCGTTCACCGTGACCACGTGCACGCCCTTGCCAGCAAGGGCATTCAGGTACACCGGAAGGGTCGACACAAGGGTTTTTCCTTCACCGGTCTTCATTTCCGCCACCCACCCGAAGTGCAGAGCAGCTCCGCCCATCATCTGGACGTCGTAATGGCGCTGACCTATCTCACGCTTGGCCGCCTCGCGTACCGTTGCGAACGCCTCAACCATGATGTCTTCGAGATCGGCGCCATTGGCCAACTGCTCCCGAAAGACCACCGTTCGATGAGCCAATGCCTCGTCGGAAAGTTTTTCAATTTCGGGCTCGAGGGCATTGATCTCAGGCACGAGAGCTTCAATGGCTCGCACCTTCTTGCCCTCGCCGGCCCGCAGAATTTTGTCAAGAATGCCCATGAGGTAGACAAGTGTACCGAGGCCTTCCTGAGTAGATGGTCAGAGAAGGTTGAGGACCTGGTGAGAACCTTCTGCAGTCCCCCACTTCAGCCTTTTGAAGGCTCGGGAGTCGCGGCGAGGGAGACCCCGACCACCGCCGATGCTCCCGCATCCTGAAGTGCTTTGCCCGCTGCACTCAAGGTCGCCCCCGTCGTCACCACATCATCGAAAATGACGACTGCACCACGGACCTCCGTCCGTGGGTGAAAGAAGATGCCCTGAGACCGTTCCCTGCGGCTCCTGCCCGTTTGCTGAAGGCCCGGCTCGCGATCGAGAAGTTGGCGCACAGGCCGACCCGCATGACGCCCGACCTCCCGAGCAATCACCTCAGCCTGATCAAATCCGCGATAACGCGCCCGGTCCGGCGTCGTTGGTGCCCAGGTCAGCACAGGGCCGGGTCGTTCCGCCCCGATGCAGTCGTCCAACAGGATCGCCAGTGCCGGAGCAAACGCTCGTACCGTCGCCCACTTGCCGCGATATTTGAGGTCGGCAATGAAGGGGCGTGAGATCTCGTCATACGCGACGAGTCCGACCACGATGTCAAGATTGCTGATATCGCCAAGTTCGTGGGCCGGCGAAAATGCTTCGCGGCATGAAAGGCAGGGCGAGCCCCCTTCGGCGCCACACCTTGCACACACCGCGGGAAACCACGGCACCAGGAGGGACTCGGTGAAGGCGCGTAACCGAAAGAGCATCGACGTAACGTAAAGGACGCACAGCGCGATGTGATGAGCCCTCGGAACTCTTCCGCAATGGGACCTGCGAGCGTCTCCAGTTTGATGAAATCAGTGCATCAACTGTGGAGGATTCGTACCGTCAAGAATCGACCGAGTGCGCAGAGTGACGGCTCCCGGGGTGTCGTCATGAGTGATGATCCAGAACTGTTTGGCCTTCACGGCCTCAACGACTCGGTCGGCGACAACATCGGGATCAATTCCACCATCGATCATTGGCTGAACAAATTCTGCTAGTGCATCGGCCTCTTCGGCAGTTGCACCTGGCTTATTGCGCACAGAACTCGCAATCTTTGTCTTCACCCATGATGGGCAAAGGACAGAGACACCTACTTCAGACTGCTGCATCGCCAGTTCGTTGCATAACGTTTCGGAAAGGGCGACGACGCCATACTTCGCGACGTTGTATGGCCCCATAAATGGCGCAGAGAACAAGCCAGCCACCGAAGCGGTGTTGATGATGTGTCCCTCGCCTTGCTCAATAAGTCCCGGCAGGAACACGCGCACACCATGAATCACGCTCCAGAGATCAACGTCGATGACCCATTTCCAGTCGTCGATGTTCATGTCAGACATTGCACCGCCTCCGCCGACACCAGCGTTGTTGCAGACGATGTGAACTGCACCAAACGCATCGATTGCCGCTGCTCGAAGCGCATCGATCTGTTCACCCTTAGAAACATCGCAGACGACAGTGATTCTCTCGACCGAATTCGGAAGTGATGCCGCAGCAATCTCAAGTGCTGGAACTTCGATGTCGGCCATAACGACCTTCATGCCCTCGGCACCAAATTTCTTGGCCAAGGCGAGGCCGATGCCACTCGCTGCGCCGGTGACGACGACAACTTTCCCCGACAACTGCTCCATGACGACCCCCTGCGATGGTGGAAAACGAAACTGGCTCGGCTGCCACCGCAATGGGAGACAGCCGAGCCGGACGGTATCAGTACCGGTAGTGGTCCGACTTGAATGGACCAGTAGCAGGAAGACCGAGATACGAGGCCTGCTCTTCAGTCAGCTTGGTGAGTTTCACACCCAATGCATCAAGATGGAGCATGGCAACCTTCTCGTCGAGGTGCTTGGGAAGTGTGTAGACACGCTTTTCGTAGAAGTCCGTGTGACCGTAAAGCTCGATCTGGGCGATGACCTGATTCGAGAAACTGTTCGACATCACGAAACTCGGATGACCAGTGGCGCAACCGAGGTTCATGAGGCGACCCTCGGCGAGCACGATCACCGAGTGGCCATCAGGGAACACGTATTCGTCGACCTGCGGCTTAATAACGACCCGCTGAACGTCGCTCATTTTCTTGAGGCCAGCCATATCAATTTCATTGTCGAAATGGCCGATGTTGCTGACGATGGCCTGATGCTTCATCTTGGCCATGTGCTCGGCGGTAATGATGTTGAAGTTGCCAGTGGCAGTCACATAAATATCGACGATGTCGAGTACCTCTTCAAGCCGAGCGACCTGATAGCCCTCCATCGCTGCCTGTAGCGCGCAGATGGGGTCGATCTCGGTGACGATGACGCGTGCGCCTTGGCCACGCAATGACGCTGCGCAACCCTTCCCGACGTCGCCATAACCACACACCAGCGCGACCTTTCCGCCGATCATGACATCGGTGGCTCGGTTGAGTCCGTCAATGAGGCTGTGACGACATCCGTAGAGGTTGTCGAACTTCGACTTTGTTACTGAGTCGTTGACGTTGATCGCAGCGAACAGCAACTCGCCGGCTTCTTGCATTTGGTACAGACGATGAACACCGGTGGTGGTCTCTTCGGTAACGCCCTTGATGCCGGCAGCAACGCCATGCCACAACTCTGGTTCATTGGCGACGGTACGACGAAGTACATCGAGGATGATCGCCCACTCTTCGGAGTCTTCCTCGGTGGCATCAGGAACGACGCCAGTACGTTCGTATTCGACACCCTTATGGACGAGCAAGGTTGCGTCGCCACCATCGTCGAGGATCATGTTTGGACCGCCACCGTCGGGCCAGCGGAGAATCTGCTCAGTGCACCACCAGTACTCCTCGAGTGTTTCACCCTTCCACGCGAAAACCGGAACGCCAGTCGGACGTTCAAGCGTTCCGTTTGGACCGACGACGACTGCAGCAGCAGCGTGGTCCTGGGTTGAGAAAATGTTGCAGCTCACCCAGCGGACTTCAGCGCCGAGGCAGGTGAGCGTCTCGATGAGCACTGCGGTCTGGATCGTCATGTGTAACGAGCCAGCGATGCGGGCGCCGGCGAGGGGCTGACTATCGGCGTATTCAGCACGCAACGCCATCAGACCCGGCATTTCGTGCTCGGCAAGCTGCATTTCCTTGCGGCCAAATCCAGCAAGGGTGAGATCGGCAACCTTGTAGTCGATTCCGGAATCAGAACGGTCAACGGTGAGAGTCATGTAGAGCACTTTCTGTGCGGTCCAGGTAGACGCCCGGACGAGAGGTGAATCAAAGGTGAATCGTGATGGCAGGGTCGGACGCCAAACCCAGATCTCTGAAGCAGAGCCTGAAACGGTGACGTTCGGTTGTGAGGCTGTGGCCCTCTGACCCTGCATTCAGCCTTTTCAGAGTCTAGACGCCTCAGGAGTCTCCGACGCGTGACGCAATCTCGGAAACAATCGGTACTGGACCGGGGTCAATGCTTTGCTCAACAGCTGCGTGGAGCGAAACGAATTGGCCAATGAGTTCGAGGTCGAAAAGCTGTGCCAGAAGTCCGTCGCCCGCCGCTTCGATGACATGCACAGCGCCGACGACCTCAACGAGCACCTCTTCGACGACGGCAAGCCGACTCGAGACCTGCGGATGCTCGAAGTCGTGGCGGAGCATGAATACTTGAAAGATCTGGCGAGTGACATCGCCGTCTTGACCCCATCCTGCGATTTCATCGTGGGTGAGTTCTGGAACTTGATTCGAGAAGGCTGCAACCTTTGCGTTCTGGTTGAACTGCGCCTTCCAAAATTCGGCTGCGGTACCACCTGGCCCGTTGCCGCCATAAATGATCGGGAAGGTTCGCCCGAGCTGACGAGCAAGCCGACGAGCAAAGTTCTCTTCGGTGATTAATTCGTTTCGACGAACAGTCGCTTGAGCGATTGCCGCATCTATCCATGCCTCGGCGCCCGGGTACATCCCAACTCGATCAAGAAGCACCAAGACAGGCACAGCGAGAGAACCAATTGCGGCACGCTCAACCGGGGCATCGGGCATCACCGGAAGATGCACCAGATCGTTCGCTAATGCCCACGCGTGCAGCTCCCCTCCCCCGCTCACACAAACAACCGTCGCTCCATCGACAAGCGCATCTTGCGCGGCTTCGAGAGTTTCGGAGGTCTCTCCATCGAATGAAATCGCAACTACCAGTGTCGATGCATCGACGAAGTTCGGAACTCCGTAACCGCGATGTACAACGATAGGAACCGGAATCGTCGGACCAACCGCCTCGAGAACAAGCGCACCGGCTTGGCCAGCCGCACCTGCCCCAACCAGAACAATGTTTGCGATGTCTTCGTGTTGTGGCAGCGAAGAACCATCGGCCGCACGCCGAGAAACATCGAGCGCACGCGCCAGTTGCTCCGGGAAAGCCGCCGCTGCATCGAACATCCCGACGCTGTCGAGGATCACTCAGGCCTCAAACGTCGGAGTGATTGTGTTTGCTGCGGCCTTTGCCATAAGGCGTTCGTGCTCGGGATCATCGATAACTCGGGCCTCATCAATCAGCATGATCGGGATATCGCTTCGGACTTCATACCCGCGCTGCAATCGTGGGTTGTAGAGAAGACTCTCGTCGGCGAAGTACAGCAATGGGCCCTTGTCCTGGGGACAAGCGAGGATTTCGAGTAATTGCGGATCAAGTGACATGAAGGCTCCTTAGACCACTCAGCCGGCCGCTTCAGCGATGAGGGCACGGATTTCAGCGACATGGCGAGCACATGCCGCGTCGTCAGTCGCCTCGAGGTTGAGGCGAAGAAGGGGTTCGGTATTCGACGGACGCAGATTGAACCACCATGGATCGGCAGGATCCGCGGCAGGCCCAGTCGTCAGATCAATCGTGAGGCCGTCGAGGCGATCTTGTTCAGCGTTGGCGAATCGCTCCGCAACAAACTCAATGACGGCAAGGGGATCAGCAACTTGCGTGTTGAGTTCACCCGAGGCCGAATACCGCTCGTAAGGCTTGCGAAGTTCGGAGAGCTTTTTCCCTGTTGCGCACATCACTTCAAGTACCGCCATGGCCGCAATGATTCCTGAATCTGCCCGATAGTTGTCTCGAAAGTAATAGTGACCAGAGTGTTCGCCGCCGAAGCATGCGCCGGTTTCCGCCATGACCTGCTTGATGTACGAATGACCAACGCGAGTTCGGACAGGAGTGCCGCCTCGCTCAACGATGATTTCAGGAACAGCCTTGGAACAAATCAGATTGTGAAGAACAATCTCACCTGGATGCTTTGAAAGCATTGAGTCCGCCACGATTGCTGTCGTGAGTGAGCCAGAAACAAGCTCACCTTCATCGTCGACAAGGAAGACGCGATCGGCATCACCGTCGAATGCCAGTCCGACATCGGCACCAGTCTCAAGAACTCGGTCCTGGAGATCGCGAAGGTTCTCGGGCTGAATGGGATCGGCAGGATGATTGGGGAACGTCCCATCAAGCTCACCAAAGATCACATCGAGCTCAAACGGCAAGCCGGCAAAAACAGCTGGCGCAGTGAGTCCGCCCATTCCATTGGCCGTATCGGCGACGACTCGGAGCGGATGCAACACTGCCGGATCGACAAACGAGTGCACGTGAGTCACAAAGACACCGAGCGCATCGTCACGCGACGACACGGAGCCAGATATGGCGACCGGATCGATGCCAGCAACAGTCATGTCACGAATTTCAGTCAGGCCGGTTTCGGCACCGATCGGCTTTGCTCCGGCGAGACATAACTTCACGCCGTTGTACTGCGCCGGGTTATGCGAGGCGGTAAGCATGGCCCCGGGCATATCGAAACGACCTGCAGCGAAAAAGAGCAGATCAGTTGAGGCGAGTCCTAAATGCACGACGTCGACACCTTGCCCGGTTGCTCCGCGAGCAAATGCTTCGGCGAAATCCGGCCCGGATGGCCGCATGTCATGAGCAACCAATACTGATGACGCGCCGGAGGAGTCGGCGGCAAATCGCGCAAACGCAGCGCCTATGCGCTCCATGAGGGCTGCATCAAGTTGTTCAGGAACGGTGCCGCGAATGTCGTACGCCTTGAAGATGGCGTTCATGGCGGCAGCATCGTGGGGAGCCATGGGTTTCGACCCTAGTTGAGAGGTCAGTCCTGTTCGGTGGTGGTGACGTCGTTCACAGTGCCAGGAACCAAAAGATCATCGGCGGTGAGGTCGTAGCGACCCTCAACCGACCAGCGCCGCACGAGGAATAGGTCTCGGATAAGGCGCAACCCATCTCGAGCGACGCGCACCGTTGAGCGTGGCGAGTTTTCGACTCGAACCGGAACTTCGGTCAGCGACAGGTGGTATCGCTCGATGAGATGAAACACCTCGACATCAAATGCGAACCCATCGACGAGTGTGTGCGAGAAAATCAATCGCGCCACATCAGAACGGAACCCCTTGAGGCCGCACTGTGTGTCGCGATAATGACCAAGAAGAACTGCTCGGGTCAGCAAATTGATCGCGCGCCCACCGACCTCGCGCAGGCGACGAGCACGAACCAACGTCGTTGTGTCGTTATGACGACGACTCCCGACGACGACATCCCAACCCTTTTCAACCAGTTCGACAATTGCCGGGATCTGATCGGGTGAATACGACAAGTCCGCATCGGTGAACACCACACTGCGTCCGTTTGCAACCAAGACGCCACTACGGACCGCCGACCCCTTCCCACGATTCGTTTGGTGACGAACGACGATGTCTGCGCCTGCATTTCGTGCGGCCTCGGCCGTGCCGTCTGCACTTCCATCGTCGACGACCACGATCTCAAGTTCGGGACCAGAAACAAATCCTTCGAGCCCAGCGCGTAACAAACGCACGGTGTCGCCGATGCGTTCGGCTTCCCCAAACGCAGGAATGACGATGCTGAGCCGAAGCGTCCCTGGGGCCACAGGCAACTCTCGCCGGCGACCAAGGTCGGCTCGCAACGGTGAGAGCCCCCGTTGCCACCGAGATCCCGCGTAAGCAGCCAGTGCTCCCCCGACGACAGCCGCAGCGATGAGTTCAATCCGGCGGGCGGAACTCATCGCGGATCGGCATCGCCAGAAACGCTGACGTCATCACTTGGCACCGCGCTGTCGACATCGCTTTCGCTTTCGCTATCGGGCGTGGGCCGCGATCGACGCCACGGCACCAATTCGGGGAAGACAATGGGCCCAGCACGCCACAACAGAACAATGCCGACGAACCCGAGGAATGTCACAAACCATGATCCCCAGTCGATGACTGACGTTCCATAACTCAACGTGACGCTCTCAGAGGTCGGAACAACAACCATAAGGTTCGGCCCCACGCGCCAAGGCCCGTCGGCGCCACTGACCTTCCAATTTGGGAAGTACGAGACCTTCACGAGAATCGGCGTTCCCGGTTTGGTGACATCAAACGAAATCGTGTCTCGACCAAATTGTGTGTTTGTCACTGCGACTGGAGTTGTGGGATTTGCCGTCGGCGTCTCACCCTCGGAGATTCGCTGCCACTGCTTCGGACCTCCAGAAGATGGCCACACGTTCCAGGCCGTGGGATCCATGTACCAAGGCGTCACGGCCTCGAGCCAATGCTTCGGTGCAACACCCGTGAGTACCGCTGGATCGTTGTCGAGGGGCTCGATCAGCGGTGAATCCGAGACTTCAAAGACAACCCAAGGTCCTGATTGTGCGACCTGCTTCAAGGATGAATTCGCTTGACCGTACGCAATCATCTGCTCAGTAATCGCCATGTAGTACTTCACACCAAGCATCTGCAGATGGTCGATTCCGAGGTCGAACTGGACCTGATCAGGTGCGCCTGGAACGTAGGGAAGATCGCGCTGCGCGTTCGAAGCTCCGTAAGAAAGCTCGTCTTGATTAATGAAGTGGTAAGGAGTCGTCGACGATGCCTCGAAAAACAAACCTTCCATTGAACCGATGCAGCCATCAGTCCAGAACGGCAACAGCATGAGGGCCATCGGTGTGCCGTATCGGTCGTGCTGCTCTTCGTGCTCCCACATGGCGCGACCGCAGCCATTGGTTTCACCCAGAGTGTCCATTGTCTGAACGATGTCGCGGTACTCCGGATACGCCGGTTTCCCCTCGTATCCACTGAAGTTCCAACGCGCCCAAGAGGGGATGAAACTCGATTCGCTCGTCGACAAGAACAACCAGTGGTAACGACCGTCATTCTGAACGCCGCCAAGTTCGATGCTGACAGGGCCCAGTGCAATTTTCTCGGGCATCGCGCGCAGCGGCATCGCGATGACCGTCAGACCAGCGAGTGCAGCAACAACAGCGGTGGCGATTGTTGCCGACCTTCGCGGTGTGTCCGGATCGCGAGACAACAGAGAAGCGATTGTCCGACCAAGTTCTGCAACCCCGATCGCGGCAAGCAAATAGAGACTGAGGTACCAAAACGGCAGCAGCCTCGCGTTCCACAACTTGCCTTGAGGTAAGACGATGAATGCAATTGCTACACAGCCCGCAAGAACTGCGAGAAAAACTCCCCCGCGGCGCTTCCATGCAATTGACATCACGAGCCCGAGCAATGCGAGAACAAGCACCCATTGAATTGGTGGCGAGTTGACTAACTGTGGATCGAGAGTGCTTCTCTGGAAAAGCAGATCGGAGTAATTCGTCTTCTTTTCCCAGCCCATGTCGTTCATGTAGCCGGAGCGCAAATAGAACGGGAAGAGCCACCATCCCATCAACGCGACTCCGACGACTCCTGTGCACGCCAACCACCAGATCCGCTTGAAGAACCCGGGTTTACGGGCGAGAGAGATCGCAAGCCACACAATCGCTCCGCCGATTGCGAACAAGAACGGGATGAGATGGCAAAGACCCGTGAGCGCAAGGAGGATCGGTGCAATAACTCGCTGACGTCCTGTTTCAAGTCCACGCCCAACTACCCCGAGGAAAACAATCGCAAAACTCAGCGATATCGAGAATGCGAATTCCCCAGCGAGGGTGGATGGAATGTTCCCGCCATAGATCGAAAACGAACGATCAAAGAGAAACGCTGTTGCTCCAACTGCGAGAAGTGGCGAAACCGGAAAGGGAAGACGAGTAAGACGACCAAATGCCCAACACGCAATGGGCAGAGTGAGTAGTCCACTTATCGCAACGAGTTTGAACGCAAGACCGTAAGGAAGGATGAAACTCAAAAGAGCTATCGCCAGCGAAGGGAGCACCATGTAGAAGTGATACGCAGGAAAACCTGCATACCAATCCTGAGTCCATCCCGTAACGCGGAACGAAGGAAGCAAGTGATCACGCATGTAGGCCGGGCCCCACACATGCGCACCCATATCGCCTCCGGCGGGAGTCGACGAAGAGAGGATGTCCGACGGGCTCAATTGCGCGAACGTGAACAACACGCACCCAGCAACAATCGCAAGCGAAACCCAAGATTCGGGGCCCCACCGTCCTAAGGATTGAATAGCACGGCCTGCTGCATGCAACGCCTGGACCGGGCGACTCGGCGGATCAATTGCTCGCCCGAGGCTGGCCACGACCGGATCGTCGAGATCAACCTCGGACAGTGGCTGCACTTGTCGCGTAGAGAGGTCGTCCTCAGTCATGACTGGACCATGTTGCCACTTGTA
>JBILIB010000038.1:0-17415 GCA_044350215.1 Acidimicrobiales bacterium
TAGTTCACGCGCAACACCTTCGCTCATTCGCCGCTTTGCCTACGTCCCCAAGCCTGATGGGCCTCATGCTCGCCTTGGATTGCTTTGGTTCATCGTCGCCTGTGCAGCATGTGCGCTTGGAACGCTCTCGGTTGCCGTTCTTTTCTCGGCAGTTGCTGCCGTGGCTGCGATGCAGACCGTTCGTGCGTGGAGCGGTACCGGTCGACGAGCAGCACCTGTACTCGGCGGTGTTGCCGCTGCATTTGTTCCAATCATGGCGGTGGCAGGACCTATCGGATTTATTGCCGGTGTTGTTGTCGCTAGTGCGCTCTTGATCATCGGTGGAGTGGTGCTTCGCAGCAATGTCGCTGTTGGGCTTCGCTCAGCAATTCTCCCCGCCATCGCGGCAGGTTCGGTTGTTCTCATTGGACGGACCGACATGGGCGCACTTGTTGTTCTGCTTGTACTTGTAAGCGCCTACGAAGTTGGCGATTACCTCATGGGCTCAGAGGCCAACAGCGTGTTCGAGGGTCCACTTTCGGGAATCGCTGCAGTTCTTGTCGTGACCTTTGCTGAAGCGGTTTTCCAGTTTGGCCCGTTCGACAGCCGCGCCGGTTGGGTATTTGGTGGCCTGGTCGCGGTTCTCGCTCCGCTTGGGGCGCCTTTGGCGTCGGCGCTTGCCCCATCGGCGGCGTTGGCAGGTCCAGCATTGCGCCGTCTCGATGTGTGGTTTGTTGTGGCTCCGCTCTGGGGTCTAACGCTGGCCAATTACTTGTAACCGGTTGGCTGAGGGCCACGCAGAAGCGGTTCTATGTGCAAAAAGTGCCCCTTGCGGTGTTCGCGCCGTAGCGTGGGGGAGTCATGCGATCTCTAGCAGTGCTTTCATTACACACCTCCCCACTTGCTCAACCGGGCACCGGCGATTCTGGCGGGATGAATGTGTATGTGCGCGAACTCGTCGGCGCGCTTGCGCAAGCGGGTGTGAAGGCCGAGGTCTACACGCGAAGATCAGCCGAGGATCAGCCCGAGTTTGTCGATGTAGAACCGGGCTTTCGTGTCGTGCATATCGATGCCGGCCCACTTGATCTTGCGAAAGAAGACCTGCCTCAGGTCCTCGATGAATTTAGTGATGGCGTCGCGCGACACCTTCGACGCGATGGCGGCCCCGACGCGATCCATGCCAACTACTGGTTGTCCGGAGTCGTTGGTCACCGCCTGAAGCATGAACTCTCGTTGCCGCTCGTTTCGACATTCCACACGCTTGCACGGGTGAAGGCAGAAACCGGTGACGAAGAGCCAGAGGTTCGTGTGCAGGCCGAAACCGAAGTCATTGCGTGCTCCGATGCGATTTTGGCGAATTGTGCTGCAGAAGTGACGCAGTTGGTTGATCTTTACGGCGCCGATCCCTCTCGAATCGAGATTGTCCCTCCGGGTGTTGATCACGCGTTTTTCTCTCCCGGCGATCGAGGTGGAGCGCGCTACGCGCTTGGTTTGGGCGATCAACCGGTGCTGCTTTTCGTCGGTCGCATTCAACCGCTCAAAGGACTGACTGTCGCGATTGCCGCACTCGCAGAACTTTCCGATACACATCCCGACGCAATGCTTCTTGTTGTTGGTGGAGCGAGTGGCATCGAAGGAAACGCAGAATTCGAAGCAGCGTTGTCCCTTGTTGAAGCGCTTGGACTCCAAGGCCGAGTGCGGTTTGTCCCACCTCAGCCCCATCATCTCCTCTCGACCTATTACCGCGCTGCCGATGTGTGCATCGTTCCCAGCCGTTCCGAATCCTTCGGGCTTGTTGCATTGGAAGCCGCAGCATGTGGAACGCCGGTTATCGCGGCGGCCGTTGGCGGATTACTCACTCTCGTTGAGGACGGAATGACTGGTTTCCTCATCGACAATCGCGACCCTCTTGACTTTGCTGCAGCGCTTCGAACGATTCTTGATTCGCCGATCGTGGCCGACGCAATGTCGATTGCTGCTGCCGAAAGTGCCTCGCACTACACCTGGTCGACGACCGCGGCTCGGCTTCGCCGTCTCTACGCTGATCTCACTTCTCGTGCACTCGTGACGTGTGACTAACTCATGGCTGACGAAATCGCCGACGACGTTGAACTCGATGCCATGGAGCTTCGTATCGATGCTTGGCTGACCGATGAGCTCCAAACCAATCCATTCGTTGCAGCAGTAGAACGCGGTGAGCCTTCAGAGCGCCGCTGGTATGTTCGAGTTCTTGGCGAAAGTAAAGACGTATTCACGATCTGGTTCACGTTGCGTCAGCGAACGCTGCATTACGAGACCTACGTCATGCCGTCACCCGACGAAAATCACGAGCAGTTCTACGAGCACCTGCTCCGCCGCAATCGCAAGACCACGGGAATGGCGTTCTGTATTGGCGAAGAGGAAGCGATCTTCCTCGCTGGTTCGTTGCCGTTCCACGCGGTTGATGAAGGTGAACTCGATCGAATCCTGGGTTCGCTCTACTCGTACGTTGAACAGTTCTTTCAGCCGGCGCTGCGAATCGGTTTCGCAACACGGTTTTCAACGAACTGACGCAACGGCGAGGGTTCGGAAATCGCCGTTCGGCCCATGCGCAAAGCCCATGCTGCTCTCTACGCTCGCAGTTGTCCGGGTGGAACGAACTTCTGCAGTCATCGGGGAAGTGAGTGTGGCGGTTCGACCACCCGGACGACGATCGCCCACTTGGTTGGGTAGCGTCTTTGCATGATTCGACTTCAAATCGTTGGTGGCGGCCGTATGGGCGAAGCCCTTCTGGGGGGATTGCTCGACGCTCGTTGGGCCGAACCGGCTGAGATCGCCGTAATCGAACGCGTCGCCGATCGACGCGACCAACTCACATCGCTCTTTCCCGGCGTCGTCGTAACCGATGCAATCGTGCAGGCCGAGGGTGCCGTTATTGCAGTGAAGCCCGGTGATGTTGCCGACACGTGCCGCGCACTGGCTGCTGCGGGCGCAACTCGGGTGCTGTCGATCGCTGCCGGTATCACGACTAGCGCATTGCAGGGCGCGCTTGGCGAGGGCATTGCCGTCGTGCGGGCGATGCCGAATACGCCTGCTGTGATTCGGGCTGGTGCGGCTGCGATCGCACCTGGTTCGTCGGCGTCCGAAGCCGATCTCGATTGGGCATCTTCGGTTCTCGAAGCTGTGGGCGTTGTTGTTCGAGTTTCCGAAGACAAACTCGATGCCGTTACCGGCCTTTCCGGCTCGGGGCCCGCCTACGTGTTCGTGATGGCCGAAAGCATGATCGAAGCGGGTGTGCTTGTTGGTCTTCCCCGAGATGTCGCTGAGGTTCTGGCCGTGCAGACATTGCTTGGATCCGCCAGCCTTCTCGAATCAAGCGACGAAGCGGCTGCATCGCTGCGAGCGCAGGTCACCTCGCCGGGCGGAACCACCGCTGCTGGCCTGCGTGCACTCGAATCAGGCGGGTTTCGCTCGGCAGTGCTCGATGCGGTCGCCGCAGCCACCGACCGTTCACGAGAACTCGGACAGGACTGACGTTGCCGGCCCGCCGGTAACGTGTGTCTCCTATGCCTCGCTACGACACCGTTTCCTTTCTCTCTGATTACGGACGCGTCGACGAATTTGTCGGCGTCGTGCATTCGGTGATTCGTTCGATCGCACCCGAGGTGCGAGTCATCGATATCACTCATGACATCCCTGTCTACGACGTGCGCGCTGGGGGTTTGGCGCTTGTGCGGGCCGCGAACTATCTCGCCCCGGGAGTCGTTGTCGCCGTGATCGATCCCACGGTTGGTACCCCTCGTCGTCCAATCGCCGTTGAAATTGGTGGTGGATCATCGGTCTTGGTTGGGCCCGACAATGGCGTTCTCGCTGCTGTCGTGCAGTTGTGCGGCGGCGCAGATCGGGCCGTTGAAATTGTCAACCCCGACTATCGATTTACGACAGAACCCGGAACCTTCGACGGGCGCGATGTCTTTGCTCCCGCAGCGGCGCACCTTTGCAACGGCGTCGACCTTTCCGAACTTGGTCCGGCCATCGATCCAATTTCTCTGTTTCCAGCGATGATTCCTCTCACCCGAGAAGAAGAAGGCCGTCTCCACGCTGAAGTGCTGTGGGTCGATCATTACGGCAACGCGCAACTCAACGTCGACCCCGATGAACTTGAAACATTCGATGAAACAATTCGTTTAGTTATGGACGACGGCTCTCGGGTCGCTCGCCGAGTCGGAACATTCGCCGACCTTGATCCAAACGAAATTGGTCTGATTGTCGATTCTTATGGTCTCGTCGCCATCGTTCTCGACAAACATTCGGCTGCTGAAGAACTCGGACTCTCCAGTACATCGGCAGTGACGTTTGAGCAGTTCGATGAGTCACGTCCACCCAGCACCATTACGCCAGTGCAACTCGGCCAACGTCGAACCTGAGGAACAACCATGCGACCCGCAACCGTCATCGCCGTTGGCATTCTGCTTTTCGTTATTTTGTTTGCAGCAGCATTGCAGCTGTTCATTCTCGCCCTCTAAGCGACATCAGCCTCCGGAGCACGCCACTCCTCGGGCTCGGCGACAGCGCGTAGCTGTGATGACGATTGTGAACTCGTCATCAAGAAGCCAAGGAATATCACTGCGATACCGGCAACGAGTGAAATTGCGAAGCCGTCCATTTCGTTCACCACAGAATTCAGAAGACCACCGGCGCTGAGAATGAGTGTTCCGGTTGCGATGAAGAGGTTTGCGATCGCGAGACGTCGAAGTGACGGTGCGCCTGTTCGAGTCGCTCCCGTGTTCGCACCCGCACGCCAACCGCGAAAGAGTCGCCACGCGCTCCAAATTGCGCCGGCAATGATGACGACGGCAGCGACACCGGAACCAATGGCCGCAGCGATACGGGGTCCGGCCCCGAAGACGTCTTTGCCCTGGGGCAAGACGTCGGAAGCGATCACGCCGGTGAGGGGCGCAGCCACGATGATCCCGGTGCAGAACGCGCCCAACAACGAAATGATTGCCGTCCATCGTCGACCGTGTTTCGGGCCGGCTAAGAGTTCAACGGTGCCAAGGGCGAGAAACGGAACATTGAGAATGGCGCCAAACAAGTAGAACGATTTGAACGACCACTCGCCCCATCCGACCCCCGCTCCCCACCACAACGAGATCGAACCCAGGGCGAACATGATGAGCGAAACTGTCCAAGCTGCCTCGTGGCGCTTACGGCCCCGGAGCCAACGCTCGCCTGTTGAAAGGGCAAAGGCCAGCGATACCAAGGTGGCGGCGGCAGCGAGGGCGGCATGCATGGCACCAGCGTAGGGGGGCCGAGAGCGGGGACCTCAAGGCGGCAATGGCTGCCGGGACTTTGTGAACAAACGAACAAGGTCGGTAGCGTGGTGCTTCGTGGACCGTAAACGCCGAATTCCCGAAGCCACCGTGGCGCGATTGCCGGTGTATTTGCGGACCCTGCTCGAGGTCCAGGCCGAGGCAATGACCACGATTTCTTCTGAGCGCTTGGCCGAACTCGCAGGAGTGAACGCAGCGAAGGTTCGCAAGGATCTTTCCTATCTCGGGTCCTACGGCACCCGAGGGGTGGGGTACGACGTCGACCACCTCCTTGTGCAGATGAGCCGCGAACTTGGTCTCACCCGCGATTGGCCAGTGGCCATTGTGGGTGTCGGAAATCTCGGCGCTGCCCTCGCCAACTATGGCGGGTTCGGCGATCGGGGATTCCCCGTTGCCGCACTTGTCGATGCAGATCCTTCAAAGGTCGGCACCATGTTTGGCGGCCACAAAATCCGTGATCTTGATGATCTTCCTGCGCTTGTCGAAGAACTTGGCATCGCCATCGGCATCATCGCTACGCCCGCTGCCGGCGCACAGGAAGTCGCTGATCGTCTCGTTGCTGCGGGAGTCACGTCGATTCTGAATTTCGCGCCTGCAGTTGTGACCGTTCCCGATCATGCTCAATTGCGCAAAGTCGATCTTGCCCTTGAACTACAGGTCTTGAGTTTCTACGGACAGCGCGAATCCATTGGCGCATCGTTGCGTGAAGAACTGGGTGTTGATGCAGAGATGAAAGAAACGGTCGGCTGATATGCCGTTTGATCATCTGCTCTACCCGGTCAACCTTTCGCTCGCTGGTCGTCGGTGTTTGGTTGTGGGTGGCGGACCAGTTGCATTGCAGAAGGCTCGTGAACTCGTGGTGTGTGGTGCGAGCGTCGAGGTTGTTGCCCCTGAAATCCTGGACGAGATCGCTTCCCTCGATGGGGTCATCTGTCACAAGCGCCCCTATGTCGCCGGCGAGGTGGCTGGCTATCGACTGGCGATCACGGCTACGAGCGACCCTGCGGTCAATCGACAGGTCTTTCTCGAAGGCGAATCGCTTGGGGTGTGGGTCAATAGCGCCGACGATCCCGCCAACTGTGCCTTCGCTTTGCCCGCCAGGGTAAGGCAGGGGCCCCTGCTGGTCACCTTCTCTACCAGTGGCTCCTCGCCCGCTCTCTCAACATGGCTCCGGCGTCGCTATGGTCCTGAGTTCGGACCCGAGTACGCCGTACTGGTCGAGATCCTTACCGAAGCACGAGCCGGGCTCCTCGCCGAAGGTACGTCCACCGAGGGTCTGAACTGGCAAGGAGCACTGGATTCGGGAATGCTGGAACTCATCCGCGAGGGTCGCCTCGCCGAAGCTAAGGAGCGCCTCCAGGCGTGTCTGTCGTCGTCGTTGGACTGAATCACCGCACGGTCCCACTCGCTCTGCTCGAGCGGGTCACGATCGATGACGCTCGGCTGCCCAAAGCGCTGCACGATGTGTTGTCGCACGACCACGTAAGCGAAGCCGTGGTGTTGTCGACATGCAATCGCACCGAGGTCTATGTCGTGGCCGAAAAGTTTCATCCGGCCTATGGCGATCTTCGCACCTTCTTCTCTGAACTCGCGTTTGCTGCGCCTGAAGAACTGGCCGACCACCTCTATGTGCACGATGCCGATGCGGCTGCCGGACATCTCTTCCGCGTTGCCTCGGGTATCGACTCCGCCGTGGTTGGCGAAGCCGAAATCCTCGGTCAGGTTCGCCGCTCTTGGGAGATCGCTCAAACCGAAGGCGCAGCCGGATCACAACTAAATCTGTTGTTCCGTCATGCGCTCGAGGTTGGAAAGCGTGCACGTACGGAAACAGGTATTGGCCGTCATGTTGCGTCGGTATCAACCGCAGCGGTGGCAATGGCTGCCCAACGACTCGGTTCCCTTGAAGGCCGCTCCATCCTCGTAATGGGTGCTGGCGAAATGGGCGAGGGCATGGTTCGTGCTCTTGCAACCAATGGCGTCTCCGACATCCGCATCGCCAACCGAACATGGGAGAACGCTGCCGAACTCGCAGAGCGTCTTGGCGGCACCCCGATTCGTCTGGCTGAACTCGACGCCACGCTTTCTGAGGTCGATCTTCTCCTCACCGGCACTGGTGCGAGCTCGATGATCATCGAACACTCCGACATTGAACGAGTCATGCGAGCGCGCGGTGATCGCGAGATTCTTGTGGTCGATGTTGCTGTTCCTCGCGATGTCGATCCTGCTGCTGCCAATATCCCGGGCGTCACCATCCTTGACATGGACGACCTTCGGGCGTTCGCTGAAGCAGGCATGGCAGAACGTCGCCGCGAAGTTGCATCGGTTGAGGCCATGTGCGCCGAAGAACTCGAGCGTTATCTCTCGGTGATCTCGGCGCGTGAAGTAGCGCCGTTGGTTTCTCGTCTGCATGAACAATCTGAAGACATTCGCGTTGGCGAACTCGATCGTCTTCGTGCCCGTCTCGGCGACCTCGATGAACGCCAACTCGAAGCACTCGATGCGCTGACAAAGGGAATCGTGGCCAAGCTGCTTCATCAGCCCACAGTCCGCTTGAAAGATGCTGCAGGCTCACCTCGTGGCGAACGTCTGGCCGAGGCCCTTCGCGATCTTTTCGAGCTCTGAGCCCACCATGACCGGGGGCGGTCCCGACACGGTGACACTTCGTTTGGCAACCCGCGGCAGCGCGCTTGCGCTGTGGCAGGCCGATCATGTGACGGCGCTTTTGCACCAGGCGGCTGGCGCTGCTGGTCGTTCGGTGCTGGTTGAAAAAGTGATCGTGGAGACGATGGCTGACCAGCGCCTCGATATTCCGATCGACGAAATGGGCGGCAAAGGTGTGTTCGTCAAGGAGATCCAGGCTGCGGTGCTCGACGGTCGTGCTGATCTCGCTGTTCATTCCGGAAAAGACCTTCCGGCACTCACTCCGCCCGAACTCGTGATCGCAGCAGTCCCTGAGCGTGGCGATGTCCGCGATGTTCTTGTTGGGTCAACTATCGATGGTCTGCCGCAGGGTGGTCATGTCGCGACCGGCTCCATTCGCCGCAAGGCGCAACTCGCCTCGCTTCGACCCGATCTTGTGTTTTCTGGTCTGCGCGGCAACATCGCTACTCGGCTCGAAAAGGCCGATGGTTTCGACGCCATCGTGATGGCGGCTGCCGCAATCGATCGCCTCGGTATTTCGCTCAACGATCGCGTTGTGGAAGTACTTGAACCTTCGGTGATGCTGCCGCAGGTTGCGCAAGGAGCCCTCGTCGTTGAATGTCGAGGTGACGACACAGCGACACGCGAATTGTTGTCGGCACTGAACCACTCACCAAGCCGTCAGTGTGTCGATGCTGAGCGGGCGTTTCTTGCTGAGCTTGGTGGCGACTGCGATCTTCCGGTTGGGGCATACGCAGTGATTGACGGTGAGGAACTTCGTATTGAAGCTCTCGTTGCCGCGCCGGATGGCACAACTGTGCTTCGTGATTCACGACGATGCGCAATGGCTGATGGTGAAGCAACGGGACGAGCGATGGCCCGCTATTTGCTCGACGACGTGGGCGGCTCCGCTCTGCTTGGTCGGTAGGGCCAATGGCTGAGGATCAACCGGACGACGAATTCGTCGAGCACGAGGACCGCGAGGTTGGGGTAGGCCCGCATCCATTGCCATGGCCTGAGGACACGCGACTCGATCCCGAACTGCTTGAGCACGGCGACCGCCGAAACGTGGCCGACGCGTATCGCTACTGGTCTCACGAAGCAATCGTCGCCGACCTCGACACGCGTCGACATTCTTTTCATGTTGCCATCGAAAATTGGCAGCATGATCTCAACATCGGAACGGTGGTGCGCACAGCGAATGCGTTCAACGCTGAGGGCGTTCACATCGTTGGAAAGAAGCGGTGGAATCGTCGCGGCGCAATGGTGACCGACAAGTACATGCATGTACATCATCACGAAGATATTGATGCGCTCATCGCCTGGTCCTCTGCGAATGGTCTGCAAGTTGTTGGAATCGACATCATGCCCGGGGCCGTTCCGATCGAAACAGCGTCCCTGCCGAAGCGCACGATGTTCGTCTTCGGTCAGGAAGGGCCGGGACTCAGCGACGAAGCCTGCGCTGCGTCATCGATGGTCTGCTCAATCGCCCAGTTCGGTTCAACCCGTTCGATCAACGTTGGCGTCGCTGCGGGTATAGCGATGCACGCGTGGATCCGCGAGCACTCGGCCCCACCTTCGGCATAAGAAACGCCTAGGTTCCTGCCGTGGATACGGTCTGGATTCTGGGTGATCAATTGCGACGCGACACCGGCGCACTCGCTGGCTATCGCCCGGGCGAAGTTCGAGTTCTCATGGTCGAGAGCGATTCGAAAGTCGGATCGGGGCGCTGGCATCGTCAGCGACTTCATTTTGTGCTTGCGTCGATGCGAAGGTTCGCTGACGAACTCAAGGCTGAAGGCTTTGCTGTTGACTACCGGCGCGCGTCGTCGATGCGCGCCGGGGTCATCGCTCACCAGGCGGAGTTCAAGCCGGAACGTGTGTCGGCAATGTCCCCGATGTCCTATGACGGCCTCGCGCTTTTACGCGCGCTCGATGTTGAGGTAATCGACAACGATCAGTTCTTGTGCAGCGCGCAGGAATTCGCAGCGTGGGCGGGCGATCGTTCGAATCTCAAGATGGAGGACTTCTATCGGTGGCAACGCCAACGGCTGAACATCCTCATGGATGGCAAGAAGCCTGTTGGTGGGACCTGGAACTACGACGCTGAAAATCGCGAGCCGCCGCCGAAAGATGGCCGCTCGTGGCCGGCGCCGATCAGTGATTCGCTTGATGCGACTGATGCGCGCGTCATCGCCGATATTGCGCGACGCGCACCGGAGGCGTTCGGTTCCTCATTCGATGGATTGTGGGCAACCACTCGCAGCGGCGCTCTGGCTCGGCTCCATCAGTTCGTTGATGAGGTCCTCCCGCTGTTTGGGCCGCATGAAGATGCGGTCATGTCAACGGAGTGGAAACTCGCTCATTCGGCGTTGAGCCCGTATCTCAACATCGGTTTACTTCATCCGCGCGAAGTTGCCGACGCAGCGCATGCGGCGTTCAATGATGGGCGCATCCCGATTGCTTCGGCCGAGGGTTTCATTCGTCAGGTCATTGGCTGGCGTGAGTACGTGTGGGGCCTTTACTGGCTCTGGATGCCCGAGTACCGAGATCTCAATGTTCTTGAAGCAGAAAGCCCGTTGCCTGCTGCGTTTACGGGTGGCGAAACGCACATGGCCTGCATCTCGCACACGGTGAAGGCAATCGATGACCGCGCATGGGTACACCACATTGAGCGATTGATGGTTCTGGGCAATCTCTCACTGACTTCCGGCGTGCGTCCTGGCGCGCTCGTCGACTGGATGTGGAAGTCATTTATTGATGGGGCCGAATGGGTGATGCTGCCGAATGTGATTGGCATGGCG
The DNA here is from genome assembly GCA_044350215.1 of Acidimicrobiales bacterium. GTDB lineage: Bacteria > Actinomycetota > Acidimicrobiia > Acidimicrobiales > Acidimicrobilacustridaceae > Acidimicrobilacustris. The sequence goes on from JBILIB010000038.1 coordinate 10,736, forward strand.
TTGTATGCCGATGGGGGGCGGATGTCGACAAAGCCCTATGCCTCGGGTGGGGCGTACATCAACAAGATGAGCGATCACTGCGGCAACTGTCGGTACGACCCAAAGAAACGAATTGGTGAACACGCCTGTCCGTTCACCACACTCTATTGGGATTTCTTGGCGAGAAACGAACCAGAACTTCGATCGAATCATCGACTTGGAAACCAGTTGGGTTCCATGCGAAAACTGAAAGATCTTGACGCGGTGAGAGAACGAGCAGTGGAAGTGCGAGCTCGCCTTATCGACGGTTCCCTGTAACCGAGGTAACCGAGAGATCCGACTTAGTTCGATGAAGCGACTTCGTAGCCCGCTTCATCGACTGCGGCTCGCACATCGGCTTCGGTGATTTCGCCAACAACGGTGACTGTCTTCGCATCAATGTCGACAAGTGCACTTTCGACGCCGTCGAGTGGTGCGAGTTCGCCTTCAATTGCGTTCTTGCAATGGCCGCAGGAAATGCCAGGAACCGAATAGGTGCGAGTAGTCATGTTCAGTCCTTTGTGGGGGAGTGCCGACGAACGCCTTTGAATCTACGCAGTCGAAGTGAATTCGTGACGACAAAGACCGAAGAGAAGCCCATCGCGCCTGCAGCGATCATCGGATTCAGCACACCGAATGCAGCGAGTGGAATCGCCGCAACGTTGTAGGCGAAGGCCCAGAACAGATTGCCCTTGATCGTCGCGAGTGTGCGTCGTGAAAGTGCGATCGCGTCGGCCGCTGCACGGAGATCGCCGCTCACGATCGTGAGGTCGCTGGCTTCGATGGCAACATCGGTACCGGTTCCAATCGCGATGCCGAGATCTGCTTGTGCAAGGGCTGGGGCGTCATTGATGCCATCGCCGACCATCGCCACCATGTGGCCCTGTTCCTGCAGTCGACGAACCTCGGCGACCTTGTCGGCGGGAAGTACCTCAGCGACCACCCGATCGACACCAACCTCGGCACCAATAGTTTCAGCGGTGCGTCGGTTGTCACCGGTGAGGAGTACAACCTCGAGGCCGAGTGCATGAAAATCGGCGACTGCCTCGGCACTTGTTGCTTTGAGCCTGTCGGCAACAACAAGAACTGCATGAGCAGTAAGCGGATCACCCTCGTGGTCAGACCAACCCGCGATGACTGCAGTGCGGCCCGCGCTTTCGGCGTTTATGCGGGCTTGGTCAAGTTCGGGATCGATTTCAGCGAACAGCGACGGACGACCCACACCGACATTCCTCGTGATTGATAAATCAGACGAAACGTTTGCTGTGACGCCCCGGCCAGGAAGATTCTCGAATCCGCTCACAGCCGCCGACGAAGCATCGCCGGGTCGGCGTGCGTCAGCGCCAGCCACGATCGCCGCAGCAATTGGGTGTTCTGAACGGGCTTCGACCGCTGCTGCCAGCGACAGAGCAGAGTCAGCATTCGTTCCGGCGTTCGTGATGACGTCGACCAATTCCATACGGCCTTCGGTGAGCGTGCCGGTTTTGTCGAGCACCGCAACGTCGACACGTCGTGTTTGTTCGAGAACCTCGCCGCCTTTGATGATGATGCCCAACTGGGCGCCGCGTCCGGTGCCCACCATGATCGCAGTTGGTGTCGCGAGTCCGAGTGCGCAAGGGCAAGCGATAATGAGAACGGCAACCGCAGCAGAGAATGTGTCTTGTACGGAGTTCCCGGTAACCGTCCAGCCGATGATGGTGGCGATCGCAATGGCAAACACGATCGGAACGAAAATGCCGGCAACTCGATCGGCGAGACGCTGAATCGGAGCACGCGACCCTTGAGCGTCTTCAACAAGCTGCACAATTTGGGCGAGCGCAGTGTCATTGCCAATGCGGGTCGCTTCGACAACAAGGTGTCCGTTTGCATTGATGGTTGCGCCGACAACTTCGTCGCCAGGTCCAACTTCAACGGGCACGGGTTCGCCAGTGATCATTGACATGTCGATAGCGGAATGGCCTTCAACCACGGTTCCATCGGTGGCGACCTTCTCACCGGGACGGACAACAAACCGAATGCCAACAACAAGTTCTTCAAGCGGGATTTCAGTGCCGTCTTCAAGGCGTGCGGTCTTCACCCCGAGTTCCGCGAGTTTGCGCAACGCATCGCCAGAACGGCGACGTGCTCGCGCTTCGAACCATTTGCCCAAAAGGATCAGGGTGATGATGACGCCCGCAGTTTCGAAATACACATGAGCGGTGTCGCTAGAAGACATCCCCGCCATGCCACCCATCGAATCCGAGCTCTGGTCGGCGGCTTGTAAGAAGAACAGCGCGACGGTTGACCACGCCCATGCGGCGAGTGTTCCCATCGAAACCAGCGTGTCCATGGTTGCGGTGCCATGCCGAAGGTTGACAAGCGCTGCTCGATGGAATCCCCAACCGCAATAAAACACAACCGGAGTGCTGAGGGCGAAGGCAACCCACTGCCAGTTGGTGAACATCAGTGGTGGAACCATTGAGATGGCCACAGTTGGCACAGTGAGAACGACCGCAACAAGCAGGCGAATTCCAAGAGTGTGGGTGTACTCCGCTTCGGCTTCGTCGCGGCGGTCAACCTCGGGTACTCGATACCCAAGCGACTCGATCTTTTCTGCGAATTCGGCTCGATTCGTCACCGTCGGGTCGAAGTGCACCGTGGCTCGTGCGGCAGCAAGATTCACATCGGCTTGAGAGACCCCGTCGATCTTGCTCAGGCCTTTGCCGATTCGAGTCGCGCATGCGGCACAAGTCATCCCCTCGATCGGAAGATCGAGGCGATCAAGCGGCGAAGCGTTTATCGAACCGGCCATCCCCCCACGATACGGGCGACTCAGCGTTACGGCTCAGCGCACTGGGCGCACCATGCTCACGACAGTGCCAGCCGGCGATATCTCTGTGAGGCTTCGGTCGTAGCGGTAGCCCTCGGGATGGCGAAACTTCGCAAGGGCTTTGGGATCATCCGCGCCAGTCTCAAGGATGAATCGAACAAGCGCTCCCTTCAGCAACTTGTTCCAGTGGTTGACCGTCGTGAAGGTGCGCTCGCCTTTGACGGCTTTGCCTTCATCAAGGAACTTCACCGAGAAGACTGCACTTGGAGTCGTTGCGGCGTGCGCGGGGGAGAATGGCGCCCATGCGTTGTCGTGCTCCTTGGGTAACAAGTTCCACACCACAGTGCCGTTCACTGTTGGCGCCAACGCAGCAGTCAGCGGTTCGCGCCACCACGTCGACAACTTTCCGACAGGTGCAAGTGCTGCTCCCATCTTCAACTTGTAATCCGGGATCATGTCGTCGGGTCGGACAACTCCCCAGAGCCCGCTGAAGATCAAGACCTGTTTGTTGAGTCGTTTCCGATCTCGGGTTGAGAGCGATGCGACATCGAGCGCGTCGTAAAGCACGCCGGTGTAACGCTCAATCGCGGGCATTGTCGCTGACGTCAGCACATCAAGGTTCGCGCTCGTCGCGGCCGCGAGTGCTTTGCCCTTGACGCCAAGCAATTTCGCACGTCCAGCTTCGTTACCCTTCATTGCTGCGCCGAGTGCTGCGCGAAGCGTTGTGCGATGTTGTTCAAGTTGCGAGAACGAAAGATTGGCGATTCGAAGTTGTTGGCCTGATCCGCCTTCGGCTTTACCTTCGGACGGGGGGAGCAGTATCACTGGTGCAGTCGCCATCTCTCCATCCTGCCCGACAGCGAACGAAGCGTGAACGACAGGCGAATTCATGATGCCTGGAAAATCCAATGGGGAACTTCCGGGCCTCAGATGGTAGAAAGGTGCCTGTGAGGTCGACCAATGGTCGGCATTGATATATCGAGGAGGTGACCCACATGCCAGCTAGCGAGCCCCCAAGTACACGCTTTCCGTCGTGTGTCGCCTTCTCCATGTCTCTCTAGTAGTCCTCGTATGTCGCGGACCGTGAGGTGGAGATGGCGTAGTCCGTCCATTTCCCACTTCCGGAGACCGTCATGCCGCAGACACTCAATGCCCCGCGTGCCATAGCGCAGCGCCGCAAGCAACGAACAAAGCGCCTTCTCGCCCTCGAGGCAGTTGCCGATTCCCTTCTCTCTGTGTCGGGACTCACTGGCGCGCCAGTTGTGCATTCATCGGGTATCGAAGTGGGACGACTTGTAGACCTCGTTGTTCGGTGGGAAGGCGAGCCGTACCCGCCGCTCACTGGCCTTGTTGTTCGCGTTGGTCGTCAGCTCACGTGGGTATCAGCCGACAAGATCGGCGAACTTGAACAACGCCGCATTGTGCTTCGTTCAGCAAAGGTAGATCTTCGCGATTTCGCGCGACGTGACAACGAAGTGAAACTCGTCGACGACGTGATCGATCACCAGATGGTGGATGTCGACGGTGTACGCGTCTTTCGTGCCGCAGATCTGTTTCTTGCGCGCGTCGGTGGCGGCTACCGATTGGTGGGGGCTGACGTTGGCTTCTCCACCTTGGTGCGTCGACTTGGTCCTGCGCGTTGGCGAGTACGTCCCCATCCCGATCGGGTCATCGACTGGGCCGCAATTCAGCCATTCTCCGATCCCGGTGAACCCGTGCGCTTGAGTCGTGCCAATAGTGAACTCCGCCGACTTCGCCCTGGCGAACTTGCTGACCTTCTTGAAGAACTCGGTCGATCACAGCGTCAGGAACTTCTCGCCGCCCTTGATGCCGAGACGGCTGCCGATGCACTTGAGGAAATGGAACCCGATGAACTCGCGGTTCTTCTTCGAGATGCCGATCCAGAACAGGCGGCGTCGTTGCTGGCCGAGATGGAGCCCGACGAGGCGGCCGAGGCTCTGCGCGATCTCGACGACGAAACCCGTAATGAACTTTTGGCGGTGATGGACAAGGAAGACGCCGAAGTCTTGGTTCGATTGGTGGGATACGACGAAGAAACCGCCGGTGGTCTCATGACAACTGCGCTGTTTATGTTTGACGCCGATCTCACCGTTGCCGAAGCTCGTCAGCGCCTTGAAGAAGCAGAAGACATTGCCCGACTCGAGTCCGTTCTGGTTCTTGACGGTGACGGAACACTGCTCGACGACATCTTGATGATCGATCTCTTTATGGCCAGCCCCGACGACACGCTTCGTTCGCTTATCGGATCGCCATGGCCAGTGACTGTCACTGTTGAAGCGCCCATCGAAGACGTCATTGAGTCGTTTGTAGAGAATCGCGGATCATCAATCGTTGTTGTCGACGAACAAAGCCGACCAATCGGTCGAATCCTCGCTGACGATGTTGTTGATGCGCTTATTCCCCAGCATGAGTCCAACCGTCGGCCTTTCACGCGATTGCTCGCCTGAACTGAGTTGTCATGACCGAGCCGATCAGGGACCCCGCGAAGTCGACTGGAGCGCGAACCCCCGCGCCCAAACGACGTCGACGCTGGATGGTGTGGCTCGCAGTCCTTGGCCCAGGGCTTATTGCCGCCAATGCGGGCAACGACGCTGGCGGCATCGCTACGTATGCCTCGGCGGGTTCTCAGTTTGGGTACCGAACGCTCTTCGTGATGTTGCTCGTCACGATTGCGCTGGTCATCGTTCAGGAAATGTCGGCGCGCCTTGGTGCTCATACCGGCGAAGGCTTGATGTCGCTTATTCGCGAACAGTTCCCATTGCGCGCCTCGGCATTCGCCATTGTCTGTTTGCTCATTGCAAACCTTGGCCTTGTCGTCTCGGAGTTCGCCGGCATCGGTGCGGCATTCGAATTATTTGGTGTCTCGCGTTACATCTCGATTCCGATTGGCGCTGTTGCTATCTGGGCAGTGGTCGTTTTTGGGAACTACCGATACGCCGAGCGAGTCTTTCTGCTTCTTGGTCTCGCGTTCATCACCTACCCCATTGCGGCAATTCTCGGAAAGCCCGATTGGGGCGAGGTCGCTAGCAACACCTTTATTCCGCACCTGCTGGGAACGAAAGAATTCCTTTTCTTGGTTGTTGCGCTTATCGGTACGACCATCACTCCGTACATGCAGCTGTATCAAGCAGCCGCTGTCGCCGATAGCGGCAGTGGGCCAGAGGAGTATCGGATGGTGCGAATCGACACCATTACTGGTGCACTATTCGCCAACGTCATTTCGATGGCCATCATCATTGCGACCGCAGCGGCAATTGGTGGTTCCGGTCCACTTGAATCGGCCAAGGAAGCCGCTCAAGCGCTTGAACCTGTTGCTGGTTCGGCCGCGCAAATCCTGTTTGGTATTGGTCTCCTTGGCGCCTCGGCGCTTGCGGCAGCTGTGGTGCCGTTGGCGACTTCCTATGCCGTCGCTGAAGCAGTCGGTGTTGAACGATCGGTGTCAAAGACCTTTCGTGAAGCACCGCTCTTTATGGGTCTGTTCACTGCGCTCATCGTCATCGGCGCTTCTGTGGCGTTATTGCCAGGCAATCTCATTTCACTGCTGATCAACATGCAGGTGGTCAACGGTCTGATCACACCAATCATTCTGATTTTCATTTTGATCTTGGCGAACCGTCGATCTGTTCTCGGTAATGCGGCAAACGGGCCCAAGCTCAAAGCGGCTGCGCTCGTTTGCGTTGTCGTGATCGCGGTTCTTGCGGTGGTCGTATTGGTGCAGACAGTCGCGGGTTGGCTCGGGCTGGTCTGATTCGGTGCCCATGACTCGGAGTTTTGATTCGCACATCGAGAGTGGCATTCTCAGGTGATGGACTATTTGCGAATCTGGGCGGAC
>JBILIB010000001.1:0-54407 GCA_044350215.1 Acidimicrobiales bacterium
AGCTCCCGCGGTAGTTGGGTGTGCGATCTTCAGCGCGAGCAGCGCGGAATTCGGCGTAATCCTCGGACTTGTTGAGGAAGGTTTGGTAGATCAGCTCGTCGGCCATTGATGTCGTGATTTCCGGCTGTGCAAGGTGGGAAATGACGCGACGAGCCAACTTGATCGTGACGGCCGGAGCGGCGGCAATCTTCAGCGCCATTTCCATTGCGGTGTTATCGAGCTCTTCACGGGTGACGATGCGGGAAACGATGCCGAGAGAAAGCGCTTCTTGTGCATTGAGTGAACGTCCGGTCAGAACCATGTCGCTCACAACGCCGTGTCCACACATTTGAAAGAGGCGACCAACGCCGCCGGTATCGGGAATGACGCCATGTCCGGCTTCGGGGAGCATGAACTTGGCGTCATCGGCGGCGATGCGGATATCGCACAGCAGTGCTCGTTGGAACGAACCGCCGATGGCCCACCCTTGTATTGGGACGATCACGGGTGCATCAAGATCAAAGAGCTGTTGGATTCCCTTATGGCCGCGTGCCATGAGTTCGTGGTGCGTAAGCCCAGTCGTGTCATTGCCGATTGATCCGACATCTCGGCCTGATGACCAAGAGTGACCTTCGCCCCGCCAAATGACGGCACGAACCGTTGGAGTTGCTCGAAGTTCGCCGAGGATGTCGAACAACTGCTTATCCATCTCGTCAGTGAAGGCGTTGCGCTTCTCTTGGTTGTCGTTCGTAATGACGGCAATCGAGCCATCGATCTCGAGTCGGACTTGTCCAGCCATGATTCCCCCTGCAGAAGAGCTCTTCCTCGCAGTCTTGCCGAACGGGCTGATTCGGTCGAACGGGTCGCCAAAGCGGAGTGCCTGGGCCACACTTGGTGAAAGGGAGGGGACCAATGCGCTGGAAAATTGGTGAAGTGGCGGTCACGAAGGTTGTGGAGCTCGAGCAAGAACTCCCCCTAAGCGGGTTGCTTCCTCGGGCGAGCGAAGAGGCTCTTGCCCCGCATCAGGCATGGCTCATGCCGTATTTCATTGATGACGAAGGCATGACGGATCTTTCAATCCACGCGTTTCTGATCGAAAGCAGTGGGCTGCGCATCATCGTCGACACCTGTGTGGGTGATCGCGACATGGCTGGTCTTCCGGGATTCACTGGCGATCCCGCGTTTCTGAAGCGGCTTACGGCAGCTGGATTTCCGCCCGAGACAATCGACATTGTGTGTTGCACGCACTTGCACTTCGATCACGTGGGCTGGAATACGAAACTCGAAGACGGTAAATGGGTGCCGACATTTCCGAATGCGCGTTATCTGTTTTGTCGCGCTGAGTACAACGCATGGGTCACCGAACCCGGCGGCTATGCATGGAACCTTCCTGACACCGTGGCGCCAGTTGTTGATGCCGGGCTTGTGGACCTTGTCGATCCCGATCACCGAGTAACGAGCGAGGTTCGATTTGTCCCCACACCAGGTCATTCCCCGGGCCACATGTCCGTTCTCATCGAGTCGAATGGCGGCCGGGCACTCATTACGGGCGATGCCACGCATCATCCGGTGCAGTGGGCCGAAACGGATTGGGGCATGAGCGGGGATTGGGATGGAGCACAAGCGGCTGATTCTCGGCGTGAGATGCGCGCTGACCATGGCGACACGGGAACGTTGATTCTGGGCACGCATTACGCCGCCCCAAGTGCTGGCCACATCGTGAGCGTTGGCGGCGAATGGCAGTTTCACGTAACGACAGCGACGGAGTTCTGAGGTGACGACATCGCTGTTTGATCTCACCGGCAAGGTGGCGGTCATAACTGGAGCAAGTAAAGGGCTTGGTCGTGCGATGGCCCTTGGATTTGCTGACGCGGGTGCTGATGTTGTCGTATCGAGTCGCCGGATCGACGCGTGCGAAGGCGTTGCGGCTGAGATTCGAGCAAAAGGGCGACGAGCGCTTGCCGTGGCCTGCCATGTAGCGGACTGGGCCCAATGTGATGCACTCATCGCTGACTCGGTTGCCGAGTTCGGCAAGATCGACATCATGGTGAACAACGCTGGCATCGCTCCGGTTCCGCCATCGCTCGCAGGCGTCACCGAAGAGTTGTTTGACAAGACCTTCGGGGTAAATGTCAAGGGTCCGCTGCGACTGATGGCAATGGCGGCTGAGCACATGCCCGCGGGCGGATCCATCATCAACATCAGCACGAAGGCATCGCAACGACCTTCACCCTTCACGGTTGTCTATGCGGGATCGAAAGCTGCATTGAATGCAATTACGCAAGCGACCGCACAGGAGTTTGGTCCGCGCGGTATTCGAGTGAACGCGATTGTGTGTGGTCCGTTCATCACCGACAGTTTCAGCAAAGCCATCCCAACTCCCGAAGCGGCCGAACACGTCGCAAAGATGATTTCCGTGGGGCATATCGGCCAACCCGAAGAGATCGTGGGAACAGCGTTGTTGCTCGCTTCGGATGCGTCGTCCTACATGACGGGTTCACTCATCAATCTCGATGGTGGGGGCTCGTGAACGAAGACCCCGTCGGCGCCGAGTTGGTCGACGTTGAACGTCTTGGCGCTTGGCTTGATGGTCGTGGTCTTGAAGTCGGTCAGCCGCTAACTGTTGCTCCGCTGACTTCAGGTCGGTCGAACGCGATGTTCATCGTTCATCGCGGAGCTTCGCGCTGGGTGCTTCGTCGTCCTGCTGCTGTCGCAATTGAACGAGCGGACGAAGGGATGCGTCGTGAATATCGAATTCTTGACGCGCTTACTGGTTCCAATGTTCCGCACCCTGCAACAGTTGCATTGTGTGAGGACCACGACGTTCTTGGCTGCACGTTTTTCTTGATGCAGCAGGTCGATGGAGTGAATCCTGCTCCTCCGCTTCCTGATCCGTTCACCGTTGCTGATCAGCCAAGCGTCGCATTTGCGATGGTCGACGCACTCGCCGCCCTGCATGACTTTGATTGGCGGGGAAGTTCATTGTCTGATTTCGGCAAGCCTGATGGATTCCATGAACGTCAGGTCGAGCGATGGACTGGGCAATTGGCTTCCTACAACGGCCGAGAGCTCCCGGGGCTTCACCACGTCACAACCTTCCTTTCGGAAAACCTTCCGGGATCGTTCGAACCGTCTCTGATGCACGGCGATTTTCATATGTTCAACGCGCTGATTTCTTCAGAACCCCCGGGCGAGGTGACTGCGATCATTGATTGGGAAACCGCAACGATTGGCGATCCACTGCTGGACCTCATTGGGTTCTGCGAAATTTGGGGGAAGGTAACAGCGGGGCCGGGTTGGCCTCGCCGCGCTGAACTGATCGCCCGCTATCGAGAACAGCGTGAGATCGAACTTCCCTCAGATCTTTCCTATTACGAGGTGCTCTACAACTTCCGGATGGCCGTGCTGCTTGAAGGTATTTACCAACGGTCACTCCACGACGCAACGAGACCAGACCTGGTGGACGTTGGTGACGGGGCCATGGGATTTCTTCAGCGAGCGTTAGAGGTACTTAATCAGCGTTGATTGGCAGTGTGGGGTCTGAGATCAGACCTTGTAACCGCCGTCGACGCTGATGACCTGACCGGTGATCCCACGACCGTCATCGCTCACGAGCAGCGTGGCCATGCCTGTGAGTTCTGAGGCGTCGAGGACGCGATGCTGAAGGCTGTCAGCAGCCGCAAGTTCCTCCTCGATCTCCACAGTTGTGCCGCGAGCAGTCGCAATGCGCTCGAAATCAACGAGTGAGGTTCTGGTCCAACCCGGGCAGAGCAGATTCACGTTGATGCCGAAAGGTGCGCCGGTCTTCGCGAGTTCTTTCGTGAAGCCGACAAGTGCGTGTTTTGCGGTGGTGTAGGGGAGTGAAGCGCCGGTGGTCTTGGAGGTGCCGGAGCCAATGCTGATGATCCGCCCGAAGCCTTGATCACGCATGCTCGGGAGCGCCGCGCTGGTTGTCCACCATGCCGAGGTGAGACACAACACGAGGGTGGATTCGAACGCATCGTCATTGGCCAAGAACGGATCATTGTTCCCGACCGTTCCGCCGACGTTGTTGACCAGAATGTCAACGCGACCGAATCGCTCAAGCGCTTCGCTTACAGGACGACGAGCATCGTCGCGATCGGTGGCATCAGCCACTACAGCCAGACCGCGGTCGGAGTCGAGGCCAGCAACGCTGAGTGTGTTCTCGAGGTCAGACGCCGTGCGTGACGAAACGACCAGAGTTGCTCCTTCGGCCGCGTACCGGAGTGCGATGGCTTCCCCAATCCCTCGGCCACCGCCAGTGATGACTGCAACGCGTCCGTCGAGTTGTCCCATGAGTTCCCCAATCGAATCGGCCATTCGGCCCGCTGAGTCAATCCTGACACGCGCAAAGCGCGACCCGTTTGAAGGCCGAGCGGCGAGGTTCATCACTCGTGGTTCGTCGGCGTTGCCGCGGCCCCGTAGCCTTGCGGTGTGTCTGAACCCTTCTACGTCACTACTCCTATTTATTACGTGAACGATGTGCCCCATATCGGGCACGCCTATACGACGGTGACCGCAGACGCATTGGCTCGGTGGCATCGCCTCGCCGGTGACCCCACCTTCTTCCTCACCGGCACCGACGAACACGGTCTCAAGATCCAGCGTTCCGCCGATGCGAATGGCATTACTCCGCTCGAACAGGCCGATCGCACGAGCGCTCGTTTTCGCGAAGTGTGGGAACTGCTGAACATCAGTAATGACGATTTCATTCGTACTACCGAACCGCGACACATCACGTCGGTCCAAACATTCATGCAGGCCATCTTCGACAACGGATGGATCCGTAAAGGTTCATACTCCGGGCATTACTGCGTTCCGTGTGAGGCCTATTACAACGAGGCCGATCTGGTCGACGGCAATTGTCCGATTCATGGCCGACCAGTGGAATGGCTCGAAGAGGACAATTGGTTCTTCGAGTTGTCAAAGTTCGAACAGCCGCTTCTTGATTGGTATGCCGCGAATCCCGGATGTGTGCAACCTGAAGGTAAGCGCAATGAAGCATTGGGAATCATCAGGCAAGGTCTAGAAGACGTCTCGGTATCACGCACCTCAATCTCCTGGGGCGTTCCCGTTCCTTGGGACGAAGGTCATGTCTTCTACGTCTGGTACGACGCCCTCATTAATTACGCGACGGCGGTCGGATACGGTGCCGACTCCAAGCAGTTCGCCGAGTGGTGGCCCCAGGTGCACCATCTTCTGGGTAAGGACATCCTCCGCTTTCACTGTGTGTATTGGCCCGCGATGTGTCTTGCTGCTGGCATCGAACCGCCGAAGAAACTTGCGGTCCACGGCTTCTTGCTCGTCGGTGGCGAGAAGATGTCGAAGACACGCCTCAATCAGATTTTTCCTGCCGATCTTGTTGCCGATTTCGGTGTCGATGGGTTCCGCTATCACTTCCTGCGAGACAATCCGTTTGGTCCCGACGGAGATTTCTCCTACGAATCAATGGTCACGCGATACAACGCCGACCTTGCGAACAATCTTGGAAACCTGTTGTCTCGCGTCGCAACAGTTGTGGGCAAAAAGTGTGACGGCATTGGACCCGCGCCCGCTGCCGATTCACCGCTCGCAGCGATCGCCGCTCAGTCGCTGGCCGACACAATCACTGGTTGGAACAACATCACGCCAAGCATTGCCCTTGAGGCAACGTGGCGCCTTGTCGGTGCGGCCAACGCTCACCTCGAAGCGAACGAACCGTGGAAAATGGATCCAAGTCCCGCGCTTGATGCAGTGATGGGTGACGCGCTTGAAGTGCTGCGCATCGTTTCAATTCTCGCAACTCCAGCTATGCCGGATACCTGCGCGCAGATCTGGGAACGCATCGGATTGTCCGGTTCGCCAGTCGATGCTGGCGTCGCTGGCGCGACCTGGGGCGGGTATCCCGGCGGGTTGCCAGTGGTGAAGGGCGATGGGCTCTTCCCTCGTATCGCGAAACCCGACGCGGACTGACGGAGTCGAAATGCGTTGGATCGATGATCACTGTCATTTGGGTGACGGAACTGACCGTTGGCCGGAAGCCGAAGCCACAATCGCCGAAGCCCACGAGGCCGGCGTGATGCGAATGATCACCGTCGGTTGCGATCTCGCGTCGTCGAAGCTTGCGATTGAGGTCGCTAGCGCGTTCGACGATGTTTGGGCCACAGCTGGTGTCCACCCGCATGACGCAAGCGAGGGCATCGAGGGCATTGCCGAGCTGCTCGCCGACCCCAATGTTGTCGCTGTGGGGGAGTGCGGGCTCGACTACCACTATGACAACTCGCCTCGTGACGTGCAGCGAGAGATCTTCGCTCAGCAGATCGCACTAGCCCATGATCACGATCTGGCGTTGGTTGTGCATACCCGTGAAGCATGGGATGACACGTTCTCGATTTTCGCAAGCGAAGGCATTCCGTCTCGCACGGTCATTCATTGCTTTACCGGGGGACCCGCCGAGGCACAGAAATGTCTCGACCTCGGCGCTTGGCTTTCGTTCAGTGGCATCGTCACGTTCCCGGGAGCGCCCGAAGTGCTCTCCGCGGCAACCCTTTGCCCCCTCGATCGCCTGCTCATCGAGACCGATTCGCCGTTTTTGGCTCCTGTTCCTCACCGCGGGAAACCGAATCGCCCCGCTCTCGTTCCCGTTGTGGGGGCGGCAATCGCGGCGGCCAAGGGGATTGATGTGGCCGATGTGGCCAATGTCACATGGAAAAATGCTGCGATGGTGTACCAGCTCCCCTAGCAGGGGATTCGCGAGTTTTTCTTCATCGCACAAAGTTGTGGACAAGTCTCTGCGACCTTGTGAGCAGGGGTTACGCGCAGTTGAACAGGGGGTGTCACAGAGCCTCGCACCAGTTGCGGGTCCCGGACCTCCCTCCTAGGTTCTTTGGACGGCTCCGGGCGGAGTTTGCACTGCGTGATCGCGCAGGGCGTTCTTCCGCTGTGGCCAGGATCTATTGCTCGACGAAGGACGCAGTTCTGAACACCACCGTGCACCCAACGCAACGCCGACTGATGATCGCACTTGTGGTCACGCTCGCGTGTTTGCCGTTGTTGGTGATCGACATGTTCCAGCGCTCGCCGAGTAGTGGGGCAAGTCAAACAGCAAGCTCCACCGACCCGAGCCTCGTTGTTGCCTCTGTCTCGACCGAAGATTCGACCACGACAATCGTGGCGGTCACGGTTCCGGTCACGGTTCCGGTCACCGTCCCCGCTCCAGTCACAACGGTGGCCCCTCCGACAACAATCGCTCCCCGCCGAGCGACGACTACCACCACAACAACTCCGCAACGCGCCACGACACCACCAGTACCAACCGGGAACGCCGAAGCGTCGCCGAGTCAGTGGGATCGCCTTGCGCAGTGTGAAACCGGTGGAAACTGGGCAGCGAACTCCGGTAACGGATACGGCGGCGGACTCCAGTTCGCCCATGGTCCCAGATGGTCGACATGGCGTGCCTTTGGTGGCGAAGAATTCACCGCTCACCCGTGGGAAGCGACACGAGAGCAGCAGATCGTCATCGCCGAACGTGTTCTCGCCAGCTCCGGGTGGGGCGCGTGGCCTGGGTGCTCGAGCTTCTAAGCAAGACCAAGCGTTCTCGGTGTGTTTTCGATTCGGCGAATCTCACCATTTCCACGCAGCAGCTACCGGTGAAGGTTGCCGCAGAAGGTTTGCGGTGATCGCATGACACTCACACGTCGCGACATCACGGAGTTGCTCGCGCGTCATGGCCTCGAGCCAAGTCGCGCCCTCGGTCAAAATTTTCTTGCCGATCCAAATACGGTCCGTCGCATTGTGCGGTTGGCGTGCATCGATGCGAGTTCGAATGTGGTCGAGATCGGTCCTGGTGTCGGTTCGTTGACAACTGAACTTGCAGCAACGGGGGCAAACGTTGTCGCTGTCGAACTCGATCGACATCTATTGCCGGTGTTGGCGGAAACGGTTGAGCCTCTAGGTGTTCGCGTTGTTCACGGTGATGCGCTTGAACTTGATTGGGGACAGGTCCTGTCCGCTGAGAAGCAGTGGCATCTCGTTGCGAATCTTCCCTACAACGTTGCGACGACCATTGTTCTTGATCTCCTTGACGATGTCCCACAAATCGAAACCATGCTCGTGATGGTGCAACGCGAGGTCGGAGAGCGCCTTGCTGCATCCGCCGGTGATGGTGCCTATGGCATCCCCTCGGTGAAGTTGTCACTCTGGGCCACTGCGTCGATCGCCGCTCGGATACCGGCAACAGTCTTCATTCCACAGCCGCGAGTGGAATCGGTGATGGTTCGTATCGAGCGACGATCGGCGCCTGTTGTCGGCGTCGATCACGATTCCCTCATGGATCTCGTTCGCACGGCGTTTGGTCAGCGGCGCAAGATGCTTCGCCGGTCATTGTCCTCCAAGGTCACGACCGAGCAGTTCGAAGCCGCCGGAATCGACCCATCCGAGCGACCCGAGCGCCTCGACGTTGTTCAATGGGGAGCACTCACTGCAGCGGTACTGGCTGGGGCGTGATTCGATGGGGGACGTGAGTGCCGAATCGGTCCGCCTCTTTGCTCCCGCCAAACTCACGACCTCGCTTCGCGTGGTTGGTGTGCGCAATGACGGTTACCACCTAATCGATGCCGAAATGGTGTCGCTTGATTTTGGCGATTCACTCATTGTCGATTGTGAAAGCGCCGGACCAGTTTCGGTGAGCTTTGCCGATGTCGATGGCAAAACCATTGATCTCGGTGTCGACAACCTCGTCACTCGTGCATTGGCCATGGTGGGTCGCGACGCGTCCGTTCATGTTCAAAAGTTGATCGCGGCTGGTGCGGGACTCGGAGGCGGTTCTGCCGATGCCGCCGCCATCCTCCATTGGGCCGGTATGACTGATCCCGCTCAGGCGGTAACGCTTGGCGCCGATGTGGCCTTCTGTCTCCTGGGCGGCAGAGCGCGGGTGCAGGGGATCGGCGAGCAGATCGAACCGTTGCCTTTTGAAGAGCGGACCTTCACATTGCTCACGCCACCAGTGATGTGTTCAACCCCTGCGGTCTACAAGGCATGGGACGATCTTGGTGGTCCTTTCGGAGTGAACGGCAACGATCTGGAACCAGCGGCGCTGCTGGTCGCGCCTGAGCTTGCTCGCTGGCGCGACGAACTCGCCGCGGCTAGCGGCCGTCAGCCTCGCCTCGCAGGATCAGGGTCGACCTGGTTTGTCGAGGGTGCATTCCCGGGCCCGGGGCGGGTCATTACACACGCCAGCCCTGCTCGCTAGCTCCCGCAGGGGCGGGGCTTGTCGCTCGCCGTATGGGCCCGTACGCGGACCCACCCGGCTCTCGGGCCGGGTGGAGTCAACGAGAATCGTTCTGGCACAGCAGGCGTCAGGGACGCCTGAGCTCACTTACCGGCAGCTCGACGCTGGAAGCGGGTTCGCTTCAGCATCTTCTTGTGCTTCTTCTTACGCATGCGCTTGCGGCGCTTTTTAATGAGAGATCCCATGGCGCAGCGACTGTAGCGGTAAGGCGTGCTCCGGTGCGAAACGACACAACCCAACGACAGAACCCGAGGACGCAACCCAACGACACAACCGAGTGAGGGGCGGTTCGAGGAGAGTGAGGGATCCCGATCCATGGATGATCGGAATCCCGCCAGGGAAGGAAAGCTCGGGGGCAGGGACTCGAACCCCGAATGACTGGACCAAAACCAGCCGTGTTGCCAATTACACCACCCCCGAAAGGTGAGGCCTCGAAAGGTGAGGCCTCGGAAGGCGAGTCAGACCGTACTAGAAAGTCTGCATGACTCCGAGGCCGCTCTCAGCCATCGTCCTCGCCGCCGGTGAAGGCACCCGCATGCGCTCGGCGCGGCCAAAGCCTCTCCATCTGTTGTGCGGACGCGCAATGGTGCTCTACGTCTTGGATTCACTGGCTGGCGCTCAGGTCCGCCGCGCGGTGGTTGTCGTCGGTCACGGTGCCGAACGGGTGACCAAGAAACTTCTCGATGCTGCTCCCGATGTCCCACTCGAATTCGTGGAGCAGGAGGTGCAGCGGGGTACTGGCGATGCAGTGGGCGTTGCTCTGACCGCATTCACTCCCGAGGAACTCGATGACCTCGATGCCGACATTCTCGTGCTGCCCGGCGATACACCCTTGCTTCGCACCGAAACAATCACCTCACTTCTCGATATGCATCAACAAACTGATGCGGCGTGCACACTCCTTACTGCCCGCGTCGCCGATCCAACGGGCTATGGCCGAGTCGTGCGCGGTCGTGATGATCGCGTCGAACGAGTCGTCGAACAGTCCGATGCCTCCGAGGCTGAACTGGCCATCACCGAGGTCAACACGTCGATCTACTGCTTCCGGGCCAGCGTGCTTGGCCCAGCGCTTCGACGCATTACGCCTGAAAATGCGCAGGGTGAGTACTACCTCACCGATGTCGTCGAGGTGCTTGCGGGTGCGGGCTACAGGGTCTCGGCGGTGGTTGCGGCCGATCCTGCAGATACCAATGGTGTCAATGATCGCCTTCAGTTGGCCGCGGCAGAAGCGGAATTACGCCGGCGGACCAACGAAGCCTGGATGCGTAAAGGCGTCACAATGGTCGATCCCGGCCGCACCTACGTCGACACAACGGTGGAACTCGCGGCCGATGTCACTCTTTTCCCCGACACGATCCTTCAAGGTTCCTGTGTGATCGGCGCCGGAACCGAGATCGGACCAAACACTCGACTTGTCGATTGTCGGGTTGGGGCTCGATCAGTTGTCGAGAACTCTGTTGGACGTGGCGCAGATATTGGAAACGATGTTCGCCTCGGACCATTTGCGGTCATCGAGGAAGGCGACAGTATTTCTGACGGGGCGAGTCCCGGACCGTTCTACACTTCGTCACCAGAATGACCAATCAAAACGCCGGCGAAAGAAACCGAATGGAACTCGTCACCAAGAAGCGGCTGCATATCGTCTCCGGTCGGGCCAACCTTCCGCTCGCAGAAGAGATTGCCGAACGCCTCGGTGTCGAGCTCGGCGATGCGAATCTTGCGGAATTTGCGAACGGCGAACTTCATACTCGATTCGGAGAGTCAGTCCGCGGTACAGACGTGTTCATCATCCAATCGCATGTCAGTTCCGGGCGAATGAGCGTGAACGATGCGATCATGGAACAACTGATCATGGTCGATGCGGCAAAACGCGCGTCTGCCAAACGCATTACTGCGGTAGCCCCCTTCTACGGCTATGCCCGTCAGGACCGAAAGTCCGAAGGTCGCGAACCAATCACGGCAAAGTTGATTGCCAACATGTTCAAAGCTGCCGGTGCAAAGCGTCTGATTTCTGTCGATCTGCACTCGGGCCAGATTCAAGGATTCTTCGATGGCCCGGTCGACCATCTCACGGCAATGCCTGTACTCGTTGATTACATGGCGGGTCTTGGCGACGACCTTGTAATTGTTTCGCCCGATGCTGGTCGTGTGAAAGTCGCTGAGCGTTATGCCAACCAATTGCATGCCGATCTCGCCATCGTTCATAAGCGTCGCGTCAAGGAACAGAAGAACACTGTCGAAGCTCGCGATGTAGTTGGAGAGGTCGATGGCCGTATTTGCGTGCTTATCGACGACATGATCGATACCGGCGGAACGATCGTTGCGGCAGCCGAACAACTCAAGGCTCGCGGAGCGACGGAAATCTACGCTGCCTGCACCCATGGTGTCTTTAGTGGTCCGGCAATTCAACGTCTGAACGATTCGTGTATCTCGAAGGTCGTCATGACCAACACGTTGCCGCTGCCGCCCGAAAAGCAGTCAGACAAAATCGAAGTGCTTTCTGTTGCCGGAATCATCGCCGATGCGATCGATGCGGTCTTTGAAGACACCTCGGTCAGCGAAATCTTCGACGGGCACAACCAAAGCTGAGCGTCTAGAAACGGACGATGATCAGTTCTCCTAGGGCAGCATTCGGGGCAATTGCCGGAGCCCCTAGGGGTGTAGGTAGACCGACGGAGCCCTCGCTAGGAGCGAGTTCGCCTTCTCGGGGGTGGATCGGTAGGATTGCCACCCGTTTCACGAACGTCAGCCGACGGCGCGCTATAGCGCTGCCTCCAGGAGCACCGAATCATGGCCATCACCCTCATCGCCTCAACCGGACGTAGTGCCGGTTCCCGTTCTTCGAGCCGCATGCGGACCGACGGTCTCGTGCCTGCGGTCGTCTACGGCCTGGGACGCGATTCGGTTGCTGTTTCGGTTCCGTGGCCCGATCTTCGTCGTGCGCTTAAGACCGAAGCCGGTCTCAACGCTCTTATCACTCTCGACGTTGATGGCCAGAAGGACCTCGCCATCATCAAAGATCTTCAGCGACATCCGATTCGTCGCAATGTCCTGCACGTTGATTTCCTTCGTGTTGATCCCGACGCAGGCGTTTCCGTTGAAGTTCCGCTTGTCCTCGTTGGCGAAGCCAAGAAGGTTGAAGGCCGTCGAGGCATTGTTGATCAGCCGCTCAAATCCCTCACCGTCACCGCAAAGCCGGCCGACATTCCGAGCCTTATCGAAATCGACATCACCGACCTCGACGTCGGCGACTCGATCACCGTTGCGACGCTCACCCTTCCAGCCGGCGTGACAACCGACATCGAAGACAGCATCCAGCTGGTTCTTGGCCTTGCTACTCGCTTCTCAGTGGAAGACGGCGCGACCGAGGGTGAAGCTGGCGAAGGCGCGCCGGCCGAGGGCGACGCCGAGGGTGCTGCCGAGGGCGACGCCGAGTAAGTGGCATTTGGCGGCAGGGGCGGCATTCGTCCCCGACGCGGCACGCCGGCCGACGTTCTCGTCGTAGGTCTCGGCAATCCAGGAAGCGAATACGACGGGACGCGCCACAACGTGGGCTTTGCCGTTATTGACCTTCTTGAGCGACGCCATAACGGCCGCTTGAAGTCGGGCAAGGAACGCGCGCTTGTTGACGAGGTTCATGTAGGTCAAAAGCGTGTCGCTCTGGCTAAGCCGACAACGTTCATGAATCTTTCGGGCGAGTCAGTCTCACCACTTGTGCGTCGTTTCGGTATTGAGGAAGCGTCAAGACTGGTAATTGTTCACGACGAACTCGATCTGCCGACTGGAATTGTTCGCGTGAAGATCGGCGGTGGGCTGGCAGGCCATAACGGGCTTCGGTCGATCAAAGCCCATCTTCATGATGACGCGTTTGTGCGAGTCCGGATTGGTGTGGGGAAACCGCCGAGCAAAGAAGGTGGCGCTGATCACGTCTTGAAACGTGTAGGGAAAGCCGATCGTGAAGCACTCGAGGTCGCGATTGAAGTAGCGGCCGATGCAGTTGAACTCATCGTGAGCGATGGTCCCGATTCGGCGATGAACCGCGTAAATGCACGAGCGTCGTAGACGCTTGGCGGACCTAGTACGGCAACTCAACCTGACGAGGTAGGAGTTGGTAGGCAGGATTGAGAATCGTAAGTAGTCGATGGTGCTCACTTGTCATGCCTTCGACGATGAGGTGAGTGCCGAGGTGGACTCCACCCAAGGTGCGACGGCCGAGGAACACCACGGTGATGCCGCCAGTTTCGTCGGCAAGCGTAAGTTCAAGGCTCGCGACCTGATCAGCCCACGGTTGCACCCGAAGCGCTTTGACTCGGCCCGCAACTTTTACCTTTTCGCGCCACTTCACATCGGCAATCGGCATAACGCCAGCGAGAGAGCGAGCCCCAAGGTCAGCGAACTGTCGTTTGGTCTGATCAATGCGCTCTTTCTCGAGACGCTTTGCGCTACCGGAGAAAAGCCCCATCTCAGTGGCGAATGCCTGTTGTGCCCGACATCGAACCGGTCTCGACCTTATGGATGTGCTGACCCTTCGATGTTCTCGTCAAGTGGTACGGAACAAAGGTCACGTTTGCATGCGGAACGTCGGCAAGTGCTTTGGCAATGCCGTCGGCGGAGTGATCGTGAAGGAGTCGATGCCATGCCGAGCGGTACTCACGACGGGGGATGAGAACCGTCACTTCGGTTTCGCCATCGGCCGCCAGTTCGGTAACAACCTCAAGGACGGTTCGGTTAATTCTTCGATCGGGGCATTCGCGAACATCAAGAGAAATTTGCTTGAGCGGTAAATCGCTCCACTCTTTTGAAAGTTCTTGTGCGTGTTGTTCATCGACGGCGATATGAACGGCATCAAGTCGATCTGGATGCAGCGTGCGGGCGTACTGAATTGCCCGAGCAGAGGTGCGATCGATTTTGTCGATGAGTACAACGACGGCATGACGCTTGAGGATGGGGGCGGTGGCGGCAAGAGTCGCGTCTTCTGCGAGTTCGGTCTTTTCCGCCTCGTATTGGTGATTGAGGCGGACGACGACCCATACGAAGATTGGGATCATCACAAGAATCACCCATGCGCCGTCGAGGAATTTGGTTGCGCTAATGACCACCGTAACGACCGCAGTCACCACCGCTCCGACACCATTAATCAAGAGCCCGGTCCTCCATCCTTGCTCCTTCAAGCGGATGTGGCGACGGGCCATGCCCGCCTGGGACAAGGTGAAACTGAGGAATACGCCGATTGCATAAAGCGGGATGAGGCGACTCACGCTGGCGCCAAGAATGATGACGAGTACGGCAGCCATAGCGGCGAGCGTCAAAATTCCGTTGCTGTACACCAGTCGATGACCGCGTTTAGTCAACTGTCGCGGCATGAATGAGTCTTCGGCTTGAAAGCTGGCGAGCCGAGGGAAGTCGGCAAACCCTGTATTGGCGGCCATGATCAAGATAAACATCGTCGCGAACTGCGTAAAGACGAACATCAGTCGGCCAAGTCCAGAACTGCCGTACACGCCCTCGGCGATCTGGGCAATGACGGTCTTGCCCGCCACAGGAATGGTGTGAAGTTCCGAGGCGAGCCACGAGATGCCGACGAACATGAGTCCGAGCATCGTTCCCATGATGACAAGTGTCTGTGCCGCGTTTTTCCACGATGGTTCACGAAAGGCGGGAACGCCATTGGAAATAGCCTCAACGCCCGTAACTGCGGCGCCACCCGAGGCGAACGCGTGCAGGATGAGGAACCAGCCAACCGCACTCATGCCGACTGCTTCGTGCGCCTGTTCGGGGTTCATCTCCTCGATAGAAATCTGATCAAGGCCGCCACCGAATCCTGCCTTGAACAGCCCGTAGCCGATCATGAGGGCCATGGCGACGACGAACGCGTAGGTCGGGACGGCAAAAATGCGTCCTGATTCCTTCACGCCTCGGAGGTTGCCGAGCGCAACAATTGCGATGAAGGAGAGAGCGATGAAGATTCGGTAGGGATAGAGCTCTGAGAAAACGGAGTAGAGGGCAGCGGTTCCGGCCGATGCCGAAACGGCAACCACCAAGATGTAATCGGTGAGCAGAGAAACGCCGGCCACTTGAGCAGGAAGCACGCCAAGATTGTCTTTGGTAACGATGTATGCGCCGCCGGCGGACGGATAGGCCTTGATCGTTTGCCGATAGCTCAAAATCAGGATGATCAATACACCGATCATTGCGAAGGTGATTGGCATTACGAATTGGAACGCAACAAGGCCAATTCCCGCGAGCAGCAGGGTATGGAGGATCTCTTCTGTTGCGTACGCAGCTGATGAAAGGTTGTCCGAGGCAAAGACTGCGAGCGCCGTCGGTTTGCCGAGTCGTTCGTGTTCGAGTTGGTCGGTGTTGAGTGGGCGACCAAGCATTCGGTTCTTCAATCGAAACATCCGACTTTCAGGGATCGGTGTTCGAGAAGAGGGCGGTAGTGGCGCCGGGCCGTCGGGGGAGGGACTCGCAGTTGGAGTTGTCATGGCCTATGTAGTTGACACCCGCAGGGTCACTAAGCGCAATCACCGGTGACCCGAATCCCAGTGCCGAAACCTGAACAGGTCGAGTGACGGGTGAGGCCAGGCGGGTGAGCAAGGTGTCAGTCGAACAGGTGGCTAGCCTTCAACCCTCACCCCCGGCACACTCTGTGCCGGGCGTACGCGCGTGTCCTGAGGTCCCATGGCTCTGTCCGATCTGATCCCGATGATGGCCGATGAGCCTGCGCTCATCTCGATCTTGGGACGTCGTGAAGGCTCCATCGTCATCCCGGAACCAGCCCGAGCCATCACGATTTCCTCACTGGTTGAGCGGGCTGAGCGTCGACCAGTGGTGGTTGGCGTGTCTACAACTGCAGAAGCTGAGCGTCTCGTGCGTGACCTCGCTGCGTTTCTAGGTCCCGATGAGGTGGAGCTATTCCCCGCATGGGAAACACTCCCATTCGAACGGGTGAGTCCCGCGATCGACACGATGGGCCGGCGCTCACGGGTGCTGTGGCGACTCCACGAACCCGAACGAGCCCCAGCAGTGATCGTGGCGCCGGTTCGGGCACTCGTCCAGCGTCTAGGCCCTCACGTCGGTGAAATTGAACCCATCACAATTGGTGTTGGCGACGTTGCTGATCCTGTTGAACTCATCGAGCAACTTGTGAGCTTCGGCTATCGACGCGAAGTCCAGGTGGAACATCGTGGCGAGGTTGCGGTGCGCGGCTCAATCGTCGACATCTACCCGAGCACGGCTGATGTACCCATTCGTATTGATCTGTGGGGCGATGAAGTTGACCGCCTCACCGAGTTTTCGATTGCCGATCAGCGAGCAACCGTTTCAGTGGCGGAAGCAACCTTTTTTCCCTGTCGAGAACTCCTTCCCACCGAGGAAGTGCGTGAACGTGCTGCAGCCCTCGTCGGAGCCCAGCCCTGGGGGCGGGAGCAGTGGGAGCGACTTTCTGAGGGCCAGATGTTCGATGGCATGGAGAGTTGGTTGCCATGGTTGGTCGATGACAACGCTGATGATCCGGATGTTCTTTTTGATCTGCTTCGAGATGACGCACAAATTCTGCTGATCGAACCGCGACGTATGCGCGATCGCGCTGGAGACATCCTCGCTGAGGAGCAAGACCTCGAGCAGTCGCTCTCGCGAACATGGGGGGCGGAAGGATCCTTTCCTCAGTTGCATGTTGCGTTTGAACGTCTTCTTGGCCGCACGGGAGCACCAATGTGGACAGTGCTTGATGTTCCCGATGCGCCCAGCACGCCGGTCGTTGGAGCGTCGGGTTGGGATCCCGTTGTCGGCGACGGAAACCTCCTCGTCGAACAATTACGTTCGATGCTGTCTGATGGTGCAACGGTTGTCGTAGCTGCCGATGGAAGCGGTTCAGCCGATCGGTTAGTGACGTTGCTCGGCGATCAAGGCATTCACCTTTCATTTGATGAACGCGGACGCGAAGACCTTTCGACCCCGGGTGGACATGTTGTTGTTGCGCCACTCGAGCGTGGGGTTCGGTTGCCGCAGATCGGACTTGCACTTCTCGCTGAATCTGATGTCACCGGCCGTCGTCGCGCTCATCGCCGTGCACGGCCGCGTAAGGCTGTAGCTCAAGGGCATTTCGACGACCTCGCACCCGGAGACTTTGTCGTGCATTATCAGCACGGGGTAGGTCGGTACGGCGGAATGGTCAAGCGCGCAATCGGTGGAGTCGAGCGCGACTATCTACTTCTTGAATATCGCGGTGACGATCGTCTTTATGTTCCAAGCGATCAAGTCGATGCGGTGCGGCCTTTCACCGGTAGCGATTCTCCCAGCCTGAGTCGCCTTGGCGGAGGTGAATGGCAAAAGAACAAAGCTCGAGTACGCGAAGCGGTCACCGAGATCGCGCAGGAACTCGTG
This sequence comes from Acidimicrobiales bacterium, assembly GCA_044350215.1. Lineage (GTDB taxonomy): Bacteria > Actinomycetota > Acidimicrobiia > Acidimicrobiales > Acidimicrobilacustridaceae > Acidimicrobilacustris. The sequence goes on from JBILIB010000001.1 coordinate 17,654, forward strand.
GTTCTCTACCAAAAGCGGATTCACGCTCCCGGTCACGCGTTCGCTCCTGATACCCCATGGCAGCATGAACTCGAAGAGTCCTTCCCCTACGAACTCACCCCCGATCAGAAGATTGCTATCGCCGACGTGAAAGCGGATATGGAAGGCGAGTCTCCGATGGATCGACTCGTTTGCGGCGATGTTGGTTTCGGAAAGACTGAAGTCGCAGTTCGAGCAGTCTTCAAGGCGGTCCAAGACGGAAAACAAGCAGCAGTGCTGGTGCCGACAACACTTCTTGCGCAACAGCATTTACAGACGTTTAGTGAACGATTCGCTGGTTATCCGGTTCGAGTCGAAATGCTCAGTCGCTTCTTGACGAATGCACAGGCCAAAAAAGTTATTGCCGATCTCGAAACCGGCGATGTCGATGTTGTGATTGGAACCCACCGGCTCCTTGCTGATGGGTTGGCCTTCAAAGATCTCGGGCTCTTAGTTGTCGATGAAGAACAGCGATTCGGCGTTTCACACAAAGAATCCATCAAAGGACTCAAAGTTGGTGTCGATGTGCTGACGCTTACGGCCACGCCAATTCCGAGAACGCTTGAGATGAGTCTCACGGGTATTCGCGATCTCACCTTATTGAATACGCCGCCGAGCGAACGTCAGCCGATTCTCACTTATGTCGGTGAATACGACGAGCGCGCAGTGGTCGAATCAATACGGCGTGAGTTGCTCCGCGAAGGTCAAGTCTTCTTTGTGCACAATCGTGTGCAGGACATTGAGCGCGTTGCGGCGCAACTTAGAGAGCTGGTACCTGAAGCACGGATAGCTGTTGCTCATGGACAGATGGACGAAGGAACGCTCGAGAAAGTTGTTCTCGATTTTTGGGAAGGCGCATTCGATGTACTCGTCTGTACCACCATCATCGAATCAGGTATTGATATGCCAACGGTCAACACCTTGGTAGTTGATCGTGCCGATCTCCTTGGGCTTGGCCAACTTCACCAGCTTCGTGGGCGCGTCGGACGTTCAGGAAGTCGCGCGTATGCCTATTTGTTCTTTCCTCCGGAGCGAGCGCTTACCGAACAAGCCTTCGAGAGACTGCGCACGATCGGAGAAGCGACCGAGCTCGGCTCTGGTTTCCGTATCGCGATGCGCGACCTCGAAATTCGAGGGGCGGGCAATTTGCTTGGCAGCGGACAAAGTGGCCACATCTCGTCTGTCGGATACGACCTCTATTGCCAGATGGTCACCGAAGCAGTGGCGGAGTTAAAGGGCGAGCCGATTCCCGAACCGGCCGAAATCAAGCTCGAGTTACCGGTCGATGCTTCGTTACCTGCTTCCTATGTCGAACGTGAAGACTTACGGCTCGAGGCCTATCGGCGTCTTGCCGCGGTGATCTCGGCTGCTGAAGTTGCCGATATTCGGACCGAGTGGGAAGACCGCTACGGACCGGTGCCCGAAGATGCCGAAGCGCTCCTTGAGGTTGCCCGCCTTCGGGCGGAGTGCGTCAGAACCGGGGTTACCGACGTCACCGTGACCAAGGGGCCAGGATTTGGCGGGCCGAAGTTTGTTGCCCGGATCTCACCGTTGGCCCTTCGGACTTCCGCCACGATCCGTCTTGATCGCCTCTACAAAGGGTCGGTGTATAAGCCCGAGCCGCAGCAATTGCAGCTTCACCTGAACTCGGCAGTGTCGATCATTGACGACCTCGTCTCGGCGCTGGCCGATCTCGTACCTGAGGACGAGGGCTGACTCTCAGGCCCTCTGCTGGCTCCGTTAGTGTGAGCAACCTTGTGAAGACGACGCGCACTATCTCCATCACCGCCATCCTCCTCGCCCTCGTGCTTTCCCTCGTGGGCAGTTCATGTTCGGCGGTGAACCCAACCGCACTGACCGTGAACGACTGGATACTTTCCGATTCGGAGTTCCAGTCGCAGATAGAGGCGTTTGCAAAGGTGTACTCGACCTCAGGTGGAGCCAGTGAGCTCAAGTCGGCCGATGGCAACTCGTGGGCGACCTCCTACACGTCTGCCTTCCTAAACGATCAGTTGAGTCTCCAGCTCGCCCAGGTTGGTGTCGACGAACGCGGCCTCACCGTGACCGATGCGGATCGAGCGGATGCAAGGACACTGCTCGAGCAGAACTTCACCAACGGCTCTGGCACCTCAGTGTTCAATGAACTTCCGGCGAGTTACCAGCAGACGCTTATCGATGGTGTGGCCGCTCAGAGCGTGCTGGGAGCAGCAGTTATTGCTGAAGCCCAAACCGACGAGGGTCTTCGTAATCTTTATGAGGCAACGAAGGATCAGTATCAAGAAGATCTCGTATGCGCGAGCCACATCCTTGTACTCGCGGGTTCGGGTTCAGGAAACGCGGTTCCGACCGACGCTCAGTACGCGACCGCTCTGACATCGATCAAAGACATCCAGTCGCAGATCAATGGAACATCAAACTTTGCCGAGATCGCTGCAGCGAAGTCGCAAGATCCCGGATCAGCGACGTCAGGTGGAGCGCTTCCGTGCAGCCCAAAGGGTTCCTATGTGACGGAATTCGATGACGCAGCTTGGGCGCAGCCGGTTGGGGTTGTGGGTGAACCGGTGAAGACGAGGTTTGGGTATCACATTGTTCTCGTAACGGCTCGTGGCAAGTTGACGTTTGAACAACTGAAGGATTCGCTGAAGCAGTCTGTTGTTGACAATGCCGACGCGATTGTCGGCGCTGAACTGATGCGTATCGCCTCAACGGCAAACGTGTCGGTTAACCCTCGGTACGGTCAGTTTGATGCAGCGACAGCGAAAATCATTGCTCCCTCAGGCGCCACCTCCACCACGGTCGCCGGACTTCCGTTGCAGTGATCTGCACTCGCCGATGATGCCTCGAGTTGTCATCGTTGGGCTCGGGCCTGGCGATGTTGAACTCCTGACTCTCGGTACTCGTGAGTCGATCGACACGATCGCAACGCAGTTCGTTCGAACACGTCGACACCCAGCTGCGGTCGTGATGGAAGCGGCGACATCATTCGACGATGTCTATGAAACGGCGGCTTCTATCGAGGAGGTCTACCCCGAGATCGTCGAACGATTGATCGAGGCTGCGACCGAGGCAGGTCTAGTCCTTTATGCCGTTCCTGGTTCGCCGATTGTGGCCGAGCACACGGTGGAGCTCCTTCTGGCTGATCCTCGTTGCGAGGTTGAAATCATTCCCGCGCTTTCGTTCCTCGATCTCACATGGGCCCGTCTGGGAATCGATCCTGTCTCCGTTGGTGTGCGCATCATCGATGGTCATCGATTCGCCGTTGAAGCAGCGGGGGAGCGTGGACCACTCTTGGTGGCGCAATGCGACTCGGCCGAGGTGCTCTCCGACGTGAAGCTTGCGCTCGATGCCGGAATGAATTCGTGTCTTGCGGCCGATGCCACTGTGACGGTGTTGCAGCGACTAGGGCTACCTGATGAAGTCGTCGAGGAAATTCCTTGGGCAGAAATCGATCGAATAGCGGCCGACCATCTCACCTCGATTTTTCTTCCTGAACTCTCTGCCCCGGTCGCCCAAGAGTTGGTTCGTTTCGCGGAACTCGTCGCGGTATTGCGCGCCGAATGTCCTTGGGACCGCGAGCAAACCCATGAGTCTCTTCGTCGTCATCTCCTTGAAGAGTCCTACGAACTCCTTGAAGCCATCGACCATCTCGATGTCGAAGCCGGCACTGGCTATGAACATTTGGAAGAAGAACTTGGGGATCTGCTTTTCCAGGTGCTCTTCCATAGTCAGTTGGCATCGGAAGAAGGTCAGTTCACGATTGCTGATGTCGCTCTCAACGTTCACGACAAATTGCGATCTCGTCACCCGCATGTTTTTGGTGACGTCGAGGCTGAGGACGCTGACGCAGTGGTGAGTAACTGGGAACAGATCAAGAAGGAAGAAAAGGGTCGCGAGAGCATCTTCGATGGCGTTCCCGACGCGATTCCCGCATTGCTCTACGCACTCAAGATTCAAAAGAAGGCTGGATCGCTTACGGGCCTTGATCCGAGCGCTCTGCCTGTCCCAGAGTCGATCGAGGCGACACTTCGGGAATTTGGGGCGTCGATCGATGATCAAACCACCGGCGCGCTGTTGTTCGCGATCGTCGATGAGGCCCGGCGTGCTGGGATTGATCCCGAGACGGCACTGCGCGCAGCAGCGGTGAACTACCGCGATGCCGCTCGGAGTGCTGAACTAGGGGTGCGCGCGGATATCTGACCGTCCCCACTGCTCGCGCGTCGACGTGGAAAACTTCCACCCAAGCCCCATTGACGAGGAGCCCCCGATCCCATGAGCATTATCGAACACATCGCCGGCCGCGAGGTCCTCGACAGCCGCGGTAACCCGACCGTCGAGGTTGAAGTCATCCTCGAATCTGGTGCGAATGGTCGAGCGATAGTTCCCTCTGGTGCATCGACCGGCGCGTTTGAGGCCGTTGAACTGCGCGATGGCGAAGCCCGCTACATGGGTAAAGGTGTGCTTGATGCTGTTGCCCATGTCGACGACGAGATCTACGACGCCCTTGTCGGTTTCGATGCCCTTGATCAGCGTGACATTGATCGAGTCCTTCTCGAACTTGATGGCACTGATAACAAGAGCCGCCTTGGGGCGAATGCGATCCTTGGTGTATCGCTTGCCGTAGCGCGAGCCGCTGCCGATGAACTTGCTGTGCCGCTCTACCGCTATGTCGGTGGCGTGAATGCACATGTGCTTCCCGTCCCGATGATGAACGTGCTCAATGGCGGTGAGCATGCCGACAACAACGTTGATATCCAAGAGTTCATGATCATGCCTGTGGGTGCGGCATCGTTTTCCGAGGCACTGCGCTGGGGCGCCGAGACCTACCACGTGCTCAAGAAGGTTCTCCACGACCGCGATCTCTCTACTGCGATCGGCGACGAAGGCGGATTCGCTCCGAATCTCGCCTCAAATGAAGACGCGGTGAAGTTATTGCTTGAAGCGATCGAGAAAGCTGGATTCACGCCTGGCACTGACATTGCCATTGCCCTCGATGCTGCTTCCACCGAGTTCTACAAGGACGGTAACTACGTCCTTGCCGGCGAAGGCCGATCACTGGCTCCGGCGGAAATGGTTGGGTATCTCCAGGAACTCGTCTCGAAGTACCCAATTGTCTCGATCGAAGACGGTATGGCGGAAGAAGACTGGGATGGCTGGTCCAAACTGACCTCAGCAATCGGCGACAAGGTCCAGTTGGTAGGGGACGATCTGTTCGTCACGAATGTCGAGCGGTTGTCTCGGGGTATCGAAGCAGGTGTCGCAAACTCGATTCTGGTAAAGGTCAACCAAATCGGTTCGCTCACAGAAACCCTCGAATCTGTTGCTATGGCGACCCGTGCGGGCTACACCGCCGTTATGTCACATCGTTCGGGTGAAACTGAAGACACCACAATCGCCGATCTTGCTGTTGCAACCAATTGCGGGCAGATCAAGACCGGTGCTCCGGCTCGAAGCGATCGTGTGGCCAAGTACAACCAACTGCTGCGCATCGAAGACGATCTCGGCGATGCTGCGGCCTACTGGGGTGCTGCAGCCATCAAGCAGGTTGGCCGCTAGTCATGGCTCGTCTTCCCCGTCGATCACGCGCGGAGTCGTCCGCGTCGCGGAAGCGCTCCGACGCGCCCGCGAAGTCTTCGGGGCCCAAACACGCCAAACCACAGCGTTCGTTGCTGGCCCGATCCACATGGATTGTCACGCCGATCATTTTGGTGATCCTGACGGTTGCCGTGGTTGCCTTTCTTGCTCCGACACGCACGTTGCTTGATCAGCGCAGAACTGCTGCGACCGTTGAGCAGCGATTGGCCGAAATTGATCAGGCGAATGCCGATGCACAGGCCCAAGCCGATGCACTCAAGACCGATGCGGAGATTGAACGCATTGCCCGTGAGCAATATGGCTACGCCAAGGCTGGCGAGGAGGTCTACCACCTGCTTCCGGAGGCTCAAGATCCGGTCCGAGTCCCCGACGCTTGGCCGTTCGAGGGTTTGGGTTCCTCTCTCACCCGCTGAGTAGGTTCCCAACAGTCGTCCACTAACCTCTGATTGCCGCAACGGCACCTCGAGGGGGAGTGAACCACATGAGCGTGATGGGAACCCGTGTACAGCGTCGGGAAGATCCACTGTTCTTAACCGGCGGCGCCCGATACACCGCCGATCTTCAAGAGCCACTGCTTGAAGGGGCGCTCCATGCGCATTTTGTTCGATCGACAATCGCTCATGCGCGCATTACCGAACTCGATGTTTCTGAAGCGCTCGCTGCACCAGGAGTCGTTGCGGTGTTTACCGCTGCAGATGTCGCCGAATCCGGTGACCTTTCCGCACCACCTCCTGCTATTCCCGGCATGATCCCGGACATTCTCGCTCGGCCATGGCTCGCAACCGATGTTGTCCGTTACGTCGGCGAGGCAATTGTCGTCATCGTCGCCGAATCTGCTGTCGCCGCCGAGGACGCCTCTGAACTCGTGATTGTCGATTTCGATCCACTCGACGCGGTTGTCGATCCGGTGTTTGCCGCGACCGATCAGGTCCTGTTGCATCCTGAGCACGGTTCCAACACGGCGCTCGAAGTTCCGTTTGGGTTCACCGAAGAGTTATTCGACGGTTGCGAAGTTGTCGTCACTCGCGACATCGTCAATCAGCGCGTCGCCGTTGCCCCTCTTGAACCTCGCGGTGTCGCGGTTGTGTGGCACGAAGGTCGTCTGATCGCATGGGTATCCACCCAAGCCCCACATTCGGTCAAGGGCAAGCTCGCTGGCGTTTATGAACTTGAGCCGCAACAAGTTCATGTGATCGCTCCTGCTGTTGGCGGCGGGTTCGGCGCAAAGATCAATCTTCAGACCGATGAACTTTTGCTGCCGTGGGTTTCACGCAAAGTCAACCGACCAATCCGTTGGGCCGAGTCGCGTAGCGAGTCAATGGTGTCGATGCCGCACGGTCGCGGTCAGGTTCACAAGATCGAAATCGGGGGCTCGAAAGAGGGCAAGGTTGAGGCCTATCGACTCACCGTCCTGCAAGACGTCGGCGCCTATCCGGGCATGGGCACATTTCTCCCGTTCATGACTCGCACGATGGCTCCGGGCACCTACGACATCCCAAAGGTCGAATGCAATACCAAGTCAGTGATGACAAACACCACGCCGATTGAGGCCTATCGCGGTGCAGGTCGTCCCGAGGCAACTGCGGCTATTGAACGCGCATTCGACCTCTTCGCTGCCGAAATCGGCATGGACCCAGTCGAGGTGCGTCGACGCAACCTCATTGCCGCCGATGCGTTTCCCTTCACCACGCAGACCGGCGCGATCTACGACAGCGGCGACTACCAGGCGGCGCTCGATCTCGCACTTGCCGAAGCTGACTACGAAGCCTTGCGTGCCGAACAAGCTGCTCGTCGTGCGGCGGGCGATCCGGTGCAACTGGGCATTGGTGTTTGTGTCTATGTCGAGATCACTGCTGGCCCGGCCGGTAGCCATGGCGAGTTCGCCAAGGTTGTCCTCGATAAGAACGGTGGACTCACGGTGTACACCGGCTCCTCATCGCACGGCCAGGGTCACAACACCGCGTGGGCGATGCTTGCCAGTGATCTCACTGGCATTCCGATGGATGCCATCGAAGTCGTTGCCGGCGATACCGACCGTGTTGCCGAAGGTATGGGCACGATGGGCTCCCGCTCATTGCAGTTGGGTGGTTCGGCGGTCTGGACCGCAACTGAGCAGGTTGTCGACAAGGCACGCCAGGTTGCGGCCGAACTCCTTGAAGCAAATGTGGCCGACATCGAACTCGATATGGATCGTGGGGTGTTTCACGTCGCTGGCACTCCGAGCGTTTCCAAAACTTGGGCCGAGGTCGGAACCGCTGGCGACATCGTTGACCCGATCGGTGGTGGTGCGATGGGGCTGCCAATCGAAGCCTCACTCACCTTCAGTGCCGAGAACGCGACATTCCCGTTTGGTGCGCATGTGGCCGAGGTTGAGGTCGACACCGAAACCGGCAAGGTCACATTGCGCCGTATCGTCACCTGTGACGATGCGGGACGCATCTTGAACCCACTTATCGTCGAGGGTCAGCGTCACGGTGGCATTGCTCAAGGTGTGGGACAAGCGCTGTTCGAACACATGATGTATGACGAAGACGGAAATCCGCAGACCTCGAACTTTGCTGATTATGCGTTTGGTTCGGCAGCCGAGTTCCCGAGTTTCGATCTCGTTCCGCTCGAGACTCCCTCTCCGGTGAATCCTCTCGGCGCGAAGGGCATCGGCGAATCGGGCGCAATTGGCGGTACCCCTGCAGTTCAGAGCGCAGTTATCGACGCATTGTCACCGTATGGTGTCACTCACCTCGATATGCCGTACACCGCCGAGCGCGTGTGGCGCGCCGTTACTGGACTCTGAGTTGAATTCAACACGATGACGCAACCAATCAACCCCAAACCACGCCAAGAACCTGCGGTGAAGCAACGTTGGCAAAGTTCAGCGAAGTGGACCCTCATCGCGTCGGTCGGGGTGACTGTTGGGATGTTTCTCGTCTTCTATTTCTTGTTCCTGAGAGGTTGAACAAGCCATGACGATTGAAATTCGTGCTGCAGCAAGCCGAGGTGAAACTCAGATCGGTTGGCTTGACTCAAAGCACAGTTTCAGTTTCGGCTCCTATGTTGATCACACAAACACTGGCCATGGTCTCCTGATCGTAAGTAACGACGACCGAGTTGCACCGGCAACAGGTTTTGGTACGCACGGTCACGCCGATATGGAAATCATCACCTGGGTGCTTTCAGGCGAGGTTGAACATTCCGACACGCTCGGTAATCACGGCATCATTCGGCCCGGACTCGCACAACGCATGTCTGCGGGCACCGGTATTCGTCATTCGGAACACAATCCCAGTCCCGACGTCGAGGCCCATTTTGTGCAGATGTGGGTACCACCCGATACGCAAGGCATTGATCCGGGCTATGAACAGCAAGAGGTTGGCCACTTGTTGGATGCGGGCGGGCTTGTTGCGATCGCTGGTGGTCCAGACAGTGGTGCGGTCATCATCATCAATCAGCGCGATGCCGTGATGTACGCAGGACGCCTCAAGGCAGGCGAATCTGTATCGATCCCCGTTGCGCCCCATGTTCACCTCTTCGTAGCGCTCGGCTCGGCAAGGTTGAACGAGTCCGAGGAACTCGGTGAGGGGGATGCCCTTCGCCTTACCGATGAGGGCTCCCACACGATCATGGCGGGTCCAGAAGGCGCAGAAGTCATTGTCTGGGCTACTGCCTGAGGTTCACTTCGAAGGTACGAGGCGACCACCGGTAGCCTGCCGATTGTGAGTTCCGCTACCCCCGCATCTGTCGCTGACGTTGTCTCCGGTCTTGCCGCCAATGGCTATCTGTCCGACGAGGGATTAGCGACCGCAATTTTCCTTTCCTTGACGATGGGGCGTCCCCTTTTGCTCGAAGGGGAACCCGGTGTCGGAAAGACCGAAGTGGCAAAGGCGCTGAGCGCACTTACCGGAGGCGAGTTACTCCGACTCCAGTGCTACGAAGGACTCGACGCATCGCAAGCGCTGTACGAGTGGGATTACCCGCGACAGCTGCTGCACCTGCGTGCTGCTGAGGCGGCTGGAACAATCAGTTCCGATGTCGCTGTTGTCGAGAATGAGCTCTATAGCGAGCGGTTTCTGGTGCGTCGCCCGCTCTTGGACGCGATCTCTGATCGTCACCACATTGCGCCAGTTCTGCTTATCGATGAACTTGATCGCGCTGATGACGAGTTCGAGGCGTTTTTGCTGGAAGTGCTTGCCGACAACGCGGTGACGATTCCCGAACTCGGTACGTTTCGAGCAACAGTTCCACCAATCGTGATCATCACATCGAATCGCACCCGTGATGTACACGATGCGCTGAAGCGCCGTTGCTTGTACCACTGGGTGGAGCATCCTGATCTTGAACGCGAGATCGCCATTGTTCAATCGCGCGTTCCTGGAGCAAACGAAGTTCTCTCGCGTCAGGTCTCGCGGCTGGTGGCTGAACTTCGGACAATTGGTTTATTCAAACCTCCGGGTGTCGCCGAGACAATCGATTGGGTGATGGCACTAACAGCATTAGGTCGTACTGAACTCGATGCGTCATCTGTTAATGCATCTCTTGGTGCTGTCGTGAAATATCGCGAAGACGCAGATCGAGTTCGTGCTCGTGGAATCGACGCGCTGGTCGAATCCGCAATGAATGCCGACTGAGTGACCGCAATGGACGACGACGGAATCCTGGGACTCGTTGAGTTGCTGCGAACAGCAGGTCTATCGGTGCCAGTTGGAAATCTGATTACGTTCACTGAGGCAGTGGCGATCATTGGTGATGATCTTCGTTCGCTGTATTGGTGTGGCCGCGCGACGTTGACACATTCACCAATCGATATCGAGTTGTACGACCATGTTTTCCGACATTGGATTCTTGGCACGGAACTCGGTCTGACCGAGGCGGTAATGCGTTCGCCTGAGCCGCTTCTTGTCGACGATGACGAAAGGCTCGATGACGAGCAGACAGACCGCGCAGATGTCGAGACTGAAGATGGCACGGTCCTTCGTTTCAGCCGTACGGAAACGCTCAGGTCAATGGATTTCGCCGATCTGGATGACGAGGAACGACTGGAGGTCGATCGTCTCATCGCTGACATGCGTCTAACTGCGACGATGCGCCGGTCGCGTCGGCGTCGTCCGTCGAAACGATCCTCTGGTGTTCCTGATCTTCGCCGTACCGTTCGTGAGTCGCTCCGTACCGGCGGGGAACCCATCAATCGACGAACATTGCAACGCACTCGCGTGGCCCGTCGGGTCGTGATTATTGCCGATATCAGTGGTTCGATGGCTGCCTACAGTCGCTCGCTGATTCGCTACGCACACGCAGCGGTGTCAGCTCGCAGTCGAGTTGAGGCATTTGCGTTGGGCACACGCCTGACCCGACTGACTCGGGAACTCGATACCCACGATCCTGACCAAGCTTTGCAGCGCGCAGCTGAGTCAGTCGAGGACTGGTCGGGTGGCACGCGATTAGGTGAGGGTCTTCGACAGTTCAACGATGACTGGGGTACACGGGGGATGGCTCGCGGCGCAGTCATCGTCATCCTGTCCGATGGCTGGGATCGCGGAGAACCTGAACGCTTAGCAAGCGAAATGGCCCGACTTTCGCGCGTGGCTCACCAGATTGTTTGGGTGAATCCGTTGAAGGCTTCTGATGGGTACGCGCCGTTGGCTCGAGGTATGGCAGCCGCATTGCCATACGTTGACGATTTCATCGAGGGCCATTCTCTTGGTGCACTTGATCGCCTCTCATCCATACTCTCGGGTGGCAGTTCAGGCCCCGTACGATCAAGATCCGCGTCTACGCCCGAGGAGGTGACCCGATGAAGGAAATCATGGACGACATTGATCGATGGCGCCGCGCTGGTCATCGTGTTGCACTTGCTCGTGTCGTCGACATCGAAGGTTCGGGTCCAAGGCTTCCAGGCGCGTCGATGGCTGTTGCCGACACTGGTGAGGTAGCCGGTTCCGTTTCGGGCGGTTGTGTCGAAGGTGCAGTGGTTTCCGAAGCTCTTGACATTCTCGCGACGGGTGATCGTCGCGTCGTCACCTTTGGTTACAGCGATGACGAGGCATTCGCCGTCGGTCTCACCTGTGGAGGGACCATCCATCTGTTCATCGAACCTTTGGATTGGTGAACGAAATGTCCGAATCGATCTATGAACTTTGGCGTGCCGCGGTCAACGACCATCGCCCTATCGCTTTAGCGACGGTGATTGAAGGCGAGCACGTGGGCTCCAAAGTCATCGTCGGCGATGGCATCGAGCCGACCGGCACACTCGGCGACGCCGATCTTGATCGAGTTGTTATTCGAGACACCATCGGTGAACTTGCTGGTGGCCGAAGCGGAGTGCGCCACTACGGTCTTCATGGCGAGGCCCGTGAAGATGCGGTTTCAATTTTCATTGAATCGTTTGCTCCACCTCCGCAGATGTTGATTTTCGGAGCGGTGGATTTCACTGGGGCCCTCGTGAAGGTCGCCAAGGTCATGGGCTACCGCGTCACGGTCTGCGACGCGCGTGAGGTTTTTGCTACAAAGCGCCGGTTTCCTTCCGCCGACGAAGTCGTCGTCGATTGGCCCCATCGCTATCTTGAAAAAGTTGGCGATCGCTTGTGTCAGCGAGACGCCGTCTGTGTGCTTACACACGACCACAAGTTCGACGTGCCCGCTATTCAGGCTGCGCTTGCGACTGGCGTTGGGTATCTCGGCGCTATGGGAAGTCGCCGTACTTGTGCTGAGCGGCTTGAGCGTCTCGCCGAGGCTGGTGCCGACATGGATCAGGTCAATCAACGCCTTCATGCGCCGATCGGGCTTGATCTGGGCGGACGAACGCCAGAAGAAACGGCAATTGCTATTTGTGCCGAGGTCATTTCGGCACGAACTGGTCGTGTGAGCACGTCGCTTAGCGATACGACCGGCAGCATTCACTAACACGTTCGTGCGAATGTCTGATCGCCTAAAGGGCGATCGTCATTTAGGACAGGCCGGACTCTTCAAGCGAACGACGTACAAGAACGCGGGCCAGATGCTCGCGGTACTCAGACGACGCGTTGATGTCGCTCTGTGCTTCGGTTCCCTCGTTGGCAAACGCTGCAGCGTCGGCAGCATTTGCGCCGGACTTCACTGCGTCCATCACCGCACTCGCAAGCAGCGGGGTCGAACCCATGTTGACAAGTGCGACGCCGGCGGAGCCATTGGCGCGAACAGTAGCGACACCGACAATGGCCCAGTCCTGAGCGCGACGGTTGAACTTCTGAAACGACCAACCCTGTGTGTCGAGCTTCGGGACGCGGATCTCGGTGAGCAACTCATCGGGAGCAAGCGCAGATTCAAGGAATCCGGTGAAGAAGTCAGATGCCGCTATTTCTCGGGATCCGTTGGGGCCGGTCGCCACAAGTGTGCCGCCCATCGCGAGGATGACTGCCGGAAGATCAGATGCGGGATCGGCGTGGGCGAGAGAACCGCCGATGGTGCCACGATGGCGAACCTGCGGATCGCCGACATGGCCGGCTGCGTGTGCAAGCAGTGGCGCATCTGCGGCCAACATCGTGCTGATTTCGAGATCGCGGTGACGCGTGAGTGCTCCAATGGCGATGTGATCGCCGGCATCGTTGATGTAGCGAAGGTCATCGAGGCGGCCAACATCGACAAGGACCGAAGGAGCCGCGAGGCGCAGCTTCATAAGTGGGAGGAGGGAATGTCCACCAGCAAGGAGCTTGGCTTCGTCGCCATGTTCGGTGAGTGCGGCGAGAGCGGCATCGACGGAGTCGGCACGGAGGTAGTCGAACGATGCGGGGATCACTTTGATGCCCCGTGTGATTCGGCAGCGCACGCAAGAACGGACTTCACAATGTTGTGATAGCCGGTGCATCGGCAGAGGTTGCCTTCAAGTCCAATGCGAACATCGGTTTCGGAAGGGTTGGGGTTTTCGTCGAGAAGTGACACTGCTGCCATCACCATGCCAGGAGTGCAGTACCCACATTGGAGTCCATGGTTCTCTTGGAAACAGCGCTGCATCGGGTGAAGGGTGTCGCCATCGGCAAGTCCTTCGATCGTGGTTACAGAGAGACCGTCGACCTGAGCGGCGAGCATCGTGCACGACTTGGCTGACTGGCCTTCAACATGGATGGTGCACGCGCCACACGAAGAGGTGTCGCAGCCGACGTTGGTGCCCGTGAGGCCCAGTTCATCGCGAAGAAAGTGCACCAGAAGCGTGCGAGGTTCGACGTCGCCGGACCGCTGCTCGCCATTGACCGTCACCGTGATCTGCATGTTCCCCCTCGGCGCGAACCCGCCGGAACTGCACCGGCGAACGGATTGCAGACTAGCCGAGCAGGGGAGCGGATTGGCTCGTCGGATGCTTGACTGTTCTGGTGAGCGTCCCCCAACCGCAGATCGCAGTGGTGTTGGCAGCTGGTGGTTCAACGCGCTTTGCTGCGGGAGCAAAGCAACTCGCCATCGTCGACGGAACACCTCTGGTGGCGATCGCTGTGCAAGCGGCGGTCAGCGCTGGATGTTTCGCAGAGGTCATTGTCGTGACGGGTGCAGTCCCGCTTGGGTCAGTGGTGCCTGAGGGTGTGCGGATCATCGAGAACCCGCATTGGGCCCTGGGGCAGGCCAGCTCGCTACAGACGGCGATTGAGGCGGCTCGGAGTGCCGGTGCGGGGGCCGTGGTCGTTGGGCTGGCGGATCAGCCGGGGGTGACGGCCGAGGACTGGCGGCTGATTTCACAAGCCGAGACACAGTCGCCCATTGTCGTAGCCACCTACGGAGGGGTTCGGGGAAATCCTGTTCGACTTGGGTCTGAGATATGGGACGAACTGCCAAAAGAGGGCGATGAAGGGGCCCGGGTGCTCTTGCGAAGAAGGTCCGACCTCGTGACGGCAGTAGCCTGCCGTGGCGACGCGTCAGACGTCGACACCCTGGAGGATCTCGACCGATGGAACTCATCAACACCTTCGAAGTGAGCGTGCCGATTGAAACGGCATGGAAGGTGCTGACTGACGTCGAGCGCATTGCTCCGTGTCTGCCCGGCGCACAACTTCAGGAAATCGAAGGCGAGGAATACCGCGGCATCGTCAAGGTCAAGGTCGGTCCGATCCAGGCTCAGTACAAGGGCAAGGCCACGTTCCTCGAGCGCGACGACGTCAACTTCAAAGCCGTTCTCGACGCAGCCGGTCGCGATACGCGCGGTCAGGGCAACGCAAGCGCCATCATCACTGCTCAACTCGAAGCAGCCGGCGAGAGCACTCTCGTCACCGTCACCACCGACCTCACGGTCACTGGCAAAGTCGCGCAGTTCGGGCGCGGAGTCTTGGCTGATGTCAGCGCAAAAATTCTCACTCAGTTCGTCGACAATCTTGAACAGACTGTGCTTGTCGACGACGCCATCCTCGCTCCGATAGCTGAAGCACCTGCCGCTGCACCTGTTGCATCAGACGCGCCGGCTGCAGCTTCAGCCGAAGAGGCTCCAACAATCCGCAAGATCGATCAGCCCGAACCTGAAGCAATCAATCTCCTTGAGCAGGCAGGATCGCCCGTTCTCAAGCGTGCGGTCCCGATTCTTGGTGTCGCAGTCGGCGCGTTGATTGTGTACGGACTCATTCGTCGTCGCCGGAAGTGACCACAGTGGCCGACGATCGAGCCCGGGTTGCCGAGCTTCTCGGTCGTGCGCCAATGGGGGAGTTCGAGGTCGTTGTGCGCAGCAGCAACGGAGACCCCGCTGTCCTTCGCAACGCTCCGATACTTCCCGATGGAACGCCAATGCCAACGCTCTATTGGTTATGTGACCCAAGCGTTCGGTCGGCAATCGGAACCATTGAGTCCGACGGCGGAGTGCGCACCGCAGAAGCCGAACTGGGTCTTGAAGTGATTGAGGCGGCGCATGCTGCCTATGCGGCCGAACGCGATCAGGCAATGCCTGATGACCATCAAGGTCCGGCGCCCTATGGCGGTGTGGGCGGTACTCGAGAAGGTTTGAAGTGTTTGCACGCGCATTACGCGCATTGGCTCGCAGGTGGCGATGACCCAGTGGGTGAATGGACGAATAGGCAACTGATCGACCGCGGATTGCTACCAATCGATGCTCCAAAGCGGGTGAAACGATGACTACCCCCGTTGCAGCAATTGATTGCGGCACGAATTCGGTTCGATTGCTCATCACTGCCGATGGTCGGACACAAATCGAGCGATTGATGCGCATCACCCGGCTTGGTCAGGGTGTCGACGCGACAGGACGCCTCGATTCAGCAGCAATCGAACGAACGCTTGCAGTGCTGCGTGAGTACCGCGAAGTCATCGACCGGCATGGCGCAACGCGCATCCGTATGGCAGCGACTTCCGCATCCCGCGATGCATCAAACCGCGACGAATTCTTTAACGCGGCGAAAGAGATTTTGGGCATTATGCCCGAAGTCATCTCCGGCGAAGAAGAAGGTCGCCTTTCTTTTCTCGGCGCGACTGCTGATCTGGATCCCGCACTCGGCCCGTTCCTTGTTTGCGATATTGGTGGCGGTTCGACGGAGTTTGTTTTTGGTACCACCGAAGCTGAATCAACTATCTCAGTTGATATGGGTTGCGTACGGATGACCGAGGCGTGGCTTCATCACGATCCACCCACGGCCGAGGAACTTTCACAGGCACTTTCTGTCATCGATATTCATCTCGACGATGTGCTGCGCGAAATCCCGGAATTGAGCAGTGCCCAGACGTTCGTGGGTCTTGCTGGAACCGTGAGCAACACTGCATCGGTAGAACTGGGTTTGGCTGAGTACGACCGCGAAAAGATTCATCATCTGGTTCTTACCCGTCCGGCTGTCGAAGACGTATTTCGAACGTTGGCCACCGAGTCGATCGAAGAGCGCAAAGAGAATCCAGGACTTGAGGAGCAACGGGCCGACGTCATTGTTGGTGGCCTCTGCGTTCTGGTGGCGACGATGCGACGGTTTGGTCTCGCCGAATGTCTGGTTTCAGAATCAGACATACTCGACGGTCTGGCCATGTCGCTTCTCTCCGGTTCCTGACGAAAGTCGCCTCTGGGGTGCTGGCGGGGACGAATCGTGGGTGCGAGGTTGGTCGCTAGGATCGCCTCTTGTGACCACATTGTTCGGACGTCGAGTACTGCTTCGTCCGCTCGTGGCGGCTGATTTCCCCGCATGGCGTGAAGTCCGACGACGAAATAGCGAGTGGCTCACAAAGTGGGAGCCAACTCGCCCTCCGGGCGCCCCTGATGTCATTGAGGATCGAGAAGCGTTCACGATCCGTTGCAACTCTCGGCAGCGGGAGCGCCAATTGGGCTCTGGCTATGGATTCGGCATTTTCGTCGAAGGCGAATTTTCCGGCGAGATCAACTTGTCGGCGGTGCAGCGGGGCCCGTTTCAGGCCGGAAGTATTGGTTACTGGATCGACGAGGCGCGAGCAGGTCAGGGCTACACCCCTGAAGCCGTTGTTGTGCTGGCGAAGTACTGCTTCGATGATCTCCACTTGCACCGTCTCGAAATCGCGATTGTTCCTCGCAATGGCGCGAGTCGTCGAGTCGTCGAAAAGTTAGAGCTACGCGATGAAGGTCTCGCGAAGGGATTCCTTGAGATCAATGGAAACTGGGAAGACCACGTTCGTTATGGCATCACATTCGAAGACTGGCTCGAACGCGGACCATCATTGTGCGAGGCCTGGCTCTCGTGAGCGATGCGGCGACAGGTCGCCCTCAAGTAAAACCTGATGGAGCATTTGTTGCGTTTCGCTATCGCAACTTTCGCTGGATGTGGAGCGCATCGCTGCTCTCAAGCAGTGGTTCCTGGTTGCAGATGGTGGCAGTTCCCTACGTGGTCTACACAATTACCGGAAGTGGCGCTTGGCTTGGGTTTGCCGGATTCCTTGGCTACGCCCCGATGGTGATTACAGGACCGTACGCAGGATCGGTCGCAGACCGTTTCGACCGTCGCAAGGTTCTGATCATCGGGGGCCTCATCCAAGCGACAATTACATTCGTGCTCTGGATTGCATGGATCGAAGGCGTGCGAAATATTGCCTTTTTCTTAGCGGTCCTGACGCTTGGTGCATTCGCAGGTGGTTTTACCGTTGCCGCGTGGCAATCGTTTGTCACCGAATTGGTTCCGCGTGAACACCTTTTGAATGCAGTGACATTGAATTCCGCACAGTTCAACGCGGCCCGAGCGTTCGGACCTGCGCTTGGTGGCGTGGTGCTTGCGACTTTGGGTGTTAGTTGGTGCTTCTTCATCAACGCAGTTTCTTTTCTCGCGATGGTCGGCGGTTTGCTTGTTATTTCCGTTCCGCCACTTGTGCGCGCAGTGAAAGTCGGCAAGCCGCGACCACTCGCTGAAATGCGCGAGGCGATGCGCTATGTCCGGACTGTGCCCGGCATCGTCACTTGCCTCATCGTGGTGTGCTCGTTGGGAATGCTCGGTGGTCCGTTATTCAATCTGCTCGTTGTGTTTGCCACCGATGTGTACAAAATCGGAGACAGTGCCTACGGCGTACTCGCCGGATGTATGGGTGCCGGTGCAATCATCGTTGCTCCGATCGTTGCAGGACGCGGGAGTCGAGTAAGCCGCAGCCGAGTGTTGACTATCGCGATGGTCGCGTACGGAGTGGCCCTTGTGGCCCTCGGAGCTGCCCCAGTCGTCCTTGTTGGCGCTGCAGCCTTGCTGGTTGCTGGTGCCGGTTACCTCGGGATTACCGCCAGCCTCAACACCACCGTGCAGTTGCAGGTGAAAGAAGAGATGCGTGGGCGAACCATGGCGCTTTATCTGATGGTTCTCACCGCTGCTGTTCCGTTTGGTGCCCTCATTCAGGGTTGGCTGGTCGATGTCATCGGAGTGCAAAAGACTGTTGCTGGTGCAGGTGTTTTGTTCTTGGCCGTTTTTGTTGTGATGCGCTTTGTTCTCAACCGACTTTCAACAATGGATGCCGTTGATCACGAATTCGGCGCTGAAGACGCGCTGCATATTGCCGAAGCGGAAGCAACCGAAGCAGCTATCGATCCGATCTAAGCCTCGTCGTTCGAGATTCAATCCTCGTCGAAACGATCGTTGTCTTTGTCGAGTTCGCCGAGATGTGCCTTTCCTTGCGCGCAGGTGGTGCGAATCGGGCACCAGCGACATCCCCAACTGGGGCGCACGACCGGAGCGCGAGTACCAACAGAAAGCTCGTGCAGTTTTCGAATGCCGTCGGCAGTGCGAGCAACAGCCGAGTGCAGGACTCCTTCGGTGATTGCTTCGGCTTGAGCGACACCCGCGTCGAGGTAGTACGAAGCGGCGAGCCGAGGTGGCGTTCCGATGCGTATCGTTTCGAGTAGGGAGTACAGGCGTAAATCATCAAGATGCGATGGCGACATTGAACCAGTCTTGAAATCGATGATGACTTTGCCGGCGGTGAGGCCATCGGCGCGACCCAACGTTAGGTCTGACCGGCCCGAGATCACGATTCGATGATCAAGGAGCTCGAGGCGCATACGTGCTTCGGTGACCGGCGACCAGCCTGGCTTGATCGGTGGGAAGCATTCGAGGAACGTTGCGACGCGTTCATTGGCAAAGGCTCGCAGCTCGGCCCTGTCGGTCTCGGAGCAGGTTGCGAGCCAGGCCGAGATTGAATCGTCTGAGCGTTCGAGACGGTCCATCGCCTCGTCGACGAGTTCAAGCGGAATGGGTCGCCGCCGCTGATGCATCGAAAGTTCGATGGCTTTATGGGCGATGGTTCCGCGAGCGAGTGGAGGGCTCCACTCAAACGGCGTTTCCTTCTCGGTTAGGTGGCGAAGTTCGCAGCCATGCACCATTGAGAGATCGTGCTTGTTGACGAAGAGGGGCGCCTCGGGGCTGATCTCGCTTGCGAGGTCGGCGAGCGCGTCGTCGAGGTCGGCGCGCAGGGTGGCCTTGAGGGTGGGTGGGAATGACGGACGATCCTCGGGGGCGGCGCCAAGAAGGTCGAGGACTTCTTGTTGCGCGGGATTGAGCGGAGTCTCAGCGTCAGTCATTTCGTTGCATCGTACGGAGCGGGTCCGACACGGGCAGGGACTGTCACACCTCTCCGGCATCATCAGGGCCATGGAAGCTTCTTCGCTGCGGTTCGCAGCCGCCGCCCGATCACTTGGCGAGGTGGCGCGCGCCGCAGGGCTTGTGGTGCCAAGTTTCCGCAGTCCGCCGCGGCTCGAGGGCGTTGATCGCACCATGAAGCGCCAGGTCGATGGTGCTGGGGTCGAGGCTGTCACCGTGTCGGTGCGCATCAAAGGTCGGCCGTGGGTCTCGGTGCTGGCCGACATGATCGACGGCGTGCTTGTTGTCAACGCTCTCAGTGGTCCGACAGCGGGCGCAGCTCGCACAGTGATGTGGAGCGCGGTCGAGGCCGACGTCATGCGAGGTACTGACGTCGATGGCCAAGCGGGCCAACGGCAGCGACGCACGGCCCATGGGGTTGGCGGGCATACAGGGCGCCGGGGCCCCCAGCCTGCTGGCACGCCGCAGACCAAGGTTGCTTAGGTCTCACGGCGTGCCGGGTCCGGGCGGGGCGGTACCGTTGTCCCATTCCAGCCCGGATGGCGGAATTGGCAGACGCAGGGGGCTTAAACCCCCCGGCCTTTCGGGGCTTGTGGGTTCAAATCCCACTCCGGGCACCACGGACCTACATCTCTGCAGGAGAGTCAACTCGCACCACCGTGCCGGCGGGCAAAATTGTGCGCACTGTGTGAGCGGAGAGATCGGATTCAGCATGGTTTGAGGACGGATCTGTCCGTGTGGAAGCACGTGGAGTTGGCGTATCGGTGACGCCAATGAAGCAGTCTCAACACCTCGGCAATAACCTCGCCGCCGTGCGCACCAGACGGACCGACTTCATCACCTTCGGGGGTGGCAGATCGGGTTTCCCTCGCGCTGCGCGTCGTCTGGCCAGCGAGGCCAGGCGATCCGAGTTGTTCCAGACCTCCGAATCGATCACCCACAAGGACCTGTTCCGGGATCACCCGGACTTCGCCGCCCGTCACGCCTCGAGGCTCAATGCGGCCACGCGCGGTTTTGGCTACTGGTTGTGGAAGCCGTACCTCCTCGAAAGTGCACTGCGCGAGACGTCGGCCGACTACCTGCTCTACCTCGACGCGGGGTGCGTGTTGAACCTTTCCAGTGCCCGCGCCCGGCAGCGACTCGACGAGTACCACGACATCGCCGACCAGAACGGCCTTGCAGTGATGCAGATCCACCATCGGGAGCAAGTTTGGTGCAAGTCGGACACCATGGATCGGCTCGGACTCGATGAACCCGGTCGTTCCAGCGGTCAAATCCAGGGCGGGACCATCCTGATCAAACGCTCGTCTACCACACAGGACTTCGTGCGGACCTGGCTCGAAATCTCCGAAGAGGATGACTGTCGGTATCTGAACGACTCACCAAGCACCCGCCCCAATCATCCCGACTTTAAGGAACACCGACACGATCAGGCGATCCTGAGCTGTTTGTGCAAGGTGACGGGCATTGTCCCCATCGCTGATGAGACCTACTTCGCTCCCGACTGGGCGATCGGTGGCGCAGACCTGCCCATCTGGGCGGCCCGTCACCGCTGGGGAAGCCCTTTCCGGCCCGATGAGCCGTATTCACTCTCACATCGGGCTGAATGGTGTTTCGATCGGGCCGAGCAATGGTGGGCAGCTCACACGCGACAGGGCTGAACCACGCACACCCCATCTTGCCCAGGAATCGTCGCCTTGGCCCCCATCGACCGCGGCGTGCTTCTCAAGGTGGTGGCCGATGCCCCCTCCCGAAGGCATCGCATGACGTCGGCCCCGATACTGCGGATCCAAAGAACTTCACATGGGGCGCCGATCCCACGTTGGCCGGTCCAGATCTCAGTCGGGTGCCAGCGGCAATTGCGTCGGGAAACAGTGTTGGTTACACCGAGCGCCTTGATTATGTGTTTGTGCGCGGTGAGATCACGATCGTCAGTAGCAAGGTCGTAGGCAATTCTTGGCCGACATGTATCTCCACTTGGTCATGTGGTGCGGATGCGCAGGTGTCGAACTCGGCCAAAGCTGCTGTTGCGCTCGGTGTTTCTGCACCAGATCAGGCCGTCTGTTTTGGGTCTGACCATGCTGCAGTAGTTGTAGTGGCGCAACTAGGAACGACAGCCTCGAGCTCAAGTAGTTCGCGGATTTGGTTTGTTGTTGCTGGAGTGTTCATTGTCGTGATCGTCGCGGCGATCGTTTGGGGTCTCGTGCATCGATCATCGGGTTCGCCTCCCATCGAATCGAAGTGAGCACGTTCACGAGACCTATGTCGGTCACACGGTTCTGAAACCAACCGCAATGTCAGTTGAGTACTTCATCAAGTTCAACGAAGCGCCCCTCCTCGATGCTGCGATGGGCAGCAACACCGACAGCGACCGAAGCGAGCCCGTCGCGCAAAGTCACCGCCGGTTCACTCTCCGAAAGAATCGCGTCGCGCAGAGCAACATGTTCAAGGTACGACGCACCGTGGTGCATGCCGATGTGGCGAATATCGGGGTCGGCAACGGGCTCTGTGCTCACGTTCCCGTAACCAGCGGATCGTCGGCCGATGCGAACGATTCCCTCTGAAACCAATGCCTCTACTTTTCCAAGATGACCGACGACGGAGATCTCCTGTTCGTTACGGCTCGCTTCGGCGAACATGCATAAATCAAGCATGGCTCGTGCTCCGTGTTCGTACTCGATGATCACGAACGCGTTGTCGAGAATGTCGGGAACTTCGCCGTCATAGCGCTCGTCGAGATGATTCACATCTTGCGCACCACTTGCCATGACGCGAACCGGTCGGTCGTCGACGAGGAGGTTCATGAGGTCGAAGAAGTGACAGCACTTCTCAACAAGCGTTCCGCCGGTATTGCGATTAAATCGGTTCCAGTCGCCGACCTTCATCAAGAACGGGAATCGGTGCTCACGGATAGCGACCATCTGCACTTGGCCAACGGTTCCGGCTCGAATCTCGGCCAGCACTCGTTGAGTCGGGGGCATGAACCGGTACTCGAGTCCCATCCAGATGACGCGACCGGGACGGTCGGTGGCCTCGGCGCGATCGATCGCGTCTTTGCAATGTTCGACGGTGGTACACAGCGGTTTCTCTACCAGTGCGTGTACACCGCTATCGAGTACGTCGAGCAGGACTTCGTGATGGGTGTGATTCGGTGATGCGATTACCACGACATCGCAGAGTCCGGAATCGAGCAGTTCGCGATGATTACTGAACGAAGCCATGCGGGTGCCGGGATTCACGGCGGCCTGGGCTCGATCGATGCTTTCTAAATGGGGGTCGCTCACTGCCGTGACGATGGCACCTTCGAGATGTCCGATGTTGGCGATGTGCTCGCGTCCCATCATTCCCGCGCCAATGATTCCGTAGCGCAGGACCTCTCCGGGTTGGGTTCGGCCGTCGGCTATTTCCACCATGGAACTAGCCTACGGCCCGTGATTGATGTGACTTCTCCGCTGCCGCTTCCAGGGTCGCGCTTAATTGCTGGGCGCTCGGTTGGACCTTTGGGATTCGGCTGTTGGCGTCTGACCACCTCGTCAACTGAAGAAGCGTCCCGTCTTGTGGAAGGAGCCGTTGACCTCGGGTGCACACTGATCGACACTGCCGATGTCTATGGGCTTGATTGGGGCGGCACAGGATGGGGCACGTGTGAGGAGCGCCTTGGTGCGGTACTCGCCGCCCGATCGGGATTGCGTGAACGTATGTTTCTCGTCACGAAGGGAGGGATCGTTCCCGGAGTTCCTTACGACAGCAGTGGTGACTACTTGACTTCAGCTTGTGAAGCGTCGTTGCGTCGTTTAGGGGTCGACCACGTTGATCTCTTCATGGTCCATCGACCTGACCTTCTTTCGCATCCGGCCGATGTGGCCGAAACGCTGCAGTCGTTGCGCGACCGTGGACTCATAAGTGCGATCGGCGTTTCGAACCACACCGTCGCGCAGGTTGAAGCGCTTCAGTCCTACTTGGACGAACCGGTAGCGGCGATTCAACCTGAGTTCTCGGTGGCTGCACTTGGAGCGATGCGCGATGGAGTCCTTGATCAAGCGATGCAGCATCGATCTGCCGTGCTCTCATGGAGCCCCTTGGCTGGTGGACGAGTACTAACCGGAGAAGGACTCCGTCCGGAGTTGATTGAAGTCCTCGATCGCATCGCCGCTACCCACGATGTCGACCGCACGTCGATAGCGCTGGCGTTCGTGCTCGCTCATCCTGCCCAGCCCATTGCACTTCTGGGTACGCAGCGACTCGATCGGATCGAAGCAGCACGACAGGCACTCAGTATTTCTCTGTCACGAGCCGAGTGGTTTTCGATCATCGAAGCGAGCGAGGGAGTGCCACTTCCTTGACCCGCACCGGTGCACCGCTCGAGATGGCATGGTTCGCCGCGTTGTGCGATGACGACTATGAACAACTCGGTGTCGTTGACGAGCAACTCCTTAGTAGCCCAGAACATTGTGGCGACATCGTTCGTGCTGCCGATCAGTGCGGATTCGATTCGATCCTGATGCCATCGGGCTATGCGCTCGGTATCGATACGGTCACCTTCACTGCGGCGATTGCGTCATCGACCCGAAACATCCGTCCGATCGTGGCCATACGCATGGGTGAGGTCTGGGTACCGACGCTGGCCCGTCAGTTGGCCACCCTCGACCACCTGCTTGATGGACGGTTGATCGTCAATGTGATCTCGAGCGAAATGCCGGGCGAGTCACTCGACGCCGAATCTCGCTATCAGCGCACCGTTGAGCACATGACTGCACTGCGTGCGTTGCTCGATGGTGGGCGGTTGCAGGTCGACGGAGAGTGGCTTGGTATCGATATTGATCCACCGCGTCTAACCACGGTGTCACGACAGTGTCCACCGCTGTACTTCGGGGGCCTCTCGGAGGCGGCCCGCGAAGTCGCCGCTCGCGGCGCGGACGTGTACCTCATGTGGCCCGACACGTATGAACAAATTGCCGAAACTGTTGCTGATCTCCGTGGCCGAGCAGCGCGTCACGATCGCGAGTTGAGCTTCGGCTATCGCGTGCATGTGGTGGTTCGACCCACCGAAGCCGAAGCTCGAGTCGCTGCCGACTACCTCGTTGCTGCCCTCGATCCGGCAATCGGAGACGCCATTCGTTCGCGTTCGCTTGACAGCACGTCAGTAGGAGTCAAAGCGCAGGCGGCGTTGCGCCTTGGCAGCGATGAAGACGGCTATGCCGAGCCGAACCTTTGGACCGGCATCGGACGCGCTCGCAGTGGTTGTGGTGCCGCCATTGTCGGATCACCAAGGCAGGTGGCAGACAAGATCGAGTCCTATCGCGACCTCGGCATCGATACGTTCATCTTGTCCGGATACCCGCACCTTGATGAATGTCGCCGATTCGCCGAACTGGTGCTGCCGCTTCTGAGGGCGTGAGGCTTGAATAGTCCCGAGATTCGAGATTGCCTCGGTTGACCAATCAGTGGGACTCGCGACTGGCTTCAAAGACATACCTCAGTGACGTCAGTTGATCAGCGGGTCTCGCGGGAGTCCGAGGATGCGCTCGCCGATCTGGTTGCGCTTGATCTCTGAAGTTCCGCCGGCAA
Organism: Acidimicrobiales bacterium; assembly: GCA_044350215.1. Classification (GTDB taxonomy): domain Bacteria; phylum Actinomycetota; class Acidimicrobiia; order Acidimicrobiales; family Acidimicrobilacustridaceae; genus Acidimicrobilacustris. The sequence goes on from JBILIB010000001.1 coordinate 42,805, forward strand.
TCGCCAACGCACGATGCATGAGTTGCAATGTGCCACCCATGAACCAAGGCTGCTTAGGGCCTTTCCCCGTGGCCTTTCGTGACTTGCGGATTCAAATTCCGCTCCGGGCACAACGAGTAGTTAGGCAGTGGTTTCGGCTGCAGTGTCTGCCGAGGGCGTCTCGGGGTATTCCTCGGTTGCGACATCTCGGCGCGGCAGAAGTGTCACGAGGGCACACAGCAACGCTATGGCTGCGAGTGCGCTCACGGGGTATGACGCGGCACCCCACAGGTTTGAGGGGTAATCAACGATCCTCTTGCCGAGAACGACGAGTACGCCAGCGGCACTCATTGAGAGAAAAGCGATTGGTGCGAGCCACGAGCGACGATGATTTCGTAGCCACCACGCCGGTAGAAGAAGCACTGCGCCAATGCCGGTGCACCACACAGCGCCGATAGCGACACCAGCGATGAGAAGCGCTTTCGCTGGTTGTCCTTCGTTGAGTGCGTCGAGTTGGCGTTTCTTTCGGTCCGGCCAGAGAGCCATCACGAAAACTGCGAGCAACGTGAATAATCCAAAGGCGGTGCCGAGTTTGAAGATGCGGTCAGGTGCGAAACGCAGATCCACCGTGCCGCCATCGCCCTCGGGCACGATGAACGCCAGGCGCCAGCCGTCAATCTTGAGAGGTGTGAGTGTTGTTCCATTGAGAGTTGCCTCCCATCCTTCATTGAATGCTTCGTTGACGACGAGAAGCCCTTCGGTTCCACCCGCCACCGTGACCGTGCGGTCGTTTGTTCCCCAATGATTGACCTTGAGTGTGCGTGGCAATCCAGTTGGCGCTGCCATCGTCGGTGAATTGCCAAGCACAAGTTGATCGACGGTAACGAGAGATGAACCGCTTGATGTGTCGAGAAGGGTCACACCCGCATTGAGAGCCACGTTTTCGGTTCCGCACGGAACAAGATCGAAGGGAGTGCCGTCGATGAGTGTGCCTGCCGTTGTGGCGATTGAATAGGAAAGTGCGGCTGAACCGATAGCAACTTTGGGCCCTGTATCGCAGGCAGCGACGTACGGCACCGAGCGATCGATGGGTCCGGGATAGAGATCGGAAAGAGCCGTTACGTCAATTGAGCCGAAACCCATCACTCGTGAAGAGGTTCTGTCGTCCAAGGGGACGGGCGCGTAATTGAGGCGGAGAGTGAGAGAGCTCGTCGTGATTGGTTCGAACGTGACGGTGCCGTCGGCGGCGACTGGGGCGCTGCGGGCTTCCGTGCCCGCGTAGATCACAATGTCTTGTGGCATTGCTTCGTCGTTGCCACGGACAAGGACGAGCGATGAAATCGATCGAGGTTCGCTCCATCTCATGTCGATGAGTGAACTACCTCCAACTGCAGTGATGTCGTTTCCGCTGCGCCAATGAGTGGTGGTATCGCCATCAACGAGGTTGCGTGGGCTAACCCTGGGATTTTCGCCCCAGGTGGAGTCTGCAGTGACTGAGAAATCTGGTGTGCTTCCGAGCCAGCGGAGAAGTGGCTGTCCCTTCGTCGATGAGGCTGAAGCAAGGAGTCGGAACTTGCCGTCTTTAGGGACCGTGAATTTTCGAGCGATCTGAGATTCAGAATTGAGAGAAACGAGGGGTGATGTGGCGGCGCGGTTACGGGTGAATACCCATGCAGGGTCAGGAGACCCCGGAGTCGAGAACTGATCGTTGAGTTGATTGGGTACGACGAGGCGGGGGGTGACCGGCGTTCCTGGAAGAGTCAGCTCACGAATCCCGATGACGTCGTCAATCGCGAAATAGGAACTGCGGGCGATGGAAACTTTGACCGAACTCGTAATGCCGGGGACAACATTTAAAGGTTGCTTCACTTGAATTGGTAGCAGCGTGGTGGTCGCGTCGCCGGCGTCGGTGTGAACGGTGACGTCAATGGGCGACAATGTTGCGTACGGGCCGATGTACAGCGCGGTTTCAATTTGATTCAGGAGTGTCGGCGTTGTGAATTTTGTCTCGACGAAGGGATCGACTGGTCCCCATGCATCGAATCCATTGACTTCGATCCGGCGCGGAACCCACCAGGTGTTCGCGTCGCCATCCAGAATTTTCGCCGGATCAAAGGCGGGGATATTGGCTACGAACATTCCTGGGCCAACGCTTGAGGCAGTGACTGACGAGAACCCGTCGAGTTCTTGGTAGGTGCGACTCGTCGGATCCTGCCCTGCAGGAACTACATCGCCCGCGAAGTCGTGGATGTAACTCTTGTTGTTGCGATTGAGTCCGTAGTCGATCGTCGATGCTTGGTTGCCATCGGTGATGATCCACTGCGATGGGAGGAGCGGAGAGGGAACGCGATCGCGGGAAAGTAGGTACGGGCGATCCCCGAATACGGACGAAGGTACGGAAAGTGTCGATGCGATATCGCCGCTCAACCACGTGGTTGACGAAGCCGCGTAGGTGGCCGCAACAGCGCCACCGGGCACCGAGTAAATATCTATTTGTTGAAGGTCTCCAAAGCCATATCCACGATCACCGAATGCGGCAGTCAGCGTGAACCCACTCGCAGTCATTGCGTTTCGAACTGTCTCAGGCGGCGGAGCGCCGTAGTCCTCTGAACGTTGGTCGTTGGGAACGACGACTGCGGTGAATCCGCCGCGACGGAGATATTCCATTAGCCCCGTATCGCCGCCGCGTTCGATTGATGTTTCGGTGACATCGAGGTATTCGACGATGTCGATACCGCTCAGAGGGGCCTGGCTGCGTGTTGCCCACGTGACATTTGATCCCCACTGGATGGGAATCTGCGCGGTGAAGCCCCAATCGAAATCAGCATCGGGAATGCCCGGGAGAACCAGCGTGCGGCCGGGTGAATTCTCTGACAGCCATGCGTTCGCTTCGACCCACGCTGCGGGGATTTCAGCGGCGCCAGGACCTCGAGTGAGAGAGTTTCTCCAAAGCGGCCACGATGCGCATGCGAGAACAACGATCGTGACTGCGGCGACACCCTGCTTCGCAATCTGGCGATTCTTTGCGTGATTGCCTTCAAGTATCCCGGCGAGGAGATGCGCGAGTCCAAACGCAAGTGGAAGCGCGATGAGTGGCTGAAATTTATAGACGTTGCGGAACGCGTTAAGAGCTCCATCGAGCAATGTCTGGTACTGCGTGGTTGCTGGATTCCCGAAGACGCCTCCGAAGCCACCACCAACTGCAGCGACCCCGAGTAAAAGACTTGTGACGAGGAACATTCGCTCGGGGAGTCGACGCCGCGCCAAACCTGCGAGGCCAGCGCCGGCAACAACGGCCGTCGCAAGGATTGGTATCGATCGAAGGGAAAGTGCGAATCCAGCGGGGTTTGTAGCGCCGGGCAATCGTGAAACCCAGTCAGCGGTACCTCGAAGAACTTCGAAAAGTGAGGTTGGCCCCGTTGTGGTTCTTACCGACTCGGTGTACTGGAGCACATCGGGTCCGTATTTCCCGAAGAGGTAGAGGCCAACGAGCCACCACAGAGTGGCCATTGGTGCGGCGATAGCCCACCAGCGCAGCAGGCTTGCTCGACGCTGTCCCCGTGTACGCGTGAGCAGATAGAGAACTGGAACCGGAAGAACTGCGATGGTGACAGCCGCATTTGCACCACCTATGAGGGCGATAGCTATCGCCGAACGAGCGGCGGCCTTTCGTGTGGAACCAGTTTTGGAAGCGAGCACGAGCGGCAGCAATGCCCAAGGTAGGAATACCACTCCCATCGCGAACGGTGATTGCCATCCGACTCGAGAGAGGATGACGGGGGAGATTGCATAGGCAAATCCGGCAGCTATACGTGTCGATGGCCGCCCAATTTTGAACGCGTCGGCGAGACGGACGAATCCCCACAGTGCCAGCGCAATGAAGAAGTAAATGAAAAGTCGTTCACTGATCCACGGTGGGATGTGAAGTGCTTTCGCTATGCCAAACCAGAGGTCAAATGGAAACCAATAACCGTTCTGCTGAAATTGGATGGAACCCATATCCCAATAGGGATTCCATAACTCGAATCCGCGTCCGACCATTGTGAATGGATCAAGGATCCGATCAAGACGCGTCAGGTAGACGATTTCGCCAAATCGCTGAGCGAATGCTCCGAACAGGATGGGCAGGGTCGCAAGCGCGATCCACTTCGAGGGCGTGACCGATTCAGTCAACGACGGTTCTTGCGTGGCTTTAGGGGCCGAGGTCAAAGCGGTCATCGGTTCTGGACCCGGAACCTGGTCATTGTTCTCGAACTGTCTCATGAAGTACGGCCTCGAACATGTCGACCGCACGATCCCACGTAAAGATGGATGCTCTGTTTTTCGCCGCAGTCGCCATTTGGGCTCGCTGGCTGCCGTTGGCTGCCAGCGAGATCCATTGGGCAGCAAAGTCATTCTCGTCGGTGGCGAGGTATCCAGTGAGTCCGTTGGTGACGGAATCGCGTACCCCGTCAACGTCGAAGGCGAGGGTGGGGACGGATGCGGCGGCGGCTTCCATGACGACAGTGCCCCAACCTTCGTGGTGCGCTGGATGAATCAAGAGCCATGCTTGTGCGAGCTCGCTGCGTTTGCGGTTTTCGTCTACCCATCCGGTGAACTCCACATCGGGGCCCGCCATGGAGCGGAGGTCGTTGAGTTCTGGCCCGTCGCCCACGATCACGAGCTGGCCGCCGGTGATCGGTCGCACGGTTTGCCACATTTTGAGGGCCAGTTCCACTCGTTTGTGGGGAACGAGTCTGCTGAGGACGAGGAACCTTGGTTCCGTCGAAGGTGATGGCTCAAGTGGATCGAAAGCGAGTCCCATCTCAATTGTTGAGATCTGGCTGGGTGTAATGCCGAGGTCGACCAATCCGCGTGTTGTCGATGGTGAGACGGAAATGAACGGCGCACGTCGGTACACGCGGGGCATGAACCAGCCTTCGAGCCATCTTCCGATCGCAGCGACTGACTTGGGAAATTGCATGCCCCATTGCTCGGTATGGACGTGGTGAACCAAGCCGATGACGGGTTTCCGCTGCCATAGCGGAGAGAAGAAAGGAATCCCGTTTTCGACATCGATGACGGCGTCGGCTCCCTTGCAGTGTCGAAAAAATGCAAATGGCGCAAACAGATACTGCGAATAGTTTCCACCGATGCTTGTGCTGCGATAGTTATGTTTTCCCGACGGGCCACCGTGAAGAAGCTGAACCTCGTGTCCGCGTTCGGTGAGCCTCGACGCAAGTTGATCGATGACGACTTCGGATCCGCCAGCTTGGGGGTGGGCGGTGTCGCGCCACGCGAGAAAAACAATCCGCATGTGTTCGTCGAGTCTCTAGTGTTTTTTCGAAGAGGTGATTGGGATGGGCACCAAATGCCCGCTTCGGGAGGCTAGGCCCATAACCCTTGCGGATCGGGTGCGAATGCGAATCGGAATGAGATCGATTGCTGTACGCAGGGAATCGCGCACGGGGCGGACCGCCGAGTGGTCACTTGCCACCCACAAAACGGGAACCTCATCGATTGAGTAGCCGAGAGCGACTCCAAGGCGCAGGATTTCAGGATCGAACGCGAACCGATTGTTTTCCGAAAGTGAGAAGAGCAACCGAGCAACGTCCCCACGAAAGGCCTTGAATCCGCATTGGGAGTCGTGAATGTCGAGGCCAGTTGACCAACGCATCAGTTGATTGAAGGTTCGACCCATGAGGGTCCGAAGCAGGTTTGAGCGTTCCACAATTGAGCCGGGCACGCTACGTGAGCCGATGACGATGTCGAACCTTGAGAGTCGCTGAAGAAAATCATCGATGTGTTCGAGTGAGGTTGAGAGGTCCGCGTCCATGAAGACGACTGCGTCTGATGTTGAGCGTGCAACCCCCGCTCGCAAAGCCGCTCCCTTGCCAAGGTTTCTCGGTAGTCGAACTAGCTGAATGCGATCGTCGCCTTGAGCGAGGTGTTCAGCAAGACCCGCAGAGTCGTCGGTGCTGCCGTCGTCGACAAGAATGATTTCGGTGTGGGAATCTGGGAAGCGGCGGGTTAGTTCAGTGAGCGTGGTCGGCAACGCACGCGCTTCGTTGAACATCGGGATGATGATGCTTCTCTCGGCCCCCACCCTCAATAGCCTAAGTGAATTTCCCTACAGGGTCGGGGGCATCTTTAAGTGGGTGGCCATGTGGACGAGAGGGCTACTCGGGCATGGGTAGGGCCGTCACAAGGATTGAGTGATGGACAACATTGAAACGGTCGGTTTCGATGACCTGGAATTCTTTTGCGATGGCACTTTCAAGCTGGTCTGAGGTCCGTGGGAAGTGTCCGGCATCGAGTTTCCAGAAGACCCTCGAAAACCAGCGTCGTTTACGCCACACACCGTCAAGAAAAATGAATGATCCGCCTGGTTTCAACACGCGATTGGCTTCAGCTAATGACACGGGCCATATCGAATCATCGAGGTGGTGAGAAACGCATTGCATCAACACCACGTCAGCGGTGTTGTCGGGGAGTGGAAGCGCCGAAGCATCACCCACAAGTCGCTCAATTGGCTTCTCTGTCGGCTCGACCTTGAGAACTCTCGCATCTGGATCGATGCTGTAGTAGGTCCAACCTGCGGGCCACATAGATCGACTGCGAGCAGTTCCGCCACCGATGTCAACGACTGTGCCGATGGGCAGAGCAGCGAAGGTACGAGCAGCGACTGGACTCAGGTGGGCTTCGACACGACTCCGACCGAGTAGTCGTGTCTGGAACTCATTCACTCGGGGATGAGAGACAATTCTTCCAAGGACGTCGCGAAATGACATGCGCAGAGAATAGGGGTGGAGATCCGCTAGGTTCGGGACGTCTTTCCCCGGGTGGGAGACAAAGAACTTGGGGCATGATCTGCAATGGGTGATTCAAACGGTGAGTACCAGCGGGGCATGCCCACGAAGGCCCTTTCAGCAGTGACATCGCTTGTCCCAAAGTCCTTCTTTCACCCTGTAGTGGCGCGGCTCCACCTTCGGGCCGAGCCCGAGATGCGCGGAATCATTGAGCGCTGTGACCCCACGGGAACCGCAATTGACGTTGGAACTTGGTATGGACCCTGGACGTATTGGCTTTCGAAGCGCGTGCGTGACGTGCAGTCGTTTGAGCCGAACCCAAAAGTGGCGGCGGTGCTGCGTCAAGGTGTGGCTTCAAACGTGACTGTGCACGAATGCGCGGTTTCTGACGTTGAAGGAACTGCAGAACTCGTGCTTCAAGATCTAAGTGTCGGCTCTGAGGGAACGGCAACAATTGTTCCGGGGGTCGAAGGCGCAGGTTCACACTCGGTTCGCACAAAGCGGATTGACGACATGGGATTTACCGACGTGAGGTTCATCAAGATCGACGTCGAAGGCCATGAACTCGCGGTCCTCAATGGCGCGTGGGAAACCATTGAGCGTGATCATCCAGTTCTCTTCGTCGAGCTTGAAGAGCGGATGAGCAATATCAACGGAACCATCGCAATGATGGCCGATCGTGGGTACGAAGCTCGGTTCGTGATGAACGATGTTTGGACATCATCCACATCAATGGACCTTGCCGAATGGCAGCGCGAGTTCACCCGCACTCACGACACGCAGAGCTATATGCAAACCGTCGTGAAAGTGAATGGGTACGTGAACGATGTCGCGTTTGTCCATCCCCAAAGCACCTGGGCACCTTGGGACTGAACGAGACGTCTTGAGTCTCTGTTGTTGCTGATTAGTTGATCAGCGGGTCTCGCGGGAGTCCGAGGATGCGCTCGCCGATCTGGTTGCGCTTGATCTCTGAAGTTCCGCCGGCAATCGCCAACGCACGATGCATGAGTTGCAATGTGCCACCCATGAATCCTTCGTCTTCGAGGTAGACGCCAACAGGGCCAGCGAGTTCGAAAAGAATTGCCGCTGCTTCTTCTGCGTTTTCGGTGAGCAGCAACTTCGTGACCGCGCCCTCTGGTCCGGGTTCACCACCGGCGACGGCTCGTTGTGCGCTGCGCACATTGAGGGTTTCAGCCGCTTGTGATCGAGCAGTAGCACGACCGATGCGACCAGCGCCGCCAGAGAGTCGTTCGGGGTTTGCGTCGTATGGCGCGAGGAACGATGCCGGAGGGATGACCATGGCTCCGTCGCCGCTACCGATGCTCACGCTTTCGTTACCGAGCGTGCCACGAGCAACAGTCCAGCCGCCGTCGACGGGGCCGACGACATCGTCATCGGGAACGAAGACATCGTTGAAGAACACCTCGTTGAATTCGGCGCCTCCGTTGACCATGCGCAGCGGGCGAATCTCGACGCCTTCTGCATGCATGTCGACGACCATGCATGTGATGCCCTGATGCTTTGGCACATCAGGGTTGGTGCGCACAGTGATGAGGCCAAACGATGCAAGGTGCGCGCCAGTTGTCCATACCTTCTGTCCGTTGATGAGCCAGCCGCCGTCTACTCGCGTGGCCTTGGTCTTGACGCCAGCGGCATCGGAACCGGCATCGGGCTCGCTGAACAGCTGACACCAGATGAGTTCCTGATTGAGTGCTGGCATGATCCAGCGGGCGAGCTGGTCGTCATTTGAATGCTGCGTGAGTGTGAGGATGACCCAGCCGGTGATCTGGTAGCCGGGACGCTTTACGCCGGCACGGTTGAACTCTTCTTCAATGACGAGCTGTTCAACTGCACTGGCAGCACGACCCCACGGCTTTGGCCAATGGGGAACCGCGTAGCCCGATGCGACAAGCGCACGAACGCGTTCATTGCCATCAAGATCCTTGACCGCTTCGATTGCAGCACGAGCCTCGGCGCGGAATGCTTCGGCTTCGGGTGGGAGTTCCACGGCCCGGACGATCTTGACGTCCTTGCGGAGAAGGTTCGCGATATCGATGGCGGCAGCTTCGGCATCTACCAGCGCCTCAATTGCAAGTGCGCGGCGCAGGTAGAGATGAGCGTCGTGTTCCCATGTGAATCCGATGCCACCGTGCACCTGAATGTTCATCTGCGCATTGCGGTCGCCGGCATGCGATGCAGTGGTCGCTGCCATTGCCGCGGCGTAGGAGAACTGATCGCCACCGGCTGCTGCGGAGCGAGCGGCATCCCAAACTTCAGCGGTTGCGATTTCTGTTTCAACAAGCATGTTGGCGCAGTGATGCTTCACAGCCTGGAACATGGCGATTGCTCGGCCGAACTGCTGACGCTCGCGGGCGTAGTCGGCTGCCATGTCGGTTGTTGCACGAGCCACACCGGTTGCTTCAGCGGCCAGAAGGAGTCGTGCATAATCAATAAGCGACTGAGCGCCGCCGGGAACGATGATCGCGTCAGCATTGTCGAACGTGACCTGCGCGCTGCGACGGGTGGGGTCGAGGTTGGTCATCGTGCGAATGTCGATGCCCTTTGCCGTTGCTTCCACGATTGCAAGGTCGTTTCCAACCGTGACGAGGATGAGGTTCGCGAGCGTTGCGCTGAGCACGCTGCGAGCGGTGCCTGTGATGGTGTTTGACGTTGTGGAAAGTGCGTCGCCGAATCCGATTCCAGCAACCACGCTTCCGTCAGCGAGTCCGGGGAGCAACTTGGCGGCAACATCGGCTGGGGCGGCAGCAACAATCGCGGCGCTTGCGATGACGGTGGACACAAACGGGCCGGGAGCAAGGCCCGCTCCCATTTGCTCAACCACAACAACAAGTTCGGGCATTCCGAAGCCGGAACCGCCGTGCTCTTCAGGAATGTGAAGACCGAGCCATCCGAGTTCGGCAAGCGCGGACCAGAAAGAGGGCATTGCCTCGTCCTGGGCTTCGAGCAGTTCGCGAGCTGCGTCACGTGATGCATGGCGTTCGAGGAAATCGGCAGTGACGTCAGCCAGGGTGCGGTGGTCTTCGGTGATGGCGATCGACATTCGGGTGCGCTCCAAAGAGGGAAGTGTGACTGCGGCAGCGTACCCACCCATCGGCGGTTAGGCCTATGTGGGCGGAGGGGTCAGAATGGCGCCATGAAGACCGATGCGATCATCCACGGGAATCTCGCCGATGCGGCGGCCGCTATTCGGCGGGCAGAGGACGCAGGGTTTGATGGTGTCGTCGCCGTTGAGATCTCCCACGATCCGTTCCTGCCGCTCACCTTGGGCGCTGCTGCCACTGAAAGGGTTGATCTCATCACGGGCATCGCTGTCGCCTTTGCCCGCAATCCCATGAACGCGGCGGTGATTGCCAACGACATCAACCGCCTTTCGAACGGACGGTTCATCCTCGGGCTCGGCAGTCAAATCAAACCTCACATCACCAAGAGATTTTCGATGCCGTGGTCTGACCCGGCAGCACGTATGCGCGAGTTTGTGCTTGCCATCCGTGCCATTTGGGAATCATGGAATGAAGGAACGCCACTTGCGTTTCGGGGCGATTACTACCGCCACACGTTGATGACGCCCATGTTTGATCAGGGTCCGAGTGAATGTGGAGATCCGCGCATTTTCGTTGCTGCGGTAGGGCCCGGTATGACGGCCGTTGCCGGCGAGGTCGCCGATGGGTTGATGGCACATGGTTTCACCACGCCGAGTTATTTACGTGACGTCACGATGGTGAATCTGGCGAAAGGACTTGAACGGTCTGCTCGGTCACGAACCGATGTTGAAGTGACGATCCCGATCATGTCGGCGATAGGCCGAGACGATGCCGAGATTGCGCCGAAGTTGGCAGCAGTTCGGCAGCAACTCGCGTTTTATGGTTCGACGCCTGCCTATCGCGGAGTCCTGGAACATCATGGATGGGGCGATGTTGGTGATGAACTCAATCGACTTTCAAAGCAGGGCGAATGGGTAGCGATGGGCGACTTGATCACTGATGAGATGCTTCAGGAGTTCGCTGTAATTGGCGATCTTGAGTCGGTAAGTTCTGAGATCAAGCAAAAATTCGGGGGACTTGTAGATCGCGTCCAGATGGGCCTTAGCGATAAGCCGTTAAAGATCTGATTCCTCGCTCCGCAGTACGCTCGCGGGAAAGGTGACGGCATCGTCGCCGCTTTGTTGGGGGAATCAAGTGAGCGATCGCAATAAATCTGCAGTCGAGCAGTTCTTTGTCGCTGGACGCGAGGTCGACCGTCTGTCGTTCATGGCCGAAGACATCGAGTGGTGGAACGGTCTTGGAAAGTTTCCCGCTGCGCCAGGACAAACGGTGTTTCGTGGCAAAGATGAAGTTGGTGCGCGGATATTGGGTCGGGCGCCTTCTCCGCCGCAACCGAACGGCCGACGAATCGATCGGTATGACTTGTCGACCATCAGCTTTCACGACGTACACACCATCGCTGATGGGCCGTACGTCTTTCGTCAACATCTCTACAAGGCGACGACCATCGGCGGTAAGCCCTACGAAAACGTCTACGGGTTTCTCTTTCGCTTCACCGAAGACGGTCTCATCGACCGAATCTGGGAACACTGGGGAACGTTGAACGCTTACGAAACATTGTTTCAGGGTCCGCTTGTCGTTCATGACCCCGACGAGATCCTGATGACGACGCCGTCGGTTCGGCAACGGCTTGATCTCGAACGTTCGGTTGACCGCGATGTCATTGCCGAGTGCATGGAGATTGCGGTTCACGCGCCCAATGGGTCAAACCAGCAGCCATATCGATTCGTTTTTGTTGACGACGATGAAACCAAAGCCAAACTCGCAGCGATCT
>JBILIB010000140.1:0-5338 GCA_044350215.1 Acidimicrobiales bacterium
CGCAAATGCGCTCGGCAATGCATCTTCAGCACAGTCGATTGGCGTCATCGGTGGTTCACGTCTCACCAACGAAGATGCCTACGCATGGTCGAAACTGTTCAAGGGTGTTCTTGCTACCGACAATGTCGACGCACAACTCGGTGATGGACTTCCTGCCCACGTAGTTCTCGGTCTTCCGAGTGCAACAATCGACGAGGTTTGTGCTCCTGGCGGCACCGTTTTGCTGCTCGGTCCCGATGTCAAGGAAGAACTTCCCGTTCTGTTCCTCCGTCTTCGTCACGCCGTTGTCGAAGATCGCGTCACCATCGTCGAGGTTTCACCTCGTTCGAGCGGTATCTCTTCGCTTACCGCTGCGTCGGTGCATCCTCGCCCAGGCGAAACCGCCGATGTCGTCGCTGCGCTCATGGGCTTGGCAGCAATCGATCGTGAAATCGCGGGTGTTTCTGCTGAAGAACTCGAACAAGCTCGTGCCGCTCTTTCTGCATCGACCAGCCCGATCACTGTTGTGCTCGGTCGTGCATCGCTCGCCGAATCGGCAAGCATCACGGTCGCTGCAGCCTCTGCAATTCTCAACGCACGTCCCGACACCACGTTCCTCTCGGCATTGCGTCGTTCAAACGTTCGTGGCGCACTCGACATGGGCCTTGCTCCGGGACTTCTTCCCGGCCGCGTCACACTCGAGGATGGTGCCGAGTGGTACGCCGAGGTTTGGCCGACAATGCCAAGTGCAACTGGTCTCGATACAGAAGGCATCCTGCGAGCAGCTGCCGACGGCCGCATCGATGTCCTTGTTCTTTTGGGCGCTGATCCACTTTCTGACTTCCCCGATGCTGATCTTGCTGAGCGTGGTCTCACTGGTGCACGCACGGTGCTCGCGGTCGATACGGCACTCAATTCTTCAAGTAAGCGCGCCGACGTTGTACTTGCTGCTGCAGGCTTTGCCGAAAAGTCAGGCACAACCACGAACATCGAGGGCCGCGTCAGCACACTTTCACACCGCGTAACTCCGCCGGGAACCTCGCGTGCCGACTGGATGCTCGCTGCCGAGGTTTCGAGCCGACTTGGCACCGATCTTGGTTTCGAAAGTTTCAGCGATGTCCTCGCCGAGATTTCCGCAGTCGCTCCGGCGTACCTCGCGCTCGATCAGGCAATCGCCGAGGGTTCGCCCGATGGCATCCTGCTTCCGCTCGATGTTGTTGTCATCATCGATGAAGAAGACGATGACATTGTGATCATTGAAGAAACCGTGACGGTGTCCGAAGATGGCGCCGAGGTCGACGTCACCGCCGACGTTGTTGTTGAAGAAACCGATGACGACGTCGAAGGTCTGATCGAGATCATCTCCGACGACTCCGACGTTGCTGGCTCCATGCCTCCCTTCGTTCAGTTCACGCCGATCGAGGCCGTTGTGTCTCCACCCGTTGATTCCTACGGCTTCCGTCTTGTCGCATCTCGAAAGCTGTACGACCAGGGCACGCTTGTGCAGTCGGCACCCTCGCTTGCGCCGCTCGCTGCCGGGTCGATCGTTTCGTTGAATCCGTGGGAGTTTGATCGCCTCGGTGTCGCCTCTGGTGGACGCGCGATCGTTCGTACGGCAAAGGCGTCGGTGAACGTCACCGTGCAATCTGATCCGGGCGTTCCTCGTGGTGTTGCTGCGATGATTGTGAATCAGGCCGATGGACGTGTGAGCGACCTTGTGTCTGCCGATGGACTTGTCGCCGAAGTCAGGATCGAGACCGCATCATGAACATGCTCGGTGGTGATCCGCTTCTCTCTGGTCAAATTGATCTTGCTGTTGTGCTCATCGTCATCCTGAAAGTCGTGTGCGTGTTCGCATTCCTTTTGGTGGCGACCATGTTGATGATCTGGTTCGAACGCAAGGTTGTTAGCGATTTCCAGAATCGAGTAGGCCCCAACACTGCAGGCCCCTTCGGCATCCTTCAGACACTCGCCGACGGCATCAAGTTCTTCTTTAAAGAAGATCTCATCCCCGACAGGGCCGAGCGCCGGGTCTTTATCTTGGCGCCACTGCTCACCGTGGTGCCAGCGTTCTTGCTTTTCACCATCGTTCCATTCGGCGGCGATTTCAGTAATGGTCACGATGGATCGGTCGAGATCTTTGGGCGTACGACCTATCTGCAACTCGCCGATCCCGCGATCGGCATCCTTTTCGCTCTTGCTATGTCATCAATTGCGGTTTACGGCGTCATGCTTGCTGGTTGGTCATCAGGCTCGAAGTATCCGCTCATTGGTTCTGTTCGCGCTTCGGCACAGATGGTCTCTTATGAAGCGGCACTCGGACTTTCGGTGTGTGCGGTTGTGCTCACGACGGGGACGCTTAGCACGCACGGCATCGTGATGGCGCAGGCCGGTAGCGGTTTGGGCGGCTTCATCCCCAATTGGAATCTCATTGCCACAGGGTTTGTGCCGTTCGTGGTCTTCTTGCTTGCAAGCCAAGCGGAACTCAATCGTCCGCCATTCGACCTTGTTGAAGCGGAACAGGAACTCGTCGGCAGCTATCACACCGAGTATTCATCTATTCGTTTCGCGCTCTTCTTTGTTGCCGAGTTCATGAACTCCGTAACCATGGCTGCCATCATCGTCACCCTCTTCTTGGGTGGCCCCGCCGGTCCTGCGCTTCTTGGCCCAGGTTGGCTGTGGGGAGTCATCTGGTTCCTCCTCAAGATGACTGGGTTCCTCTTCTTGTTCGTTTGGGTGCGCAGCACGGTTCCTCGTGTTCGCTATGACCAACTCATGGACCTTGGCTGGAAGGTGCTCATTCCGCTTTCACTCGGATGGATTCTCCTTCTCGCCACGTTCTGGGTTGCGCGTGATCAGAACTGGAACGGGTTCATCACTGTTGCAATCGGTGTTGTCGTAGGCCTTACTGGCTACGGACTTCTCAAGGCAGCGATTGCAACCTCGAAAGCTCGCCGACTCGAAGGGGTGGTCGACTGATGGGTTACCTCGGTGGTTTTCTCGTCAGCCTGCGCCAAATCGGCCGCAAGCAACGCGTGACAACGCAGTATCCGAAAGAAAAGGCGCCCAAGCCGATTCGTGTTCACGGTCGTCACGTTCTCAACCGTTACGAAGACGGAATGGAAAAGTGCATCGGTTGCGAACTCTGCGCTGGTGTTTGTCCCGCGAAGTGCATCTTCGTGCGTGGCGCCGACAATCCGATTGAGGACCCAGTTTCCCCCGGAGAGCGTTTTGGCTACATCTACGAGATCAACTATCTCCGGTGCATCCACTGTGATCTTTGTGTCGAAGCCTGCCCGACCGAAGCCATTACCGAGAGCAAGATGTTCGAGTTCTCGTTCACAAATCGCGCCGACGCGATCTACACCAAGACCGAACTCGTTGTCGACGACGATGGCATGCCTCAGAAGATGCCGTGGGAAGACTGGCGAGCCGGCGAAGATCTGCCGACCTCTGCTTGGATGCGCGCAACGTCACCCTCTGGTTCTGCAGCCTTCGAAGGTGTTGTTGGTTGGTCGGGCGAACTTGGCTATGGCATTCGTGCGCCTGAAGCTGCGCAGGACGTCAAGGACTCCCTGGCTACTCCTCCCGACATGATCGACGAACACGGTCATGGTCACGAGGATCATGCGCCGGGAACTCCCGAGCACGTTTCGCCAGGACATGACGAGCACCACGATGAGCACCACGACGAGCACCACGAACGCGGCGGTGATCTCTGATCATGGAAACTGCGGTTTTTATCGTGAGTGCGCTCATCGTGCTTGCCGGGGGACTTGGAGTCGTTGCCTCACGCAACCCCGTGCATGCCGCTCTCAGTCTTATTGCGACCCTGTTCGGAATCGCCGTGCTTTTCCTGAACCTCGGCGCCGAACTGCTCGCCGTTGTGCAGGTCATCGTCTACACCGGCGCCATTGTCGTGTTGATCCTCTTTGTCATGATGCTTTTGGGCGTCGATCGCGAAGAGGACCTTGATACCGAACCCCTCGTTGGCCAACGACTTCTTGCCGGACTCGTAGGGCTGCTTTTTCTCGGAGCGATGCTCGCCATCATCATTATCGGGAAGGACGCCATCGTTACTGGCTCACGGTCGGTCACTGGCGCTCTCTCGCCCACGGTCTCAAATATCACGCAGATCGGTACCGAGCTGTTCACGACCTACGTCTTTGCGCTTGAAGTCACTGCCGCTCTTCTCACCATCGCTGTTGTCGGAGCGGTTGTTCTTTCCCGCCGTCCCCGCGATCTCCAGCCCATACCCGAGCCGGAATCCATGACCGACATGGGCGACGAACCGCTGACCGCCATTCCCGAGGAAGGGGCGCACTGATGAGCTCAAACCTCTCACTGGCGTACCTGATGCTCTCGGCGATCCTTTTTGTGATCGGTGGCGTCGGCGTTCTGATCCGCCGCAACCCGCTGGTCATGATCATGTGCGTCGAACTCATGCTCAACGCCGTGAACCTTTCGTTCGTGACATTCGGAAAGATGCTTGATGACATCTCTGGTCAGATCATCGTCTTCTTCGTCATGGTTGTCGCCGCTGCCGAGGTTGTCGTTGGCCTGGCCCTCATCGTGGCAATGGCACGTCGTCGTCCCGGCGCTACCGCCGATGACCTTCGGACACTGAGGGGATAGGGGACATGGTCGGACTTGTCTGGTTAATCCCTGCACTGCCGCTTGCAGGTTTCCTGATCTTGGTGTTTTTCGGTAAGCGCATTGGTGAGCCGCGGGCTGGTTGGATCGGCACGGGTGCGGTCGCCCTTGCGTTCGTAACTGCCTGTGTTGTGTTCGCCGGACTTTGGGGCGAGCCCGAACACACCTACGAACTTTCGTTGTTCGAATGGATCCCTGCTGGCAATTTCAGCGTTGATATTGGTTTCTTGCTCGATCCGCTTTCAATGGCGATGGTGCTGTTTGTAACGGGCATCGCATCTCTCATCCATCTCTACTCGATTGGGTACATGCATGGAGACAGTCGCTTCCCGCGTTTTTTCATGTACCTGAACCTGTTCGTATTCTCGATGCTGATCCTCGTTCTCGGCGACAACTTGGTGCTTACGTTCCTTGGCTGGGAAGGCGTGGGTGCTTGTTCGTACTTCCTCATCGCGTTCTGGTTTGAAAAGGACGAGAACGCCAGCGCTGGCAAGAAAGCGTTCATCACCAACCGCGTTGGCGATTGGGGCTTCATGGTCGCAATCTTCATGACGTTCTTCGCATTTGGCACCGTTACCTATACCGAATTCCTTCCGTTGTCTCCGGGACTGGCGGAAACCACGGCGACGTTTATTGCACTAATGCTGTTTGTCGGCGCCATTGGCAAGTCGGCACAGATTCCGTTGTTCATCTGGTTGCCCGACGC
>JBILIB010000141.1:0-5292 GCA_044350215.1 Acidimicrobiales bacterium
CCCGCCATTTTGCGAGCAGAGGTGTGCATTCCGGTCGCCTGCGCTCGTAGCCATCGTCGGCGCGAAGCATCAAGAAGGTCGTCGCCGATTCCTGCGTCGAGATCAACGATCAGTTGACCAGCAGCGGTAACGAGAACCTCTGGGGCGAGCACCGGCTCAGCGCCAACTCGATCGGCAATCACGACTGGGCCGTAATAGGCATCGACGAAACCATCGATGTGGCGACCCATACGAAGTCCAAGTTCCAGATAGCGATCGACGATCAACGTGTCAGTGATCGGCGCGCTCATGACCGAAACCCTACCGGCGGACTAGATGACGTCGCCCTTAAACAGCTCGGTTGCGATCGGACAATCGGTTCGTCGTAATGCATCAACGACGCTGAGCGGACCAGTAGGGCCCACGATTTTGTCAAGCATGGCGAGGGGTACGACCTCGTCGTCGGCATCCCATGCCTCTTCAGGGATGATCCGCTCACGGACTGGTTCCCACATTCGTTGCGGAAGGAACCGCCCCACTCCGGCAACGGCCCACACCGGAATTTCGCGTGCTTTCGCCACCGAGGCCGCGGCCAGTGAGCCGGAAACGCCAAGCCATTCGGTTGGAGCCACGGCCGAAGCTTCGAGAAGCACAAGGTCAGCGTCGCCAACAGCTGCCCCGAGTCCCGCTAACGGAACATCAAGCGCGTTCACATCAGCATCAACCAGTTGCATCACCAGACCCCCACCCTCTTGGTGCACATCGACGACCAGGACTTCAATATCGCCGCGACGAGGTAATGCCGCCCCAATAAGTTCGGGCCAGCCCAAAACAACGACGGTGGCTTCATCGGGAAGCGAATGCGCAAGTTCAACCGACGTTCGGTCTCCTTCGAGTTCTTCGAGCGCCGCGCGAATTTCCGCGTAAGGGTCGCCCGCGCAGAGGACACGTGCGCAGAGCCAAACCAAAGGAGCCGACCCTGGTTGACGCTGCACCATTCGCCGGCACGCGGTGACGAGTCCTTGTGGATCGCTTGCGAAACTTGCGAGCGCCCGCGCCGTTTCAGAAACAATCACGCTTTGGGGATAGCCCGTAGCCCGAGCCACGTAGCGAAGTCGTTCAACCGGGTGCATCAGAACTGCACCCTACCGAGATGCTTCAGGCGCCCGGCTTGAAGATCATGAAATACAGCGTGACAACGAGAATGATGTGGCTGATGCCGGTAGCGATCATGATTCGGCTGCGAGCAGCGGCATCTCCGTCGCGGAAGGCTTTGATGGCTGGGCGAGCCACCGTGAATAACAGAGCCAGAAGCACAACCCACAACACCGCAGAGATAGACAGCCAGGCTTGCGACATCTTGTAGGCCTTCTCGCTCATCCCAGCGAGGGCGAAACCCAAAATTCCCGCAATGCCAATGCCCGGAAGCGAGAAGCGAAGGATGGAGACCTCGAGACCGTCGGCGGCAGCTTTGTCGCCCGCTGCTGTCAAACGAACCAGCACTGGGGCGAGCCACAACGGCGCAAACCCCACGATGACGGCGAGAACGTGGATCATCAGAACGATCTTGTATCCGGTGCTGTTCAATGCGGCAAGGACAACCATGTTGACTCCTGAAGAAGTTCTCGGGCGCTTCGCCCATGTGCGGTTCCCCCAACCTACTCGCGCTACCTTCTGAGGCTGTGACTACTGATGTGAAGGCCGCTGTGGAACTACACCCCCTGACTGGCGAAAGCCGTCCGATCTCGGAATGGACCACCAACTTCCATTTGGCGATCGTGATCCTCGACCCGTTCACCAACGAAAGTTCTTGGATTCTCAAAACCGCCCTCCGGATCCTTCGAAACTATTCCGAGGCCGATGTCCGCGTGGCTCTTCTCGTAACGGCTCCCGAAGCCGAGGTTCGCGAGTACGTCGGCCCGTTGGCTTCAGAGATCTTGATCTTTGCCGATCCCGAACGAACCGCTGCAAAGGCCTTTGGACTCGACACGCTTCCCGCCTTCGTGCACATCAACCAGGCTCATCAGGTCGAGGCTGTCGCGCAAGGCTGGAACCCAGCCGAATGGGCCGCTGTGGCAGCAAATTTGTCTGCGCGTATGGATTGGACTGTTCCCCAGATTCCAGAAAATGGCGATCCATCGCCGTTTGCAGGAACGCCCCTCAGCGCGTAATCCAGGGCCTCGTTCAGCGAGCGAGCCACATCTGTGCCAGCGAAACCGTTGCGTCGTCCTGGCCCAGCCCCCCAGCACCCGAACCGCTTGACCAGTTCGTTACGTCACGCAATTTCGGCGTGGTCACGACAACTTCTCGCAACTGCACGAGGAATAAATACGGGATATCAATCGCGACCTGTTCCTGAATCGTTCCGTAAGCATCAACCTGACGCGTCACGTCTGCAGTGGTACGGGCATCAGCGAAAGACTTTGTTACAAGCGGACTGATGTACCGGGTGGTATTCCCACTGACGACGGCCTGTTCCGCAGGGATTCCGCGGAAGAGTGGCTCGTAGGCGTCGGGATGAGAGGAATCGAATCCGATCTGCAAGATCGCTTGGAACTGACCCAAGACAGCCGCGAGTGACAGCGTCTGGGGGTCGACAAGATCAATTGTCATGTCGATTCCCACCTCTTCAAGTTGACCACGCCAAAGTGAGGCCACACGCTCAAGAGTGGTGTCAGGTGCCACGAGGAGGCGGAACGCTAACGGAACACCAGTCTCCTTCGTGTACTCCTCAACCTGCTTCCTCGCTCGATCGAGGTCTCGCGCCGAACGGGAATGGTCAACGAACCAAGGTGAGGTGTCGCTCACCATTCCCCGCGCAATCGAACCCTGCCCTGCGAAGGCTTTGGAAAGGATCTCGGTGCGGTCAGTTGCAAGTGCAACCGCACGGCGCGCGGAGATCCGATCAAACGGAGCACGACCTGTTTCGAAGGCAATGTTTACCTTTGGTCGTTCAGCATTTCGATCATCATGAAGAGTGATTTTTTCGTCGCGATTCGGAACGGTTTCGAGTCGCTGCAACTGCCGGGGCTCATCGATCGCCACCATTCCAACTTTTCCTTCGAGTGCAGCGGTTACCCGATCCGCAGCCTCGGGAATCGGAAGGAAACGAACTCCATCGAGATGTGGCAGACCTTTCTTCCAATAGGTGGGATTTTTCACAACAATCGTGATGCCCGCTTCATCAACGCCAAACCACACGAACGGGCCGGTACCGATGGGGCGCGGATCAAATCCAAGAAGCGTTGCCGGTGCAGCAATCGTCCCCAATCGCGTAGTCAGTAATTGCGGGAATGTCGACCACGGAGTGAACATCGAAACAACGACGGTTTGAGCGTCAGGAGTCGTTATCGCGGAGATCGGAGCCAAGAGATCGGTGTTTGAGGGATCTGCCTGTTGAGCGCGCAAATTGAACGCAACGATTTCGGAGGTGAGAGGAGATCCGTCACTGAAGGTCACGCCCTCGCGAACCACCAACGTCCACGACGTAAAGTTCGAATTCGCCGATACTTTTGAAAGCAATTCGGGAACAGGCTGATCATTGGAATCGCGAACCATCAATCGGTCATAGACAGCTCGCGCTGCTTGCAGTTCATCGGTCGTCCACGGACCTCTATTCGGCGCCCACTTCGAAGGAGCGGCAGCAACCGCGATATCCAGCGTGCCCCCATCAATCGGTCCAGAAGGAGAAGCAATCGTGGAATCGGTGGATTCGGTCGTCGCTGCCGGACTTGCGTTCGATCCTGAGCAACCGGCAAGAGCGAGGACAGCCATCGACACCGCGAGAACCGCTGTGAGACGTGCCATGCGTACGAAGGTGGAACGGGGGGCGTTCAAGAACTACGACTGTACGCGGCCAAGCACACCCACAGCGGTCGCTTGGCCCGGAACCCGTTCGATTCACGCTAGAGGTGCAAGGATCATCACATGAGCGGCGCCATGAAAGTACGAGTGGGGATCGGCCTCGGCACCCTGTCCGGGGCTGCACACCCCATTCGATTTAACGCAATCGTTGATCGATGCGAAACACTTGGATTCGATTCGCTTTGGATGTCTGAGCGAATTGGTGCTGAGACTCCCGACCCGATGATTGCGCTGGCCATCGCCGCAGGTCGCACGACGCGAATGAAGCTTGGGACTTCCGTCCTGGTTCTCCCTGGTCGCAACCCGGTGATTTTGGCAAAAGAGATGGCAACGCTTGATGTTCTTTCCGGAGGGCGCTTTCTTCCTGCGGTCGGACTCGGCGCGGTTGATCCACCCGAGCAGCGTGCGTTCGGTGTTGAGCGCGGCGAACGTGGTCGGCGCCATGACGAAGCACTCGCCCTCATGCGCGCGTGTTGGACCGGCGAAGTCATTTCACACCACGGAGAATTTTTCTCCGTTGACGATGTTCAGGTATTGCCCAGACCCACACAATCACAACTCGATGTTTGGCTTGGGGGAATCGCCCCGAGCGAACTCCGTCGCGTTGGTCGAGTCGGCGACGGATGGTTGCCGTCGTTCTGCTCACCCGCGGACGTTGCGGAATCGATTCCTGTCATCGAGGCGGCGGCGAGCGAGTCCGGCCGCACCATGGACCCCGAGCATTACGGCGCGCTTATTTCCTATTCAGATGGCCCCCTCCCCCAGCGATTTGTCGACGTCATCGAACGCCGCCGCCCAGGACTCGACCCGCGCTCGGTCATACCAACGCGCGAGAAACTTCCGTCGCTCTTAGACGAGTTCATCGATGCTGGAGCATCAAAGTTCGTGATCATTCCCCTTGTCGGAGACGCCGACCCCGACGCCGAACTCGGCGCGCTCGCTGAGTCGCTCCTACCTTTCGAGACCTAACCCAGGTTCACGAACTTTGGAACTTATTCCATCTTGTGAGTTCTTCAGCGGGCTTGCGAGGGGTAATGCGGAAATCCGTGCCGATTGTGTGAGCAATTGGAAACAGACCGACTTGCATCCATTCCTCATAAGGAATGCCTAAGACTTCGGCGACTTCGCGCTCGCGGATCAACGTCAACGTTGTCCAAGCAGATCCAAGTCCACGTGATCGAAGCGCAAGCATGAACGACCACAGTGCAGGTACGACTGAACCCCAACGCCCCGCCTGCCAAAAGGTGGATGTGCGATCGGCGTGGGCCCCGGACCCGTTTCCATCAGTCCGACCAGCGACGACAGGAACACAGAGAACCGGGACCTTTTCAATATTCTCGGCGAGGTACGCAACACTTTGAGCGATGCGCTTTTGCGCTTCAGACGTGCGGTCTACTTGATCTTCAGCCGCATCAGTACGAGGACGGCCGACGAAGTCAGCCATGGCAG
>JBILIB010000142.1:0-5281 GCA_044350215.1 Acidimicrobiales bacterium
CGCCGATGCGCGCCGCGCGACGAGCCGCTGCTTCCACTGAACCACCCAATGAGATCGGGGGACCACCGACCTGAGCCGGCGTCGGCAACACCTGCACGGTGCGCCCGCGGAATTCGAATGGTTCACCCGTCCATGCCTGCTTCAGCGTCGCAACAGCTTCTGTTGTGCGTGCTGCTCGCTTCGAAAGCGGAACGTCGAACATCTCGAATTCAGAACTCACATACCCATTGGTGAGTGTGAGATCGAGTCGGCCACCGCTAATGAGATCGACAACAGCCACGTCTTCGGCCAGGCGAAGTGGATCGTGGAAGGAACTGACCATGGCCGAAATGCCGATGCGGATATTCGACGAACGCGCGGCCATCGCTGCTGCCAACGGGAGCGGCGATGGGAGGTATCCGTCAGGTGATCCGTGATGTTCGGAAAGGATCGCCGTGACGAAACCCAGGGAATCGGCCCACTCGACCATGTCGACAGACGCGCCATAGCGATCAGCACGAGTTCCGGGTGCCGTCGCCGGCATGCGCATATCGAACCGAATTCCAAAAAACGCCATCGGTACCCCCAAGAAGTATTTGTCGTCACGATCGTAGGACCTGACCGTCGCGGCTGCGCCGCCCTCATGACGACCGGCACTCCCCTCCTGCGACTCCACCACCGAGGCCGGCTGAACCGCATGCAACTTCCCGAACATCGCCATACCTCTCGCTGTCCTGACATCGGCAGCGCCCGCTATAGGATCCTTAGTCGTCCTTTCGATTATTCGACCCTCAACCGGCGGTAGTTATGTCTTCAACAACTCCTCCCGGCTCCGACTCCGAAAGCGCGGCAACACCCAACTCAGCGAGTTCTGATGCCCTTGATCCACTCACCGCGCTCTTGCGAGAAGTAGAGGGCACCCCAGCACCAACCGCTGAGGCGAACGCTCCCAGTTCGGACATTCCGCTTCCTCCTGGCGAATCAAAGGGCAAGCGCCGCAAGAAGGTCCGCAAACCCACGCCACGTTGGTTGAAGGTCGCTGCGCTTGTAGTCGCAGTCCTTCTCGTCCTTCCCACGGTCTCGTTCGTCAACGCGATGGTCACCACACAAAACCTTTCGTTCGCTGAACGCGGTGCTGAGTGGATGCGTGACAATCACCTCGGAGGTGTACTCAACACCGTCGAAAGTTGGTGGCTTCGCAACAACAAGCCGAAAGAAGGCGGAGAACCCGATCGCGCCATTGAGGTCCCCGTCTCTGGTGATGTTGGTCCCACAACCACGGTGAAGGCCGTTGCTCCACACCTTCCCGCTCCGACCAATGTTCAAGTCCCTGAAGGCGTCACCCCCGTAGCGAATGAAGGTGTGTGGCAACCCGTCGGACCACTGGTTGGTGGCGCGCAGACGATGTACACAACCCAGGTTCGCCCCGACTCCGTCCACACATCAATCCTCGATGGACTCGTTTGGATCGATCCGAAACTTACGTCCTTTGAGGTATTCCCCGGGTCGGAGGAACCTGGCGGAAAGTGGGCGAAGCCCCCTCAGGTTCCGATGGACCGTCGCCTGTCACTCATCGCCGCATTTAACGGCGGCTTCCGCATGGACGATGCCAAAGGCGGCTTCTACATGGACGGCGTTACACAACGTCCCCTACGTGATGGTGCCGCGTCATTCGTTACCTACAAAGACGGAACAGCCACAGTCGGTCAATGGGGTCGCGATGCTGTGATGACCCCCGAGGTCACTGCTGTTCGCCAAAACCTTGATCTCATTATTGACAACGGTGGTGGCCCGCCCAATCCTGGCGGCGTGCCAACTGCAACTGCTGCGCCCGGTGCACTGGTACCTGGTCTGGTTGACAACGTCGATGGAAAATGGGGCGCAACGTTCGGAAACAAGGTCTACGCATGGCGTTCCGCCGTCGGCGTCACAGCCACCGGAGCGATTGTCTACGGCTATGGCGACGGACTCTCATCGCTCTCACTCGCCAACCTGATGTTGCGAGCCGGATGTGTTCGAGCAATGCAGTTGGACATCAACACCGTGTGGACCACGTTCAACTTTTACAGCGCCACCCGCTACCTCGATCCAACATCAGTCCAAGGAACAAAGTTGCTCCCGGAATCATTCAAGAGCGCAAACCGGTACCTCTCATCGGATGCACGAGACTTTGTGGCCATCTTCGCCCGCAGTCTCTAGACCAAAGGGCGAGCAGTGGCGCCCAATTCAAAGTCGGCCGAAGTGTGATTCACGCAAAGACGCACGTGCGGTTGTCCCACACAAGTACTCGATGCTCAAGGTGTAGTCGAACCGCGTTGGCGAGCGTGGTGCGTTCCACATCGCGACCTTTACGCACAAGATCTTCGACTTCGTCGCGATGACTCACGGGCGTGATGCCTTGGGCAATGATCGGGCCTGCATCAAGTTCGGCAGTGACGTAATGCGCCGTCGCGCCAATGAGCTTGACGCCGCGCTGATGCGCACGGTGATACGGCTTCGCTCCGGCAAAAGCCGGAAGGAATGAATGATGGATGTTGATCATTCGTCCGTTCCAATGACGCGTGATCACTTCAGGGAGAATCCGCATGTAGCGGGCCAGCACCACAAGATCGGGTTCGAGTTCGTCGAGCACTGCAGCAAACGCAGCCTCTTGCGCTGCTCGCGAATCTCCAGCGAGGCCGCCATCGACCAAACGAAAAGGAACGCCATGCTGAACGGCGAGTTCGCCAGCCGCAGGTTTGTCGGAAACGATCGCAACAACATCGATATCGAGTTCACCAAGTGAGGCTCGGGTGAGAAGATCGGCCGCGCAGTACAACTCCGCCGAACACGCAATCACAACTCGGTCTCGGTTTCCCGGTCGATGCAAGGTGTGTTGCATCGAAAAGCGCTCGATGAGTTGGGCCAATCCGAGATCAAAAGCTGCCCAATCCACCGTTCCATCGATTTCAATGCGCTGAAGAAAGACTGCAGAATCGCGATCGGTGTGCTGATCAGCGTTCATGATGTTTCCACCCACATCAGCAATGAGATTGGCAACTGCAGCCACGATGCCCGGTTGATCAGGACATTGCAGCGTGAGGATTGAATGAGTATCAGTTGTCACGAGATCTCAACTCACCAACGATGCGATTCCCCAGATTGCAGCGATTGAACCAACAGCAATCATCACAACGCTTCGGGCCATAGGGGGGCGATCAAGATCGCCAGTTCCGTGTTCCTTTGGAGGGCGAATGAGAGCAAAGACGGTTCCGATCGCGAGAGCACCACCGATGGCCAAGACCATCCAGGGCAAAATATCCTCACCGAGAAACATGTCAGTCCTCCAACAGCCCGGGCGATCCGAGTCACGCAATGGTAGGTGCCGACCAGCACAAGACCGAAGTCCGTAGGAATCGTCAGTCCACCAACGTCTGAACGAACTGATCCGCCGCCGCATTCGCGCTGCGGGCAGAAGGCCTTACGAGCACGAGATGACGTTCGGCAACCACGACCTTTTCGTCTCCGTCCTCTTGACCAGATTGGGAGTCGGGTAAAACTGACCATCCCATTCCAAGCCGCGTCATCTCGCGCAGCACATCGGGCTGATGGGATTCGGCGACAACGTCGACGACCGCACCGCGCGTAACAAGTGCGCGCTCAATGAGTTGGCGAGTTCTCGATCCCCGCGGAAATAACACCCACGGTCCCCATGTGCTTGGTGCACCGATGTCATTCCCGGCAGGTGCAACAACAACGAGCGATTCGGTCACTACCGGGGTCACATCGAGTCCATCCACATGTTCGGGGTCAACAATCACTGCGAGATCAAGATCCCCGCGACGAACCTGGTCAAGCAATTCACCCGAAGGAGCGACAACGAGTCGGAGATCCACTTCCGGATGTTGTGCACGAAATGAGGTCATCTCGTCATGCAAGTGATGGACCGCTGCAGCATCAATCATTCCAACCCGCACACGACCGACTCCACCGTCTTTGGCGGCACCAACCCACCGACCCAGGTCACGCGTGTCGGCAACCACGCGTTGGGCATAGGCAAGGACCTGGTTCGTCTCTTCGCGCAAAAGCTGGCGCCGACCCTGGCGTTCGAATAAGGCGAGACCAAGACGCCGTTCAAGTTCTGCGAGTCCCTGCGACAACGCCGAGGTCGTTACACCGAGCGATGACGCGGCGTCGGAGAACGTTTCGTGATCGGCCACGGCAACGAGGTAGGCCAATTGCTGCACCGTGAGATTGAGCAATGGGCCCTCGACGGGGGAACGGCGGTCTGAGGTGGGCATCTCGCCACCCTACTGTTAAGTCTTCCTGTAATGAACTTCTGAACTGTCAAGACTCACCTATCCTTTCGGGCATGAACACACCCGTAACCATTGCTCCCGCCACCGGCCGCCTTGGGGTTCTCACCCCCGGCATGGGCGCCGTCGCCTCCACCTTTATTGCTGGCGTCATCTCCGCCCGCAACGGCCATTCCGTTCCCGTCGGCTCACTCAGCCAGCTCGCCCACATCCGTTTGGGCAAGCGTGACGAGAACCGCAACCCACTCATCCGTGAGTTCGTGCCACTGGCCGATCTCGGTGACCTTGTGTTCGGCGGCTGGGATCCCATCAGCCCGAATGCCCTTGAGGCCGCCCGCACAGCCGGCGTGCTTGAAGACCGCGACCTCGGCCCCATCTCGGCCGAACTCGAAGGTGTCGTCGCGATGGACGCCGTGTTCGATCAGCGCTGGGTCAAGCGCCTCGATGGCACTCGCATCAAGAACGTCACCGACAAGATGGCCCAGGCAGAGGCCCTCATCGCAGACATCGAAAACTTCCGCACCGAGAACAACTGCGATCGTCTCGTCATGGTGTGGTGTGGTTCGACCGAGGCGTACCAAGAGGCCAGCGCCGTTCACATGACCATCGAGTCCTTCGAAGAAGGCCTGCGCAACAACGACGAGAACATCTCGCCCAGTCAGATCTATGCGTATGCCGCACTCATGTCCCATGTTCCCTTTGCCAACGGTGCACCAAACCTTTCCGTCGACCTTCCCTGCATGCGTGAACTTGCCGCTCGCGAGAACGTGCCGATCGCCGGCAAGGACTTCAAGACCGGTCAGACCTGGCTCAAGACCCTTCTTGCTCCGGGCCTCAAGGCCCGCATGCTCGGTCTCCGTGGTTGGTACTCCACCAACATTCTCGGTAATCGCGACGGCGAGGTGCTCGACGATCCAGACAACTTCAAGACCAAAGAGGTTTCGAAGCTTGGCGTGATCGATTCCGTGCTTCAGCCCGAGGTCTACCCCGAGCTGTACGGCAACGTT
>JBILIB010000039.1:0-16821 GCA_044350215.1 Acidimicrobiales bacterium
CAGCAGACGACTCCAGACCGCCTGATGTACTCCCCCCGGAGTACTTGCTTTCCAAGTGTACAGATGGTCCCATCGACTAGCCATCAGCCATCGACCTCGCGGACATCTGCCGCGGCGTTCTGGCTACCCTCGTCCCATGAGTCAGCAGTCGAAGATCCAACTCATCTCGCGACAACAACGCAACGAATCGATTGCCGTGACGAGTCGAGCGTTCTGGCCTGACCCGCTGTTTGGCTTTTTCGCCAAAAGCCCAGAACAAGAACTACGACTACTACCAATCTTCCTCGGCGCACTCTTGCGTGACTGCTTCCACCACGGACAGGTTTGGGGAGCCGTTGAAACTGAACGGGTTGTTGGTTCCGCATCCTGGCTTCCGCCAAGAGCGACGCCACGATCAAGATCGCGAGAGATCAGGATCTACACAGCATGCGCACGTGCCCTGCTCACGGGGCGTAATCGCGTCACGGGCCTGAAACTTCTCAGTGCCGTTGAAGATGCGCATCCTTCAGAACCTCATTGGTATCTGGCGCTTCTCGGCGTCGATCCCAGCCTTCAGGGACACGGCTACGGGAAGGCACTATTTCAACCGGTGCTGACGAAATGCGACACAACGATCGAACCCGCGTATCTCGAGACGCAGAAGCCTGAGAATCTGCCCTTCTACGAGCGCTTTGGTTTCCGAGTGCTCAAAGAGGTCAGCGTTCCGGGGAGCCCACCGGTATGGCTGATGTGGCGTGATCCTGACCCAACGAGACTCGAGCACTAACGAGCAACCTCACTGCTTGCACTGCCCGTGAGAAGATCAATCGGTGGATGTACAGACGTTTTGCCGAGTATGCAATGCCATGTGCGGACTTGTCGTGACGGTTGCGAACGACGCAATCATGAAAATCCGCGGCGATGAGTCGCACGCACTTTCTCGCGGGTACACATGCCCAAAAGGCAGGGCACTCGGGGTGGTTCACCACGACGGGCAACGACTGAACAAGCCGTTCGTCCGGGAGGACACCACGCTTGAAGAAACGATCTGGCCCTCAGCACTCGACGATATTGCTGATCGCATCGCAACGACTCTCAATGAGCACGGCCCAGAATCCGTCGCCATGTACCTCGCCAGCGGTTCAGCTTTCGACACCGCCGGCCGGCGCGCTGCAGAACGATTCCTGACACTTCTCGGATCGCATCAGAAGTACACCGCAACAACGATCGACACCCCGAGCAAACCCCTTGTGGCCGAGATCATCGGCGGTTGGTCCGGCCTCACTCCGATCTGGGATCACGAATCATCAAAACTGTTACTGCTGTTTGGCAGTAATCCCGTTGTCTCTCATGGTCATTCGAACGCGATTCCCGATCCGGTGCGCCGATTCCGCGAGTTTCAAGGCAACGGAGGCTCAATTTGGGTCGTCGATCCGAGGAAGACCGAAACTGCGTCACTCGCGAACCATCACCTTCAATTGCGGCCGGGAACAGATTGGCTCGTTCTGGGGTGGCTTGTACGTCGTCTTTTGAGCAGCCACCCATCTGCAACGACTCTGAGAGAACGAACCACTGGTGTCGATGAACTGATTCGCTACGTTGCCGAGTTCGACGACGAAATCGTCACCACCCG
The DNA here is from genome assembly GCA_044350215.1 of Acidimicrobiales bacterium. Classification (GTDB taxonomy): domain Bacteria; phylum Actinomycetota; class Acidimicrobiia; order Acidimicrobiales; family Acidimicrobilacustridaceae; genus Acidimicrobilacustris. The sequence goes on from JBILIB010000039.1 coordinate 1,613, forward strand.
CTGCCAACTCCCCTTGGAAACGCTTGATTCGCTTCTGGCGGCAATCGTGAGCGCCGGCAGGGTGAGCGCACTCACGGGAACCGGCGTCTCAATGTCGGCAACCGCGAATGTCACCGAGTACTTACTCTGGGCGCTTCACATCGTCACCGACTCCTACGACCGCCCAGGTGGAATGTGGTTTAACCCGGGCTATCTCCTTCAACTCGATACTCGATCTCTGCCCACCACAGATGGAACGCCAGAAGCCGGACCTAAAAGTCGCCCACATCTCCCCCGGCGCTTTGGCGAGTACCCCTGTTCTGCCCTCATTCCTGAGATCGAGGCCGGAAACATCACGACACTCATCGTCGTAGGCGGTAATCCAGTCACGGCCCTTCCTGACAGCACTCGTACCGTCAAAGCACTTCGATCGCTCAGCACTCTCGTTGTCATCGACATCTTTCCAACCGAGACAACCGAGCTCGCGAGTCACGTTCTTCCAGCAGTCGATCAACTCGAACGCGCTGACCTGACTTGGCTCCTTGACTCGTTTCAACTCGCAGTCGCATCGCAGGTCACCGACGCTGTTGTCCCAGCCGTCGCTGAACGAAAACCGGTGTGGTGGATGTTTGCCAATCTTGCGGATCGACTCGAACTTGCATTGCTCCCCAGCGGATCAACCGCCGATACCACGAACGATCGTGCGCTGTTTCAGTCACTCATTGATCGAAGCCGAGAACCAGGGGCCCTCGAGCACGCCTCGACGCTTACGGTGCACTCTGGAGCGGTCTACGGATGGGTCGGCGCGAATGTCCTTCCGGAAGGAAAATGGCGCTTGGCTGCTCCTGCTATTGAGCACCAGTTATCTCTCCACTTGGCGAACGCGAGATCGCCAGCGGCCGAGGCAATGCGACTTCTTCCAAGCCGTCAACTTCGGCTCATGAACTCTCAGTTCCGCGAGATCGCTGCTCCTGGAGGAACAGTCGACGAGATTGTGCTGCATGCGTCGCCACAAAACGTACTCTCGCTCGGATCACCGGAATTTGCCACGATACAAAATGCGAATGGTTCAGTAACCGCTCGACTTGTCGCCGACCCGAATCTTCGAGATGAATGCGTAACACTCACTCATGGGAGTCGCGACGCAAACATTTGTGCATTGACCAGCGCCGATGCGGATATCGATCCGCTCTCGGGGATGGTTTTGCAGTCAGGTTTTGAAGTTAACCTGCGCGCCGCGGAGTAAGACTCAACTCTTCGCTGCGGATGCAACGCCGGAAATAATGCTGTTCCACTGAGCCAAATCACGTTCGTCGGCAAGACGACCTGTGCGCGTGATGACATCGACATCGGGCGAGAGAGCACGGAGCGCTCCTGCTGTTGCTTGGTCTTTTGGAATGTGCTTGAACGGATCGAAGTTGTAGTGCTTCATCGCGTTCTCATACGAGACCTTGTTGATCGTCGCGTCATCGAAGCCCTCGAGTGTCTTAAGGAGTTCTTCGGGGGCGTTCGGCCAGGTGCCATCCGAGTGTGGGTAATCCGATTCCCAACAAACATTGTCGATATTGAAATGGCTAAACAGTTGTGGCCCGACTGTTTCCTTAATGAAACAAACAAGAATGTGATCATTGAAAATCTGCGTGGGTGAGCCAGTTTTCGAGAAGTCGTGGTTGATCCAGCCGCCATGGCGATCATTGACATGTTCTGCACGCCAGAGGAAATACGGAATCCATCCGATATCGCCTTCAGTAAGCGAGAACTTCAGCGTGGGGAATCGTTCCCAGAAGGTCGCCCAGATGAGGTCGACAAGTGTGTAGACGGTTCCGGCCGACGACAGGGTCATCGCAACACCGGCGGGTGCGTCAACTGACGTTGCCGCGCTCTTCGAAGAAGAACCCAGATGACAACAGATCACGGTGTCGGTGTCGACACACGCGGCGAACAACGGGTCCCAAGCTCCGGAGTGAATCGAGGGCATGTTCAACGCAGCGGGGTTCTCAGAGAACGTCACGGCATGACAACCCTTGGATGCAAGTCGACGTACTTCAGCGGCAGCTTCTTCAACGTCCCACAACGGGAGAATGCCGCAAGGGATGAACCGACCTGGATGCGCGGCACACCATTCATCGATGTGCCAATCGTTGTAGGCCTTGATCATGATTTCGTTGATCGCTCGATCCGGTCCGAGATTCAGAACCTGACCTGAGAAGCCCGTCCAGTTTGGAAAATTCAATCCAGCAAGTTGACCACCGGCATTCATGTCGCGAACTCGTTCGTTGACATCCCAGCAGCCCGGACGCATCTGGTCATAACGAGAAGCATCCACATTGAAATACTCACGGGGTTTCCCGGCCACAGCATTGAGACCAAGGTTGCGGCCCTTGATGTCGCCGTACCACCACTGTTCGATTCCGTTCTCGTCGGTGAGAACCCGAGGTGCAAACTCTTTGTACTTCGCGGGCACATGCGCATCGAACATGTTGGCCGGTTCAGCTATGTGGTCATCGACACTGATCAGGATCAGATCGTCAGCATTCATCAGATTCCCCCTCGATGGACCAAGGCTCTCGCCCAGGTTCATTTAGCCTAGGCCCAGCGACGCAGGACTGAAGGGCCAGAGGTCCCTTGGGAATCCTCTGGCCCTTTGGTCGTGCATGTGCGGTGGACAGTGGGGATCAGTGCCCCGGGCGCGGTCCTTCGGATTGGATGATCTCGATGAGATAGCCGTCGGGGTCGGAGATGAAGCCCACGATGACTGGCCAGCGCTCAAGTCGCTCTGGCTTCATATGCGACTCATATCCGGCGGCAACAGCCTTTTCCCAGGTGCCCACGGCGTCGTCAACGTAAATGTAGATCTTCCAGAGGGCACGGCCATGGTCAATCGGCTGTGGCGTCATCGTGGGGTTGAACTTGGCAAGCTGCAGTCGACCGCCATGTTCGCCTTCGGCTCCGGCGAGGTGGACCTCGTTCACATTCGGGATCTCGGTGCGACCGTGCTCAACGAGACCCATGATCTCGGTATAAAAGCGCACCGACTCTTCGAGATCGTTTACGGCAATACAGAACTGACCAACTGTTGAACCCATGGCTCCCCCTTGGAATACGGAATGTGGGTGGAAACGTAGCGGAATCGGAGTCACCCTGCCCGCAAGCAGTGACGCGACCGGGTTGATTCGGGGTACAGGAGTGTTTCGATGTGACACGCTTGGTTCGAGTTGGCAGCTATTGCCGATCGTCCATTGATCGAAGCAAGCACCGGCCGGGACAACTGGGGGAACATTGTCAAACGAAGCACGATCAGACGCTGAGAGGTACGCACGCGGCGCCGAGAAGTACCGAGAGGTCTATGGGCCGAACCTACCTCTCGCCGAACACGGGTCGTCGGAGTTCTTCGATCTCATGATCGGACATCTCTTCGGAGAGGTGTGGACCGGAGAGGCACTTGATGTGCCAACTCGACGGTTGTTGGTAATGGGAGTGCTGGCCGCTCAGCATGAATTCGACACTCTCGGGATTCAGTTTTCGAACGCACTGCGAACTGGCGAACTGACTACCGAACAAGTGCGTGAAGTCGTCATCCAACTCATTCCCTATGTCGGCTACCCAAGCAGCGGATCACTCTTTCGTGTTTCCGAATCTGCGATTTCGAAGTTCGAGGAGAGCAAATGACTTCCGTTGCGATGATCGGTTTAGGTCGCATGGGCGGGCCGATGGCGATCAACGTGATCAACGCTGGATTCGAAGTTTCGGTGTTTGATGTTTCTCATGACGCCACATCAAGCTTTTCTACCCTCAAGGCGCGAATAGCGGCCTCCCCATCTGACGCCGCACTCGGTGCCGATGTCGTCTGCATCGTGGTATTCAACGACGAGCAAACAACCGAGGTACTAGCCGGCAGGGATGGGGTACTCCATTCGCTGCAACCTGGATCAGTCATCGCCATTCATTCGACAATTGCTCCCGAGACGCTTCGTTCCCTCACATTGACAGCGTCTGCGACCGGCGTGCATGTGATCGATGCCGGAATCAGCGGCGGAGAACCAGGTGCTGCAGCCGGAACATTGCTCACAATGGTCGGAGGAGCAACCGAAGCTGTCAGGCTTGCCATGCCAACGCTCGAGGCCTTCTCAAAGGAGGTCATCCATGCCGGTGACCTCGGAGCAGGCCTCGCCCTAAAACTTGCGAGAAACGCCACCGGCTACATCTGCATGTCCGCAATTCATGAAGCGATGCAGATCGCAGCGGCATCTGGGGTCCCTCTTGATGTACTGCGGCACACCATCTCCGAGACGGGCGTCTTCGAACAGGCACTCTCGCCATTTCTTCTTGGGGGACCATCACCCCTTTCCGATACCGATACCGATTCCATGCGTGAACTTCTCACCCATCTCTGTGCACTGGCAGAGAAAGATCTTGATCAAGCTCTCGCACTTGCCGACGAACTGGCTGAGGACATCCCCGTCACCCAAGCGACTCGGCTCTCGTTCCGTCACGTCGCCCGACTCTAGAAATCCTGCCCGAATGGTTCCCGCCTCACATTCGCCCCGACGACCGAGAACCCAAACCCTTGCGAGCAGAACTAAGGTGCTCATCTGTTCAAAGGGGGAACAATGAAGGAACTCAAAGGCAAGGTTGCAGTCATCACTGGTGGCGCCGGCGGTATCGGCAAGGCCATGGGCGAGCGGTTCTTGGCCGAGGGAATGAAGGTCGTTCTTTCCGACCTCAAGTCCGAGCAACTTGAAGGCGCAGTCAACGAACTTGGCGGTGACGGTCGCGAGGTGATTGGCGTAACTGCCGATGTTTCGAGTCTTGACTCAGTTGAGGCATTACGTGACGCGACCCTCGAGCGATTCGGGAAGGTCCACGTGGTCTGCAACAACGCCGGTGTGGCTTCAGGTGCTCACGGTCGACTGTGGGAACACGAGATAAATGACTGGCGTTTCGCTCTTAGCGTTCACCTTTACGGAGTCATTAACGGCATTAACGCTTTCGTGCCGACGTTGCTGGCACAGGACGAAGAAGCCCACATCGTCAACACGTCTTCAAACAACGGTGGCTTCTCCCCCATCGCCATGTCTCCGACCTACGCAACATGTAAGGCAGCGGTCGTCACACTGAGTGAATGTCTTTACGGACAACTCAATGAGGTCAACCAAAAGATCGGGGTTTCCGTTCTCTTCCCCACTGGCAAGACCAAGGGAGTTCTGAACACCGGTATTTGGGCAGCTGCAGAGCGTCCCGCTGGCTATGAAGCTGATCAGCCCATCGACCACACGCACAAAATGGCCGGATGGATTGAGTCAATGGAAGCCGCAGGTACGCCAGTAGCCGTAACCCCACTTTCAGAAGTCGCTGAGCAGGTCGTCGAAGGCCTTTATGCCAATCGCTTCTGGATGGTTGAAGAGGGCCGCTTCGAAGATGCTGTCAACGAGCGCACCCAAATCATCCTCAATCGCGCCGCACCCCTTTACCAACGGTAAGCGTTCATGACCGAACTGATTCTCGACTCATTGCAACGCCGAATGGCAGCAATGCATTCGCTCTATTACCAAGCCGTAGGTTCGATGGGCATCGAACATGTCAACCACTTTGAACGCGAGAAGGTACTTCCAATTGCGTTTTCGCTCTTCCATTACACCAACCAAGAAGACGCGAACTTCATGTTCATCACTGGACAGATGCCAATCTGGAGCGATGAATGGCAATCACGAGTCCAGATGGCGATCAACGACCACGGCAAAGAACGAACTGTGGACGAAATGGTCCATCAGCGCATCGGTGATTTCGAGGCCTTCAAGGAGTATCAACGCGCAGTCTTTGATCGCACCGAGGCATACCTCGCCACGATGGACGCCGCTGATTTCACTCGACTGATCATTGGGCGACCGTTCCCGCCACAGGTTGCCTCCACCTACAGCGCGCGCGTGGCCGGACCCGAAGGCATCACGGTCCTCGATGGCTTCGAGTGTTGGCTCTACCAGCACGGACTTCGCCATATGGGCGAAATCGAACTTGCCCGAGGTCTTGTCGGCCTCGGTGGAATGACCAGCTGAAACTCGAACAAACTAAAGAGCGACCGTCTTTGGAAGGTCGGAGTTTCGAATCTCATCGGCCCACGGGTAGTGCATCGGATTGATTCGGTCGTAAGGGGCGTCGACAAGCACCTGTGTCGCCGAATCGACCGGCTCAGCCTCACGCATCTTCTTCGCAGCAGATGCAGAGTCGCCTTCAACAAAAACAATGTCCATCTCGAGCCCATCACGAAGACGCGAGCTCAGACTCCAGACGCCGTGAACGAAATCCAAATCAACGAGGCGCGCAGCCCGCGCAAGAGAGGCCTCGTGGCCACCGCGTCGTTGACGCAGTACGACGCCCGTATGACCTACGAACGGCACATCGGCCGGAACCAACTTCGTTGGGGGCGAAAAAAACCCCTCTACCGACTGAAAGCAATCTCCCTCACGTACTGCCTTTCGATCCTCGGGAAATGCCATACGACCCGTGGCGATCAAGCGTTCGCGCAATGTACTCATGTCATCGAACGCAATCTGAGGGTCTCCAGTAAGCGTGTAAATAGTGATGAATGAAGCTCGCCCTCCACCAAACGGTGAACCATCAGCAGTTTGGCGAGCAGCATGTAGTTCTGGAGTAGCCACGTAACGGTTACTCAGCATCACACCTTCAAGCATCACATTCGGCGGAGTGTGCTCAAGGTCGTACCAACGGTTCCAGTCCTCGATAACAGCAGCATCACAATCGAGGGCGGCGAAGATGATTCCGGAAGGTTGCATGCAAGCATTCTGACCGAGGTCAGCAGGGCGCGCCGACAGGCTGAGGATGCTCTCGTTGGCCGAAACAAAGTGGAAGGGAATCGGCACCGGTACGATCAGACTGTGGATGAACTCCTTCCAACCTCGAACCAGGAAGAATCACCTGCCACCTTCGCCTCGCGACCATTTTCTGCACTCGATGAATTGATCTGGCGAGTCAGTTGGGATGCTCGGCCGAAATATCGCGGAAAGCTCCATGCGATTTCAGCCGTACTCGCCCCGCCCGCTGCAGTCGCAATGACGTTGAATGCGAAGCCCGGCCGGAATCGCGTTGCCGCAGGGGTTTACGGCCTTGGAATCTGCGCGATGTTCAGCGCATCTGGCGCCTATCACCGACTCGCCAAGAGTCGAAAGATGGCAAGCGTCATGCGTCGCATCGATCATTCGATGATTTACGTAATGATCGCCGGCACCTGGACCCCTATCGCAGTTGCAACACTCCCTCCGAAACACGCCAAGATCGTGCTGGCCGCAGTGTGGTCTGCCGCAGGTGTCGCGGCCGGATCGAAAGTAATCCGGCTAAACGAAAGCCAGCGAGCTGGTTCGTGGTTCTACCCAGTCCTCGGGGTGGCCGGGGTCGTCCTCGCACCGTCGGTGGTTCGAGTCGGGGGTAAGCCTGCAATTGTCGGCCTCGTTGCTGGTGGTGCGGCCTACCTTGGCGGCGCCGCCGTTTTCGCCGCTCAACGTCCAAACCCGTGGCCGAAAAAGTTTGGGTTCCATGAAATCTTCCATGCCACCGTCGTCCTTGGTGTTGTGACCCACTACCTCGCGATTTGGCGCATTCTTCGGCGTACCCGTTAATCAGGTCACCGCATCAGCTGCGCCACCGTCGAACCGCAAATGTGCTCCGTTCAGATGCCACGCCGGTTCACTGACGACAAAGGCGATAAATCGCCCGACATCTTCCGGTGTCGATATGTGGCCCGATGGGTTTGCCGCACCTGTTTCGAGCGCGAACTTTTCTACCGACGCCCAGTCCGGACTAATTCCCTTGCGCTCCGCCCGCTTCGTGAACAATTCGACCACCTCTGGTGTGGCGATCATCCCGGGGCTTACACAGTTCACGGTGATGCCAGTGTTCGCTAGGTGCTTCGCCAAACTCACCGCAATCGAGGGAAGAGCACCCTTCGCGGCGTAGTACTCGGGAATGCGCTCACCGGGGCGGGTTGCTCCCACTGTCGAGACGAAAACGATTCGACCCCAACCGTTCGAACGCATTCCGTCGACGAATTCATTCGTCACCCGGATTGCGCTGACAACATTTGTGTCGTAACTCGAATGCCACGACGAAGCATCACTTTCGGGCCATTCACTCCCCTCGGCAACGCCGTAGTTATTCACCACGATGTCGACCCGATTCGAAACGCGGTCCACTTCTGCTCGAAGTTGTCTCGTGCCTTCGTCGTTCCGAATATCGCCGACGACTTCGTGGGCGATTCCTCCGTTTGATCGAATCGAATCGATGATTTCGGCGCAGGCCCCGGTTTCGAACCCATGGACTAAAACGGTGGCACCCTCAGACGCCAGCACGCGAGCAGTTCCGGCTCCCGTTCCTCGCCACGAACCCGTAACGAGTGCGACGCGACCAGAGAGTCCCAAATCCATGGACAGTTTTCTCAGTGCGAAGCGCGAACGAGGCGACCGGGACGAGCACCTGTATCTAAATCGTCTCGGCGAGTGACCACGCCACTAACGATTGTTGCGACGTACCCCGAGGCATCCTGAAGGATCCGACGACCACCGGCGGGCAAATCGTCAGCGGGATGGGGCGGACGCAGTGTGAGGCGATCGAGATCGATCACATTGATATCGGCCTTCTTTCCGACTTCGAGGGTGCCTCGGTCGGTCAGGCCAACAACCTCAGCCGTAAGCGCGGTTTGCTTCCGGACGATTGATTCGAGTGAGAGACGATCTCCGCGGCTTCGATCTCGCGTCCAGTGCGTGAGCATGTACGTCGGCAGGGACGCATCGCAAATGAATCGAACGTGAGCTCCACCATCAGAAAGCCCGAGGACCGTGTCTGGATTCTCGAGCATGACGGCGAGATGGTCCTGGGAGCCATTCGCATAGTTGGTAAACGCGCCGAGCAGAAGCGCACCACCGGCGATTGAGTCGTAAAGAACCTCCCAAGGGTCCTTGCCACTCGCCTCGGCGATTCCAGCAATCGAACGATCTCGAGTGGGCTCATAATCGGGCGGATCTCCAAGAACAAAGAGTTTCTCGAACATATAGGCCATGTTGTCGGCGATTGATTCATACTGCCGGTTCGGATCTTCGGGCAGATTCTCTTCAGCGAGGATCGCAGCCTTCACCTCTGGCTTTTGCAATTCGTGGAGAAGAGCTTCGTAGGAAAGTTCTGACTCAAGACGACGGAATGTCGGTCTGCGCATGAGGCCGTGGTAGGTCGCAACTCCGATCAACATTCCACCGGGACGACCAGCAACCTGCGGCACAAGCTTTGCCCCTTCAGCGTTGGCTTTCGCAACCGCTGACAACTGTTCCATCCATAGATCTGGTGCACCCATGGACTGAATCATCAAAAACGTCACCGGAGCACCTGTTCGCTTCGATACCTCAGCCAACAGGGCAATTTCATTCAACACCGTCTCGTAATCTTCGCCGGTTTCACCAGTTGGAACTGCTTCAAAGAGTCCACCGCCCGCGTCGACCATTGCCTGAGCGAGAGCGACAAGTTCGGTCGAATTCGCGAATGTTCCAGGAACAAGTTCGCCATCAAGCGTGCGATGGTTCAGCGATCGTGACGTTGAAACACCAATCGCGCCCGCTTCAATCGAGGCTCGAACATGCGAAGCCATCTCGGAGATTTCGCTTTCTGTCGGATCGACGTCGAGCGCACCTCGATCTCCCATTACGTAGACGCGCAACGGAGCATGCGGAAGGAACGCTGCGAGATCCATTGAGTATTCCCGAGCGGCGAGGGCGTCGAGATACTGCGGGAATGTTTCCCATGACCACTCGATACCTTCATGAAGCGCTGTCCCCGGGATGTCTTCAACACCCTCCATCAGTTCGACAAGCCACTCCTCTTTACCGGGGCGAACTGGGGCGAACCCAACTCCGCAGTTACCGACCACGATGGTCGTAACACCGTGACTTGCAGAAGGATCAAGAACGGGGTCCCAAGTTGCTTGCCCGTCGTAATGAGTGTGGATGTCAACGAAGCCTGGCGAAACAATCAATCCCGCTGCATCGATCGTTTCAAGAGCATCGCCACTGACCACGCTCCCGATTTCGACAATGACGCCGTCTTTCATGGCGATGTCACCCGCAAAACTTGGCGAGCCAGTGCCATCGACAATGGTTCCGTTGATGATTTTTAAATCGAACATGATGTGACCCTAGGCCTGCGCAACCTTGATGCGCACGACCTCGATCAAGAACTACCCTCCGTTGACGTTGGGGCAGCCAGCCCCTGAGGACTGGGGAAGTCAATGTCACCTGCCGACTGGGATCGAATCGTTGATGTCGTAATCGTTGGCTCCGGCGGCGCCGCTCTCGTAGCTGCGACGATGGCCGCAGACGAGGGCGCAGAGGTTCTGGTCGTTGAGAAGGACGAACTTCTGGGTGGGACCACCGCAGTTTCGGGCGGCGGGATTTGGCTTCCCAATAACCATGTGATGGCTGAAGCGGGGATTCCGGATTCAAAAGAGGCCGCGCTCACCTACATCGAGCGTGTGTGCGATGGACGAGCTCCCGACCCAGCGCTCCTCGAGGTGTTCGTTGACACCGCACCGGAAATGCTCAAGTACCTCGTGGAACACACCCCGGCCACCTTTCATATTCAGCCACTGCCCGACTACTACACGCCGTGGGGGTGGGAGGGGCATCTTCCGCGCCCAGGCCGAACTGTTGAGGCCAATCCGTACCCCGTTGGCGAACGGTTACCGGAGTGGAAAGACAAGATCGTCAAGCGCGGCACGCTCATGTCTCTCGGCGCCGCCACAACGCTTACTGAAGACTTCATGCCACGTACTCCCGAGATCGAAGCAGAACTCGCGCGCCGTGAAGCAGAGGACGTTCGCCCGAAGGGTGCTGCTCTGATCGCTGCACTTCTTGAGGGACTCCTTGACCGCGGTGTTGACATTTGGCTGTCTTCGCCAGCCAAAGATCTCATCACCGATGAGGCTGGTTCTGCCGTCGGTGTCGTCGTTGAGCACGAAGGCGCACGCACACGCGTAGGAGCCCGTAAAGGCATCGTTCTCGCATGTGGCGGTTTCGAATGGAATCGAGACATGGTGATGACGCACCTCGGTTACGACGTGAAGCCACTGAGCCCAGGTGGGAACACTGGCGATGGACTCAACATGGCGATGAAGGCCGGAGCTCAGCTCGGTAACACCACCTCGTACTGGGGAACTCCGGTGATGTTCGACCCTGAGATAACTCGCAACGGTGAAATGGTTCCGCAGTTTGAATGGGGCCGCGGAGAACCGTCCTCGATGGTGGTGAACCAAAGGGGCAAGCGCTTCGCCAACGAGGCTCTCCCCTACAACGATTTCCCGAAAGCATTCGGGGTTTTCGACAACAACAATCAAGAGTTCCCGAACGCGGGACCGTGCTGGCAGATCTTCGACAACGCGGTGCGCTCGAAGGTTCGCGTGCTGTCGATGCTCCCCGGCGAACCAGACCCTGAATGGGCCATCAAGGCCGACACCATTGCAGAATTAGCTTCGCTGATTGACATCGAACCCAGTGCCCTCGTTTCCACCGTTGAACGATTCAACGAGAACGCAGTGAACGGCGAAGATCCTGACTTCGATCGGCACCGCAAGGGCCTGATGGGTCCTGGCGCAGTCAAGCCGCTGACTGAGGGTCCGTTCTATGCAGTGCGCATTTATCCGGGCATGCTCGGCACGAACGGCGGACCAATGATCACCAAAGACGCCGAAGTGCGACGTCAAGGCGGCGGGGTGATCGACGGCCTTTACGCCGCCGGGAACACGGCAGCCAATGTTTTCGGCTGGGCCTACCCGAGTGGCGGCGGCACGATCGGCAACGGCACTGTGTTCGGGTACCGAGCCGGGATCCACGCAGGATCCCGGCCGGCACGCGACATCTGAGGACCTACTCGCCTTTCGGGATCACGCCACCGGCAGCGATCCATCTTCCGATCACTTCGCCAGCTTCGGCCGGCGAGTACACGTCTTCTTCGTAGCTCCACTTTCCATTACCCGCGTAATGGAGGATCGTATTGACATCGAAGCCGTAGTAGCCGTCGTCGCCGTCGGGCGCGGGAAGAATGTTCGGAATCAACGCGCTGATGCGGTTGCCTTCAATGAACTTGAATGAGACCGGAAATTCCATCGTGGGGAATGGTTGCATCACGCCGTTGATCCAGTCACGAATTTCTTTCTGACTCTTGAAATAGCCGTAGTGATGTTCGCGATAGTTGGCGTCTTCGGTGAACTGATCGGCCCACTGGTTCCAGTCGCCAGTCGCAACCGCGATTTCGCCCCGCTTGCGATAGTTCTCAAACTCTGCCTCGATCTCTTCACGAGGGAAGGCGGGTTCGGGCGGGTTAGGCGCCCAGCCCTCAATACCTTCGAGGGTGTGGTCTTGAGGAATTTCTCGATTTCCACCGGCCTTGATCCAGTCGACAAACACTCGACCAGCATCTTCGGGGTTGTAGTAATCGCCTTCGAAACTGAACTTTCCGTCTCCGGCGTATTCAAGGATTGTCGTATTCGGGAATCCGAATCGCTTGCCTGTGCCTGTGGGATCGGGGAGGTTGTTCCAGATATAGAAACTGATGCGATTGCCCTCGATCATGTACCACTCGATCCAGAGCGTCATCGTTGGATAGTCGGCCATGCATTCAACAATCCACTTTTGAATTGCGGCTCGACCGTTGAAGACACCGAGATTGTGTTCTTCGTAGAGCGCATCTTCAGTGAACAGTTCCGCCCAACCAGACCAATCGTGAGTCTCGATTCCCCGACGCCGAAATTCGGCGAAGGCTGCTTCCACTTCTTCACGCGGGTACATCGTCATAGCTATCTCCTTCGAGAGTTTGAGTGCGGCTTCTAGGGTCGAGAAAAATCGCGATTGGGATGACGTGGTGGCATCTTCATCTCTGGAGGGGCAACCCATCCTGAGCCTGTGAGATCTTCGAAAACGTGCAACATGTTGAGGAGATCCTCCTCGTACCTGAATTTCCCATTTCCGGCGTACAGCAATGTCGTATAGGCCGACTGTTGCCGACCGTCAGGAAACACCTGTCGGTACTTGATGATGATTTCGTCACCGTTGACAAAAACGCCGTCGACAGGGAATGTCCACTCTTCAATTCCGGTCATCGAATCAAGGAGAAATTCGCGAATCGCTTCGATTCCTTCCACACGACCCCACGCAGGATCAATGAAGACCGCGTCATCAGTGAAAAATTGTGTCAGATCGACCCAAGGGCGCTTGCCCTCATCGACCTCGGCACGGAACGCCAAATAGCGTTCAAGGACTGCCTTCAACTCTGGCGAAGCGTTCTCCACAACATCCCCCTCGTCCCCCGACTGGTGGGGTCACACTATCGGCATTGCGAAATCGACGAGTGGCTCATCGCTATTGCGAAAAACTGGCACTCGTAGGTGGCCAACTCAACGCTCATGGCAACGGAACCGGATGATTTCTGACAATCTGACGACGCGACACTTCGTCGCCAAGAGCACCACTTGCAGGGGGAATTTCCATGGGCGACACGATTGACACCGACTACATCCGTCGGGCGGTCGAGTACTCCGATCTCGCGGCACTGCGGATCTCAATCTTTCAGGCCACGGGCGATAAGGAAATCGGGCGTTTGGGCCCGGTTGCGACCCTCAGTGAGGACGACAAGGCCCGTCTCAAAGCGCGCTGCGTCGAACTCATCGATAGCGACCTCGCGTCGTGGAAACTCCGCACCCCGTCTGATGGCGAGATCAACTCCATGCTCGACATGGTCCTCGGAAAGCCAACCTCACCAGGTGACTTCGAACTGCGCAAGATGGTTCTGTCGTTCGAGGATTTCCCTGGATTCGCTGAATGGTCGAGTCCCGACACCTCAGCACCCGAGGGCTTCCACGTCGCCATCATCGGCGGAGGATTCAACGGCATCGCCACCGGCGTACAGCTCGCGCAGCTCGGAATTAACTTCACGGTGTACGAGCGTCGCGATGAACTGGGCGGCACTTGGAGCATCAACCGCTACCCCGATATTCGCGTCGACACATTGAGCGCGTCCTACGAATTCAGTTTCGAAAAGGAATATCCGTGGACTGAATACTTCGCTCGCGGGCCTGAGGTGAAGGGCTACCTCCACCACATCGCCGAGAAGTTCGGCGTAATGGAGAACGTGAGGTTCGGCCACGATCTGATTGAAGCTCGATTCAACGACGCAACGAAGTTGTGGCATGTCACCTTCCGATTGGGCGACGGTTCAACCGTTTCTCGAGATGTCAACGCAATCGTCAGTGCAGCGGGTCTTTTCGCAAACCCCAACCTCCCCAACTTCCCTGGTATTGAAGATTTCGGCGGAGCAGTTATTCACCCGACTCAGTGGCCCGAAGGCATTGATCTCAGCGATAAACGCGTGGCCGTCATCGGGAATGGTTCCACCGGCGTGCAGTTACTTGGTCGAGTCGCTGAGATGTCAGGACACGTCTCAATGTTCCAGCGCACGCCACAGTGGATCAGCCCGCGCGATAAGTACGGCAAGCACGTTGAACCCGAGATCACTTGGCTCACCAGTGCAGTGCCCGGTTACTGGAACTGGTGCCGAATCACCTCAATCATGCACCTGTTCGATTTTGACAAGGACTTCTTGATTCGCGACGAAGAGTACGAAAAAACTGGTGGACAAATCACCGCCAAGAGCGACTTCGTTCGAAACATGCTTCTTGATTACATCAAAACCGAAACCGGTGGTCGTCAGGACCTCATCGACAAGTTGATTCCGGACTACGCACCTATGGTTCGGCGGCCAATCGTCGATAACGGTTGGTACCGAGCTCTCACACGCGACAATGTCAACCTCGTCACCGAAGACATCGTACGTTTCACCGACACTGGCATCGAGACAGCCGACGGCATCCACCACGATCTTGACGTTGTTGTGTCCGCTACCGGTTTCGACATCGTCAAGTACCTCTGGCCTGCCGAGTACTTCGGTCGCAATGGCGTCAACCTCCACGAAAAGTGGGAGGAGGAATCACCCATGGCCTATGTCGGCATGATGGTTCCGGGATTCCCGAATCTTTTCACTCTCTATGGACCGAACTCTCAGCCTGTTTCTGGCGGTGTTGCGCTTCCCGCCTGGTACCAAATGTGGGCGGGCTTTGTTGCACGATGTCTCATCAGGATCATCGAGGAGGGCAAGCAAACCGTTGAAGTCACGGATGAAGCCTTCCG
>JBILIB010000143.1:0-5235 GCA_044350215.1 Acidimicrobiales bacterium
TTTCCATGTGATTGCTCCGCTATCGGCGCCATCGAAATGGAGGTCATCAGCAAACATCGGCACAACTGCGGGATCCACCGGTGCCGCTGCCATGAAGTCCATGAGTTCTTTGACCAGTTCGGGCGAAGGCACTTGCGGTTCGGGGCAACCTGCATCTCGCCACTTCGCAATTACAGGCACGGCACGCGAACGAATCTCGGCCTGTTCATCGGCCGTCAATCCACTTTCGTAGTTGTTGAGAATCGCCACACGAGGGCGAATCTCTCCCCTGATCCATGCTGGATCGCCCGTCATATGCACCATCGAGCACATCAGCGCCGGGACACAGACGTCCTCAAGCGCTGCAGCGATGGCAGTGTCGTCATCGACGAATGGAAGGCCAGCATGAGGGTTTCGATGGGTCGCCATGGCGACACTCTCCCCCATCGACGGGACCGTTGCCACTCCCGTTCAGGAACACCGAGGAACCTCGGAATGCGCCCTACCTGGCGACGGTGGTGGTGCTCCCCATGCCTGACATCGTGCCTACAACAGTGGTGGTTGAGCCTGATCCTGCCGCAGGCGGCGCAGTCGTGGCCACCGACGTCGTCGGGACCGTGCCCGTGATGGGGGTTTGGTCCTTCTTCGAACTTGAACAACCAGCCACCACCGCAGCGCTCAGGGCGAGAACGGCGATGAACACCTTGATTCCACGTGAAGTCATGGTCTGAGACTAGCGAGCGAGACGCACCAAACCGAACCGGGAACGTGACACGATCAACATGTGCTGAGAATCGCAACTGTCAACGTCAACGGCCTTCGGGCCGCTTCCCGTAAAGGCATGAACGAGTGGCTGGCCGAGACCCAGCCTGATGTCGTCACCCTCCAAGAAGTACGCGCCCCCGACGAGCTTGTGGCGGGCCTCATGGGCGATGGATGGCACATCGTGCATGCTGAGTGTTCCGTGAAGGGAAGGGCGGGTGTGGCTGTTGTCAGCCGACTCCCAATTACCGATTCGCGAAGCGGCGAGCACTCGGTGTCCTTCGCCGACAAAGGCCGTTGGATCGAGGCCGACATCAAAACGGGCAAACGCAAGCCATTCACCGTCATCTCTGCCTACGCCCACACAGGCGATGAAACCTCTCCCGAAAAGATGAAAGAGAAACTCGCATGGTTCGACGCGGCGACGTCTCGGCTCACAGAGCTTCGTGACGACGGTCGACATGTTGTGTTTACCGGCGACCTCAACGTTGCCCACCGAGAAGCAGACCTCAAGAACTGGAAAGGCAATATCGGTTGTGCCGGATTCCTCCCTGAGGAACAGGCGTACTTCGACAAATGGTTCGATGAACTGGGCTGGGTTGATGTTGTACGCGCCGCATTTCCTGACGAAGCAGGCCCATATTCTTGGTGGTCCTATCGCGGCAAAGCATTCGACAACGATGCTGGCTGGCGAATCGACTATCAGATTGCGAGTCCCCAACTTGCCAAGCTTGCGCAGAACCCACGTGTTGATCGCGCACCGTCATACGACACACGCTGGAGCGATCATGCTCCTGTCGTCGTCGACTACGACATCTAACGGATGAATCCGAGGGCACAACAAACACGGCCGCAGTTCGTGTCGCTCTCGATTTCCCCTCTTTCGGCTTCAGGAATTTTCACCAATAAAAGTTCCAGCAACAAAGTCTTGAAACTTTGAAACCTTTGTTCGCCAGCGAGCGTCGAACCTTTCTTCGCGCCTCTTGGATTTTTCCATCCGCTCCGGGTGCTTGCCGTAGGCACGTTTCGCCCACGGAGAACTTGGTCGAGCGACCCGAATTGCGCCGACGTAGGCAATAGCTGGAACGGCAATTCCAGCCACTGCCGTACCCAATTTCCCTTTCGCTGCGCAGATTGCAGCCATAGTGAGATGGACGGCAATCAGCACGAGGAGTCCAATCCGCAAACGTGATTGCTCCTGATCAACGTTGATGCCAAAGGGCGAACCCGCAACCAGCAGCAACATCATCACTCCGGCCAGAACAAACACCGCGTCGACAGAAAGGCGGCCTTCCTCTTCCCAGTACACGTCTTGAAGATGCAAGATCAGCGCAAACTCATCCAATACAAGCGCTAACCCCATACCAAAAACGACACCCGCGGTGTTATCCCATCCCGGCCCAACACCGCCAATCGCCACGAGTCCGCCGATGATCATCAAAATGATTCCCGGCACGACGTGATGGATATGCACGCCGCCCACCGAGTTGTTTTTAAACGGGCCTCGTCCTGAACGAATCATCCGCACAATGATCCGGGTAATCACAAACGTAACGATGAATGCGATCATGCATAGCAACAGCGGAAGTTTGCTCGCGCTATCGACGTTTCCGTTCCATACGGCGCCCATGGTCCTCCTCGAGAGTCCTCAGCGTAGGGGTTGAATCAGACCGAAACGAATGATCACGGCCCTGGAGCAACCCGAACGACTGCTGCGGCAGTGAGCTTTCCTTTCCCGTCATTATCGAATAGATCAACGCGCATGAGCCCATCGGCCGGATTGCCAACAAATCGCGCCGAACTCACAATTGGCGACTCACGATTTTGCGCAAGAAAGCGCAGTTCCATCTCTGTAACGACGTAGGGCCGGTCACCGCCAAGTTGCTCATCGGCGAGGTCCTCTGCTGCAGCTTCAACAAGACCGGCGACTACTGCTCCTTGCATTGCGCCAGCCGGATTGAGAAGTTCCGTTCGTAGTTCCGACGCGACAACTCCTTGCGAGCGATCTCGAGAAACAAACCCTGCCGCAGCCCGAAGCGTTTCTTTGAGGGGCTCTGTTGGCATACGCGTTACTGCAGCATGCGCATCGAAAGGCGGCTTGACCGGATCACCTTCACGGCGCGCCACCTTGGCGAAACTGATCAAACTGCTCCCCCACTCCTCACCATTAACGGTGAGGGGCATTTCACAAATTGCCGAACGAGCACCATTACGCAAGATCACGGCTCGAGTTTCGACAGAAACAGGAGCAGGTGTGAGCGGGAGCCGAATCACGAGATCAGAAGTGAACGCCCAATTCGTGGGGTCGTTATCAATTGTCATCCCGCCAACGACATCGATCAGAAACGCCACTGCGGCTATTGACACCGCACCTCGAGCAGCAATCTCCGGCGGGGAGGAAAGATGGCCAACGAGATGACCGTCTTCGAGGGAAAGCCTGGTGCCAAGTTTGCTTGGAACAGAAGAGATGGCGCTAGGGATATCTGTCACGACCCGACGTTAACGACTCCGAGACCACCAACGTGACAAAGTGGGCCACGGCTAAAGGGGCAAGCCGCCAAGACTGAATTCACAATTGCGAACGACGGGGTACATCAAATGTTCGATCTCACTGGCAAGACCGCTCTCGTGACGGGTTCAGGTCAAGGCGTTGGTCTTGGCATCGCCCGCACGCTCATTGATGCTGGTGCGATCGTCTACATCAACGATCTTGTGAGCGAACGAGCCGAGGCCGCTTCAGCCAAACTGGGGCCAAAAGCAAAGGCGCTTCCCTTCAACGTCGCTGACTTCGACCAGGTAGAGGCTGCAATTGCAAGTGCCGACCCAATCGACATCCTCGTGAACAACGCTGGCATTCCAGCTTCAATGCGAGCAGTGAAATTCCGCGATCTCCCCCGCAAGGAATGGGACCCGTACATCGACGTCAACCTTTACGGCGTTCTCAACTGCACCAAAGCCGTCATTGACGGAATGTGTGAACGCAAGTGGGGTCGCATCATCACGATCTCGTCTGGAGCTGGCACCGAAGGGCTCAACATTGGTGTTTCGATCTATGGAGCGGGCAAGGGTGCCGGAATTTCGTTCATGCGCCATCTCGCGATCGAGAATGCCGGCGATGGTGTCACCGCAAACACACTTGCGTTAGGCCTCATGGAGCGCAATGACCCCGGTATCACCGAGGATCAGCGCACTGTGACCGCGAAGGTCGCGAAGTCCGTACCTGTTGGCCGACTCGGAACAGGAACCGACGTCGGTTACGCGTGCGTCTACCTCGCATCGAACGAAGCGTCTTGGATCACTGGCCAAACCATTTCCCTTAATGGTGGATCAGTGACGAACTGACACCCATCACCCGGACCATTGATTGCGGCAATCCACTTGCGCCGCTTCATGCCTCACGACGATGTTCGACCGCTTAGAGGACGAAGGTCGTTGCAGTTCGGTCAAATGACTTGTTGCCGAGCGTGTCAATGACGGTGAGCCACACGGTGTACGTGCCGTTCGGAGCGATCTGACGCCGATCAATCCTTTGCTCGTACACCCCATTCAAAGCATCGCCACTGACGAGGACCGCTGCGTCGTAAGCGAAGTACGGGCCCTCGACACTTGCGAATGAGTACACGTTGTGGGCAAGCCATGCCGATTGACCGGCAACGCCGGCAGGATCGCTGGCCTGCCAACTCACGACAACGGAACCACCATCGACTCGGGCTTGCAGCTGACTAACTGCCGGAGGTGAGGCATCGGCCGATCCGCCGGCGACCGTGAAGTCGACCTGGCTCGAAGAGTCCCATGCCGAGCCATTTCCGAAGGTGTCCGATGCCATGAGGAACAATGTGTAGGTGCCGTTCACCGCGGTCGACGGCACATTACAGACAGCCCGGTAGGTGCCGGTGAACGCATCTCCCGCTACGAGGTCAGCCACGGTCACGAACCCGCACCAGGATGTGATCCAGCCGCTGTAGCCGCCGAAACGCATGTTGGTGTTGGACACCCCGCCGGTATCGGTTACTCGCCAAGTGAAGGTCATCGTGCCACCTGCGGTGACGACTCTAGGCACCACGATGTTGCTGATGACTGGGCCCGTCGTGTCGAGGGCGCAAGGACCGCGCATCGAATCGGAAGAGTCCGAACCGCAAAGGTTCGACCCCGCACCAGGGTCAATGACATCAGGCGCAGGTCCTCCGCTGAGACGATCATTGCCTAGGCCGCCGTTGAGCGTGTCGTTACCCTCATTGCCAGAGAGCAGATCGTTGCCGTCGTCACCGTTCACTCGATCATTGCCCAGGCCGCCGTTGAGCGTGTCGTTACCCTCATTGCCAGAGAGCAGATCGTTGCCGTCGTCACCGTTCACTCGATCATTGCCCAGGCCGCCGTTGAGCGTGTCGTTACCCTCATTGCCAGAGAGCAGATCGTTGCCGTCGTCACCGTTCACTCGATCATTGCCCAGGCCGCCGTTGAGCGTGTCGTTACCCTCATTGCCAGAGAGCAGAT
>JBILIB010000144.1:0-5222 GCA_044350215.1 Acidimicrobiales bacterium
TATGTTCATCTCCCAGTTCGGCGAGGTTGTCGAGCGGACCGAACTTTTTGAAGCGCTTCCACGTGAATACGACCGCCGAGATGATGCGAGTCGCGGATCTCGAGAGCGTGAGCAACACCACATTGACGAACTCGCTCACCAACATTTCCGCCACTCAACCGATGCGATATTTCGTCTCTTTCAGGAGCGAGGGTTTGGGCGATTGAGCATTGGAGCAACTGACGATGTCTACTCCGCCGTTGAACACGAGTTGCATCCGTATCTTCGTGAACGTTTGGCTCCCCGGATTCACGTTCCGGTCGCCGCAAACGAAACCGACATAGCGAAGGCGGCACTTGAGATTGAGCGAGTTGTTGAACTTGAGCGTGAGCAGGGAGCGGTCACGAAACTTCGTGATGCGATCGGTTCGGGAAACAAGGGGATAGCCGGTCTTGGTTCCGTACTCAGTGCACTGAATGAGCGCCGCGTTGCCACACTCCTCGTGTCGAATGGATTCGAAGAATCAGGTTGGTTATGTCCGTGCGGAGCGCTGGCACTGCGGGGTCCCAAGTGTCCGGTTGATGGCCAAGAGATGATGAGAGTCGATGACGTCGTCAGTGATGCAGTCGACGCGGCACTCCTTGAAGGGGCCCATATCGTTACGTGCGAAGGTAACGCCGACCTCGATGTGCATGGCCGTATTGGCGCCCTTCTGCGGTATTGACTTAACCCTTGAGCCTGAACTCCCGACAATGTCGCCCTGATGGGCTAATCATTTGTGTGTGAGCGAACGTTTGGTGGGCATCGATGTTGGCGGCACGAAGATGCTTGCGGTGGCGGTTGACCGGTCCCAACCCACCGAGATCCTTGTGCAACATCTTGTTCCGACCCCCTCAACGGCGAACGGTGTCATCTCCTCACTCATTGAACTCGCCCAGATGTGTGGCGCCAAACGCCATCTCGGAATCGGTCTGGCGGGGTTGGTCGAAGACGGAGAGGTTCTGCGTGCCGCGCCAAATCTTCAGTGCATGATCGATGTTCCGGTTCGATCTGCGGTTGAGGGCGCGCTTGGCGTCCCGGTGTTCATTGATAACGACGCGACGTGCGCGCTCGTCGCCGAGATGACCTACGGCGTGGCGCAAGGAAGTGATGACACCGTCCTCGTGACCTTGGGAACGGGCATTGGCGGGGGAATAGCGATCGGGGGCTCGGTTCGACGTGGAGTTCATGGATTCGCGGGTGAACCAGGACACATGTGCGTCGACCCATTTGGGCCTCTTTGCGTTTGTGGCCGGAACGGCTGTTGGGAGCGTTATGCCTCAGGTTCGGGAGTGGTGTGGTTGGCGCGACAGCGTGGCTTGAGTGCTGATCGCAACGGGCGTGACATCACCGGCGAAGTCCTCGTGGAGCTTGCTCGCAGCGGCGACGCTGTGGCCCTAGAGGTTTGGGCCGAGTTTGCCGAATGGCTCGCTCGGGGTCTGGCGAATCTCGCGGATGTCCTTGATCCCGAACTCGTCGTGATCGGAGGGGGATTGGTGTCGGTCTCCGATCTCTACCTCGAACGGACACGAGAACTCTTTGTTCGTGAGGTGCTTGGCGGGCGTTCGCGCCGCCGAACTCACATTGAGCCGGCCCAATCAGGGCCCTCGGCGGGTGCCATTGGCGCCGCGCTGCTCCACTAACCTCGCCAAAATGGAGTTCCGCCGAATAAATGCGCTGCCGCCCTACGTCTTCACGATTATCGATTCGTTGAAGATCGAGGCACGCCGCGCCGGCCACGACGTCATTGATCTGGGATTCGGTAACCCGGACCTCCCGTCTCCAGACATTGCAGTCGAGAAGTTGTCTGAGGCCGCGCACAACTCCCGTAACCATCGCTACTCGTCGAGCCGCGGCATTCCGAAACTTCGAGAAGCAATTGCGGGTTACTACCAGCATCGATTCGGCGTCACGCTTGATCCCGACACCGAAGTCATCAGCACAATCGGCGCCAAAGAGGGTTTTTCGCACCTCATGTGGACGTTGCTGCAGCCAGGTGATGCGGCGCTTGTCCCTTCGCCGTCGTATCCAATCCACATTTATGGCCCACTCTTCGCCGGGGCTGATATCCGTGAAGTTCCTCTAGGAACGGGTCAAGACTTCTTCGACAATCTTCGCGAGCAGTGGGAGTACTCCTGGCCCAAGCCCCGCGTGATCGTTATGTCGTTCCCACATAACCCGACCACCACCTGTGTCGACCTTGAGTTCATGCAGAAGATTGTCGACTTCGCTCGCGAACACGATGTTGTTGTGGTGCACGACAACGCCTATGCCGATATTGGTTTCGACGGCTACCGCCCACCATCGATTCTTCAAGCGGAAGGCGCCAAGGAAGTTGCCGTTGAGTTGTATTCAATGACGAAGTCGTTCTCGATGGCAGGTTGGCGCGTTGCGTTCATGCTTGGTCGTGCTGACGTCGTTGCTGCGCTCGCAAAGTTCAAGAGTTACCTCGATTACGGCACATTTCAGCCCATCCAGATCGCGGCCACAGTCACCCTCAACGAAGCCGCTGATTTCCCGATGGAAGTCAACGAGATCTATCAATCTCGTCGCGACTCTCTCTGTGACGGATTGAGGCGCATTGGTTGGGATATAGAACCGCCTAAGGGCACCATGTTCGTTTGGGCGCCGATCCCCGAGCAGTACTCCGATATGAAGTCCATTGAATTCGCGTCCTACCTCGTCAAAGAGGCCAATGTCGCGGCGTCTCCGGGCGTCGGTTTTGGTCCGGGTGGAGAAGGGTTTGTGCGATTCGCGCTGATTGAAAACGAGCAGCGCACACAGCAGGCCGTGCGCAATATGCGCCGGGCTCTCACCCGTCTCGACGGCCAGTAGCCGCTGCATTCAGCGACGGAACTATCTGTGAAGTTCTCGCCGATGTCGCGCCGTGGAAACATGGCGTTCATCCTCGCTTCTTAGGGTGTCGCCATGGCTGAGACCTACATCCTTCGAGTCTGGATGCCGGATCGTCCCGGGGCACTGGGTGCCTTAGCGAGCCGAATCGGCGCGGTTGGTGGAGACGTAACTGGCATCGACATTCTCGAGCGTGGCGCTGGTCGCGCAATCGATGAGCTTGTGGTCGAACTTCCTGACGACTCGCTTGTTGAGCTGTTGGTCACTGAGATCCATCAGGTCGATGGTGTCGATATTGAGAGCATTCGTCCGGCAGCCGAAGCACTGCACGATCCGCGCGTCGATGCACTTGAGACCGCTGCACTCTTGGTTGGTGCGCCGACACCATCGGCGGCAATTGAAGAACTCTGTGTTCACGGTGTTCGAACCGTCGGCGCTCATTGGGGAGTTGTTCTCGACCTCGCCGATGGATCGATCATCATAGAGGTCGGCGATTGTCCATCGGCTGCGTGGATTGCCGCGTTCGTAGCAGGGAGTCAGTCATCTGCTCGTGTTTCTGATGGAGATGCCGGACCATCTGATGTGGTGTGGGCCCCGTTGCCGGCCGCCGGAAGAGCATTGGTGATGGGCCGGAACGGGGAATCGTTCCGGGCTCGCGAACGGAGGCAAGCGGCCGCTTTGGCTCGGATCGTTGACACCAGGTTTCGAGAGTTGACGGCCGCAGCGCGCCAGCAACATCCTTCGGCGAGGCGCTGAATGTCATTCAGTCGCCGGGTGATTCTTTCGCCCAACCGCGAGATCGTTCAACTGCTCGAAGCCACTGTTGATGACCAGGTTCGACCATTGAGCGATCAGACGCCGGTTCAATCGTGATGTCGATCGCCCAGTTCTCGGCGATGTCATCGAGAGAGTCCCAGAACCCTTCGGCGAGTCCCGCAAGGTACGCCGCCCCTAGGGCGGTGGTTTCAGACACGGTTGGCCGATGCACCGGGACTCCGAGTTGGTCGGCCTGAAGCTGAAGTACGAAATCGCTTGCTGCGCCACCGTCGGCTCGCAGTGATTGGAGAGCGAGGCCACCAGCGTTGGTCATCGCATCCACAACGTCTCGGGTTTGCAGTGCGATTGCCTCGAGCATCGCCCGAGCGATATGCGCTGCCGTTGTACCGCGTGTAATCCCAAGAATCGTTCCGCGCGCGTACGGATCCCACCACGGACTGCCGAGACCGGTGAACGCAGGAACAACGACGACCCCATCGGTGCTGTCGACCGAAGACGCAAGAGCGGTGATTTCGTTCGAGTTGTCGATCAGTTGCAACCCATCACGAAGCCATTGCACCCCCGAACCAGTGACGAAGATTGCACCTTCGTAGGCGTAAGTGAGTTGGGGTGTGCCCGATTCAGTTAGCAGCGACCACGCAATCGTGGTCAACAAGCCTTCGACGGGAGTAGGACACTCGGTACCCATGTTCATCAAAACAAAACTGCCAGTTCCATAGGTATTTTTCGCCATGCCCGGTACAAAGCACGCTTGACCAAAAAGCGATGCTTGCTGATCGCCGGCAATGCCGCTGATGGGGATTCCCGAACCGAGGGCACAGGATGGAGCGGTGACAGCGACGCGACCACTCGACGGAACAACTTGAGGAAGTACATGGCGGGGAACGCCGAGTAACTCGCACAACTCATCGGACCACTCGCCGGACCGGATATCGAACAACATCGTGCGACTGGCGTTGGTCGCATCGGTGACGTGTGTATCGCCGCCGGTCAGTTTCCAGATCAGCCAGGAATCTATGGTGCCGATGGCAACAGAGTCGTCTGGTGTGACGCCACCCTCAGTGAATAGCCAATGTGCTTTCGTGCCGGAGAAGTACGGATCAAGGACCAGACCGGTAGTCGATCGAACAAGATCAAGTGCGCCGTCGGATTCAAGCTGCGCGCAGTAGTCGGCAGTTCGTCGGTCCTGCCACACGATGGCCCGATGACAGGGCTGACCGGTGGATCGATCCCATGCGACGATCGTTTCGCGTTGATCAGTGATTCCAATTGCGGCGATGGTTTCACCGGCTGCATCAAGCGCTGTTTTGAGTTCGGAGAGGACGAGTTGGATCGCCGTCCAAATCTCGTTGGCATCGTGTTCGACCCATCCGGGTTGGGGGAAGAACTGGGTGAATTCCCGGTATGAAGATGACAACGGAAGGCCCAGATGGTTGAACGCGATGGCCCGGACTCCGGTGGTTCCGGCATCGATTGCGACGACGACAGTCACGAAGGTCTCAGTTCGGGGCAGACTGCGGACATGAGCATCGATTTCAGTCTGTCACCCGAACTCGAAGAGATCCGCGGGAAGG
>JBILIB010000040.1:0-16442 GCA_044350215.1 Acidimicrobiales bacterium
AATAGGAGACACCGATGGCAAGAGTCAAGCGCGCTGTCGCCAGCAAGAAGCACCGTAAACAGACCCTCGAGCGTGCCAAGGGGTACTACGGCAATAAGAGCCGTTCCTACCGCGCCGCCAATGAGCAGGTCATGCACTCGCTCCAGTACGCATTCCGCGATCGTCGCGCACGCAAGGGCGACTTCCGTCAGCTCTGGATCCAGCGTATTAACGCCGCATGCCGTCTGAATGGCACCACCTACAGCCGCTTCATTGCTGGTCTGAAGGACGCAGGTATCGAGGTCGATCGCAAGGTTCTTGCCGATCTCGCCGTCACCGATCCGGCAGCGTTCACCGCTCTGGTGCAGGCAGCATCGGCTGCTTCAGCCAGCGCCTGATTCTTCGGTCGCGGTGACCGTCGAACCGACGCCTCTTTCGGCGACGAATCCAAAGATTGCTTCCTTACGGCGCCTTTCGGGGCGCCGTAAGGCGCGTCTTGAGGCAGGTCGATTCGTCATCGAAGGGCAGGTTCCGATTGCAGAACTCCTCGCTGCGGACGTCGATCTCATTGAGCTCTACGTCGATCTTGATCAATGGGCTCAGGTCGACGATCGCTCACCGTTACGTTCGGTGGTGCGCGATGCCGACGCCGCTGGCGTACCGGTCTGGGGTCTGACCTCATCGGTCTTTGCATCGGTCAGTGATACAAAGACACCGCAGGGTGCGCTTGCGCTGGCGATTCGGTCCGTGGCCCCGGTCAGCTCATTCGCCGATCTCGATGGTCCAGTTCTGGTGCTCATCGACATTTCCGATCCGGGTAATGCCGGCACCTTGGTGCGCGCTGCGGAAGCCGCAGGTTGCGCTGGCGTGGTGTTCACAGGTTCCTCAACCGATCCATTCGGACCCAAAGCGGTTCGAGCCGCGGCGGGTTCGATCGTTCGACTTCCAGTCGCCGAGGAATCGGAAACGATGCGGGCCCTTGATGATCTCCAGTCCGCAGGCCGTGTGCTCGTTGGCACGGTGGTCAACGGGGGAACGGCGCCCGAGGGGACGAACCTGTCGCTTCCAGTCGCGATCCTCATCGGATCCGAGGCCCACGGTCTTTCTTCCGAGCTCGTCTCGAAGTGTTCGGCGACGATCACGATCCCAATGCAAACGGCTGTCGATTCGATAAACGCTGCGATGGCCGGAGCCGTCGTACTCTTCGAGGCAGCGCGCCAGCGCCGAAATGCATGATTGCTCTCAAAATGAATTGGACCCATCGACCCGTGGCTACAAGGCTTTCGCTCCGATGATTGACGACATCAAACGAATCGGGGCCGAAGCGCCCGCTCGCATCGCCGCTGCGACTTCTGTTGAAGAACTGCGCTCGGTCGAAGCTGACCTTCTCGGGAAGAAGGGCGAACTCACCGCTCTGAAAAAGGGGATGGGCGCGCTCGATCCCGAGGGCCGCAAAGACGCTGGCGCGGCGCTGAACGAGGAGCGCGAGTCCATCGAGGCTGCACTTGCTTCGCGTCGAACAGAACTTGAAGTTGCCGAGCGCGCGGCAACGGTTGCCTCTGAACGGCTCGACCTCACGGAACTTGTCGATTTGCCCGAACGGGGCTCGTTGCATCTGGTCACCCAAACCTGGGATCGTCTCGTCGACGTGTTCATCGGTATGGGCTTCACCGTTGCTGAAGGTCCGGAAGTCGAAACCGATTGGTACAACTTCGAGGCACTTAACATTCCTGCAGCGCATCCGGCGCGCGGCATGTGGGACACCTTGTATGTCGATCTCGGCGATCTCGAAACAGTCTTGCTTCGCACGCATACCTCGCCGGTCCAGATCCGTGTGATGACCGACGGCGAACCGCCGATCTATGCAGTCATGCCTGGTCGTGTTTACCGACGCGACACCGCCGACGCATCGCATATGCCGGTGTTCCATCAGATCGAAGGTCTTGTTGTCGACCGCAACATTTCGTTCGCCGATTTGGCCGGAACGCTCGAAGCATTCACCAGCGCCTACTTCGGTGGCTCGATTCATTCCCGGTTACGTCCTTCCTACTTCCCGTTCACTGAGCCATCTGCTGAATACGACATCAATTGCGTGTTCTGCGAAGGCAACGGTTGCCGCACCTGCGGACAAACCGGGTGGCTTGAACTCGGTGGTTGCGGAATGGTTCACCCAACTGTGCTCACTAATGTCGGACTCGATCCCGAAGAATGGTCAGGGTTCGCCTTCGGATTCGGCCTTGATCGTTTGGCCCTCATGCGTCACGGCGTTGACGACATTCGTGAGATGTACACCGGTGACGTTCGATTCTTGGAGCAGTTCCCCTCATGAAGGTCCTTCTTTCTTGGCTTCAGGAGTTCGCTCCGTTTCCTTCTGATGATCCAGTAGCTCTCGGCGATGTTATGAGCGATCTCGGAATGGCCGTCGAATCGATCGAACGAATTGGCGAAGGACTCGACGGGATCGTCACCGCGAAAGTGCTTGAACTTCGGAAGCACCCCGATGCCGACAAGATTCAACTCGTCGACGTTGATCTTGGCGACGGCGAAGCTCTGCAGATTTGTTGTGGAGCAACGAACCTCACAGTTGGCGATGTTGTCCCGCTGGCCACCCTGGGCACCACAATGCCCGATGGCATGGAAATCGCACGGCGCAAGATGCGTGGTGAATGGTCGAATGGAATGTTGTGTTCAGGTCGAGAACTCGCACTTGGTGAAGACCACTCCGGCATTTACATTCTTGATCCGTCGCTTGCGCTTGGCACGCCAATTGTCGACGCACTTGGCATCACACCCGATGTCCTTTTTGATCTTGAAATCAACCCCAATAGGCCCGACGCGATGTCGGTCGCAGGTGTTGCGCGCGATCTTGCAGCTCGGCTCGGGTTGCCGTTCGCGATTCCAACCCCGACGGTCGACGAGGTTGCTGGCGATGCTGTGGCAATTGCATCTGTCGACATCATCGATCCCGACCTCTGTGGGCTGTTCCACCTTCGCGTCATCGAGGGAATCAAGATTGAACCGTCGCCACGTTGGATCGCCGATCGTTTGACCGCGTTGGGTATGCGTCCCATTAACAACGTGGTTGATGCGTCGAACTACGTGATGCTCGAACTTGGTCAACCCAATCACACCTACGACCTTGCAAAAGTTCCAGGCGGATCACTTCGCGTTCGTTGGGCACGAGATGGCGAAACGATCACCACGCTCGATGGTATTGAGCGCTCGCTTTCTGGTGGCCGTGATGGTGTCATCACCGACGCAACCGATGTCCCGGTCGGCATTGCCGGTGTCATGGGTGGAGCGTCGACGGAAATTTCCGAGACCACCACAAGCGTGTTGCTCGAATGTGCATGGTGGCAGCCAATGGCCATTGCCCGTTCTTCAAAGTTCATGGGACTTCGTTCCGAAGCGTCTGCTCGTTTCGAACGGGGCGTTGACCCGGAAATTGTTGATCTCGCTGCGCGTCGCCTCGTTGAGTTGTTGGCACCTTCGGGTGCCCGTCTCGTGCAGGGTTCAGTGACTGTTCACGGAGATCTCCCGATGACGCCAGCGGTTCGCGTGCGCGCAAAGCGCGTGAATCAACTCCTCGGTACTGAGATCTCAACCGAACAGATCGTTTCGTTGCTCACCCCAATTGGCTTTGTTTGTGAAGAGGCCGGCGAAGCAGACGTTCTCTCTGTGACGGTTCCAACGTTCCGCCCCGATACAACGACCGAAACCGATGTCATTGAGGAAATCGCTCGTCACTTTGGTTACAGCCGCATCGTCGGTCGTGCCCCAACCTCAGCGCATACGGGATCTTTGACCCCGATTCAGCGCGATCGTCGCATCATCCGGCAGATTCTTGTTGGGCTCGGCATCCACGAGGCAATGCCGCTTCCGTTCCTTGCTCCCGGTGACCTTGCGCGATGTGGACTGCCACCCGAGGCCGTCACCGTAACGAATCCGTTGGCTGCCGAGGAAAGCATTCTGCGCACTTCGCTGCGTCCGGGTTTGTTGCGCGCGATTGCTTACAACGAATCGCATCGAATCGATTGCGCCGCATTGTTCGAAATCGGCAAGGCATTTGGTGTGCCAGCTGCCGGCACGATTCTTCCCGACGAGCGCGAACATCTCGCGGTGGCACTTGCCGGATCGGATGCGTACGCCGTCGCAAAGGCTTGGGCCGTACTCTCCGAAACTCTCGGACTCGATGGCGTCACCATCGATCAATCGACACCACCTGCAGGCCTGCATCCCGGCCGAAGTGGCGTTCTCCTAAGCGGGGGAGTCCTCGTTGGTGAAATCGGCGAGATCGATCCAGGCGTGCTCGATGCCCTCGGCATTCGCGAGCGGGTTGCGTGGCTTCAGCTCGACCTTGGCGCAGCGTTGGCTGAGCCTCACGGCGAGCATCGTTACCACCCCATCAGTCGCTATCCATCGAGTGATCTCGACCTAGCCTTCGAGGTAAGCGATTCGGTTGCGGCTTCCACCATTGCGGCGGCGATCCGTGATGCAGCTGGCCCTTTATTGGTCGATCTCTCGCTATTCGATGTTTTCCGTGGCTATCCGGTCCCCGAAAGCCACCGCAGCCTCGCCTACCGTTTACGGCTGCAGGCGCAGGACCGAACGCTGACCGAGCAAGACCTGTCGGGAATCCAGCGAGCGGTGGTCGATGGGGCGGCGTCGGCAGGAGCCGTTCTGCGGGGTTAACGGGACAAGAAGAGCGAAGGTTTTTCTGCATAATCTTGCATTCACCTGCATGATCTTGTAAGTTGTTTTCGTGACTTCTGTTGGAATCATCGGCGCTTCGGGTTTCACCGGGGCAGAACTTCTTCGGCTCATTGCCGCGCACCCGGACTTCGAACTGGCTTTCGCCACAGGCGATAGTCAGGCCGGGGTGGCAGTGGCTGACCTTTACCCGAGCTTGGCTGCGGCATACGGAGGGCTTGAGTTCGCGGCCTACGAGGACTCATTGCTCGACGACGTCGATCTGGTTTTCTGTGGACTTCCTCATGGTGCTTCGCAAGCACTTATGCCGGCACTCGTTCAGAAGGTGAGGTGGGTTGTCGATCTCGCTGCCGACTTTCGACTGCAAGACGCGTCGCTGTACCCGCAGTGGTACGGCGAATCTCATCCGTGTCCCGAGCTTCTGCCTCAGTTCGCCTACGGATTGCCCGAGTTGTACCGGTCGCAAATCGCAGCCGCGTCGGCGGTTGCCGTTCCGGGGTGTTATCCCACGTGCACGACCTTGGCGATTGCGCCACTCATCGTGAACGGGCTCGTCCACCTCGACGGAATTTTGGTCAATGCTGCAAGCGGCGTGTCCGGCGCTGGTCGGCCACCCAAGCCGAACACCGCGTTTTGCACGGTCGATGAAGATTTCACTGCCTACGGATTACTGAATCATCGGCATACGCCCGAGATCGAGCAGAACATTGCAGCGTTGGCCCCATCAGCTTCCTCGTCAGTGTCGGTGTTGTTTACCCCGCACCTCGCTCCGATGAATAGGGGGATGCTCGCAACCTGTTATCTGCGGCCCACTGGTACCAAGTCGACCGCACAGTTGCTTGAGATGTATGAAGAGTTCTACGCCGATGAACAATTTGTCGTCGTCACCGAAGGTTCGCCATCGACAAAAGCCTGTTTGAGTTCAAACACCGCACACGTCACTGTTCGGGCCGACGAACGCACCGGTCACATTGTTGCGATCGGCGCAATCGACAATCTCACAAAGGGCGCATCTGGTCAGGCCGTTCAGTGCGCCAACATTCTTGCTGGGTTGCCCGAAGCAACTGGCCTTTCTTCGATTGGGGTCTACCCGTGAGCGTCACCGCTGCTCCTGGATTCGTTGCTGCTGGTGTCGCTGCCGGCATTAAGGCGTCGGGTAATCCCGATCTTTCACTTGTGGCAACTGCCGATGGGAAACCAGTGGCCGCTGCAGGCGTTTTCACTCGCAACAAAATGACAGCCGCTCCTGTCATCACGACTCGGGCGCACCTCGAGGCAACGGCCGGTCACGCTGTTGCCGTTGTACTCAATAGCGGCAACGCGAATGCCGCAACGGGTCAGCAAGGCATCGATGATGCCGAAGCGATGTGCGCTGCCGTTGCTTCGGAACTCGGCATCGATGCGAACGAGGTTCTCGTATGTTCGACCGGTCTCATTGGTATTCCCATGCCCATCGATGTCATAAAGGCGGGCATTCCTTCAGTTGTTGCTGCTCGTTCTGCCGAAGGTGGTCACGCCGCAGCAACCGCGATCATGACAACCGACACTGTGGCCAAGCAGGTCGTCATCGACGGCGGAGGCTTTGTCGTCGGCGGCATGGCCAAAGGTGCAGCAATGTTGTCGCCCAATATGGCCACCATGCTTGCGGTGCTTACAACCGATGCAGTCGCAACTCCTGAGCAGCTGAAAGCGGCGCTCGTCTATGGCGTTGCTGATTCATTCAATGCTCTCGATGTCGATGGTTGCACGTCAACGAACGACACCGTGTTGTTGTTGGCGAGCGGTCTCGCTGGCCCTGTCGGTGAAGCCGCACTGAATGATGCTGTAGCAAAAGCGTGCGCCAGTCTTGCGGCACAGATGTGTGCCGACGCCGAGGGCGCCACCAAAGTTGTTCGCATGACGGTGACCGGCGCAGCCTCAGACGAAGAAGCGCTTCTTGGCGCCAGGTATGTCTCAAGAAGCAACCTCGTGAAATGTTCTTGGTACGGCTGCGATCCCTATTGGGGTCGAATTGCCAGCGATCTCGGTTCTTGTGGCATCGACTTCGATCCTTCGAAGTTCTCGTTGTCATACGGCGGTATCACGGTGTGTCATGGCGCAATCGATGCCGACCACGATGCAGTGGCTGTGGCTTCGCATATGGCGGGTCGCAATCTTGAAATCGTTGCCGATCTCGGACTCGGAACCGGCACCGCAACAATTCTCACCAACGACCTTTCGCACGCGTACATCGACGAGAACATGGGCACCTCATGAGCGCATCAAACGCAAAGCCAGGAGCAGCTGCTCCGTCCTCGCATGCCGGTCCAGCAATGGCCACCGCCGAGGTTCTTATCGAGGCGCTCCCATTTATTCGAGAGTTCTGGGGGAAAACCATTATCGTGAAGTACGGCGGCAATGCCATGGCCGATGCTTCGCTTGCTGAATCGTTCGCGGCCGACATTGTTCTACTTCACTCAGTTGGCATTCGAGTAGTGGTCGTGCATGGCGGTGGGCCCCAAATCGGCGATCTCCTCAATCGGCTTGGTATCCAGTCCGAATTCAAAGATGGTCTTCGGGTCACCGACGCCGACACGCTTGATGTCGCGCGGATGGTGCTTGTCGGCAAGGTCAATCGGGACATTGTTGCGTCGATCAATGTCCACGGTCCTCTGGCCGTAGGTCTTTCTGGAGAGGATGGCGGACTCATCCAAGCAAACCTTCGCGATCCTGAATTGGGTTTCGTTGGCGATGTTGCCAAGGTCAATCCCGCAATCGTTGAATCGCTGCTCGCGCAAAATCTCATTCCAGTGGTCTCCACCATTGGTGCCGATCTTCTTGGGCAGTCCTACAACATCAATGCCGACACCGTTGCTGGTGCGCTCGCTGGTGCACTCGGCGCGACCAAGGTCATCTATCTCACCGATATCGCAGGTTTGCTGCGTGACGTCACTGACCCTTCGAGTCTGATCGCGGAGACAACTCCTACAGAGATCGCCGCCCTCATCTCCGAAGGAGTCCTCTCGGGCGGGATGATTCCCAAGATCGACGCATGCCTCGAGGCCATCGAAGCGGGAGTGCCGGCCGCGCACATGCTCGACGGACGGGTTCCCCATGTTGTTTTGCTGGAACTGTTCACGAAAGCCGGAGTCGGAACGATGATCACTTCAGAGGTGCACTCATGAGTACGCATTCAGAAGCGATGCATGCACCAGCGGGGCTTGATCACTGCCCGTTCATGCCGACCTATGGCGCACCGGCAGTGCGTATGGTCAGAGGCGAAGGTTGCCGGCTTTGGGACGAGGACGGTAACGAGTACCTCGACTTCCTTGCTGGTATCGCAGTCGTTGGTCTCGGTCACGCCAATCCTGAAATTGCCGACGCAATTGCCGAACAGGCGCGCACGTTGGTGCATGTATCGAATCTCTATGGAACGGTGCCGGGCACCGATGTCGCTATCACGCTCGACCGTTTGCTTGGTGGGGGAGGGCAGATCTTCTTCACCAACTCCGGGGCCGAAGCGATCGAATGCGCAATCAAACTTGCTCGCAAATGGGGCGGTCATGGTCGCTACGGAGTCGTGAGTGCCTACGGTTCATTCCACGGACGCACGCTTGGTGCGCTTCATGCAACGGGGCAGCCAGCAAAGTGGGAGGGCTTCCAACCTCTCCCAGAAGGTTTCCGGCATGTGGCCTGGAACGATCTCGCTGCGCTTGAAGCAGCAATCGATCCGACTGTCGCTGCAGTGTTGCTTGAACCTATTCAGGGCGAAGGTGGAGTTCATCCCGCGACGGCGGAGTACTTCGAACGAGTGCGTCGCCTTTGCGACGAGCGTGGGCTTCTGATGATCGTCGACGAAATTCAGACCGGCCTAGGTCGTACCGGCGAATGGTTTGGCTTTCAGCACTTTGGCGTTGAGCCCGACGTTGTCACCATGGCCAAGGCGCTTGGTAACGGCATGCCCATTGGCGCATGTTGGGCCAAGCGCGACGTCGCTGCGGTGTTTCAACCCGGCGATCACGGCACGACGTATGGCGGGCAACCGCTCGCGGCATCGGCAGCTCGGGCAACGCTCGAAATTCTCGAGCGGGTCAATGCTCCACAATTAGCCGAACGTGCTGGGGCCGAGTTCCGACATCTGCTTGAAACTGTCGAAGGTGTCATCCAGGTTCGTGGACTCGGACTTCTCCTCGCAGCGGAACTTGCCGTTGGCCTCGACGCAAAAGCTGTTGCCAGCGACCTTCTACAAAGGGGACTGATTGTCAACGCGGTGTCACCGACAGCGCTGCGATTCGCACCCCCGTTGATTGTTTCTGAAACCGAGATTGCGCAAGCAGTCGATCTCCTTTCGGCGGTTCTCGCCGATCATCTTTCCAAGGCGTAGTTATGAGACATCTTCTTGAGGTCGATGACCTCTCCACAACTGAACTGGGCGACATCCTCGATCTCGGAGGGGCTGCCATCGTTCCGCGCAGCCTCGATGGACTCGGTATGGCGTTGCTCTTCGAGAAGCCTTCGGCGCGGACTCGCAACTCCATGGAGATGGCCGTTGTGCAATTGGGTGGCCATCCACTCACTATTCGGCCCGACGAGGTTGGTCTCGACACTCGTGAAACCGTCGAAGACGTAACCAGAACCTTGTGCTGCTATCACGTTGCAATCGGTGCGCGGGTATTTGAACATTCCAAACTCGAGCGCATGACGGCCGTGAGTTCAGTTCCAGTCGTCAACATGCTTTCCGACGAGGCCCATCCTTTGCAGGCCCTTGCTGATCTGCTCACCATCGCAAACGAGTTCGGCGGTCTCGCTGGACTCGCCGGCCGTACTGTGGCCTACATAGGCGATGCCAACAATGTTGCTCGGAGTCTTTGCCTGGGGGCAGGAATGCTGGGAATGTCTGTTCGGGTTGCAACGCCAGTTGGGTTTGCATTTTCCGATGCCGACATTGCGCGCATCATCGCGACCGGCGCTGATTTCGTTGCTACCAACGATCCATTCGAAGCTGTTGCCGGTGCCAGTGTCGTGTACACCGACGTCTGGACCTCAATGGGTCAAGAAGATGAGTCGGCAAAGCGGCGTGAGTTGTTCGCGGGCTTCACCGTCACTAATGAACTCATGGATGCTGCTGCACCCGATGCGATCTTCATGCACTGTCTTCCTGCCCATAGGGGAGAGGAAGTCTCTGATTCCGTACTTGAAGGTCCCCAGAGTCGGGTGTGGGCCCAAGCTGAAAACCGTATGCATGCTGCACGGGGTGCACTCGTGTGGCTCATGGAGCAACGATGACAGATATCAAGGAACCATCGAAGTTGGGTAAAACCCAACGACAGCACCTTGTTGCTCGACTTATCGAGTCACAGGTAATTGCGAATCAGCAGGCGCTCGTCGACCATCTCGCTGCCGAAGGCGTGATCGCAACCCAAGCCACTGTTTCTCGAGACCTCGAAGACCTCGGCGCCATCAAGGTTCGCATGCCCGGTGGCGAATCTGCGTATGCCATCCCGGCACTGCCCAAAGAACAGCGTGCCCCTGAAGATCATCTGCGCCGCGTATTCGGCGATTGGGTGGTCGAAGTCGCAAACTCGGACAACCTCGTAGTGATTCGAACGCCTCCGGGTTCGGCTCATGTGGTCGCTTCAGCACTCGATCGTTCGGGACTCGCAGGCATCCTCGGAACCGTTGCTGGTGACGACACAATCTTGATCGTGGTAGCCGCCGATATCGGTGGCGCAGCGATCGCGGCACAACTTTCTGATCTCGCTGGACTCTGAGTCCAGCACCTCAAAACATTCGAATCAACGAAGGATGAGCAATGGCACAACGAGTGGTATTGGCATACAGCGGTGGACTCGACACCTCAGTCGCAGTTCGCTGGATGATCGAGAACTACGGAGTCGAGGTAATCACCGTCGCGTGCAACCTCGGACAAGAAGGCGACTGGGAAGGACTCCAGGCGAAGGCATTTGCTGCCGGAGCAGTCGAAGCAATCGTCGTTGATTGTCGCGAGCAGTTCGCCGACGAGTTTCTTGCGCCTTCACTCAAGGCCAACGCTCTCTATGAGGGAAAGTACCCGCTCGTCTCGGCGCTCTCGCGGCCAGTTATTGTAAAGCACCTCGTCGAAGCCGCTCGTTTGCACGGCGCCGATGCGGTCGCTCATGGCTGCACCGGCAAGGGAAACGATCAGGTTCGCTTTGAAGTCGCAACTCGGGCTCTCGCTCCGGACCTTGAAATTCTCGCTCCCGTGCGCAATTGGGGAATGACGCGCGAAATGTCGATCGATTACGCAGAGAAGCACGATATTCCCGTGCTTGCGACCAAAGAGAAGCTCTACTCAATCGACGACAACCTGTATGGCCGCGCCATTGAATGCGGCGAGATGGAAGACCCATGGGCACGCCCGCCCGAAGGGGTGTGGTCGATGACTACGGTCAGGGCCTCAGAGTCTCGCGAGGTTGTCATCGGATTCGAACAAGGAATTCCGGTTTCGATCGACGGTTCTACCAGGTCACTGGCATCGCTCATTGTTGAAATGAATGACATCGTCGGCGCTTATGGCTGGGGCCGTCTTGACATGGTGGAAAATCGCCGAGTCGGAATCAAGAGTCGCGAAACCTATGAGGCACCAGGTGCGCTTGCCCTGATCCTTGCTCATCAAGACCTCGAATCACTGTGCCTCGAGCGTGACGTCATGCACGAAAAGCAGCGGCTTGAGAGTCGCTACGCCGATCTGGTGTATGACGGCATGTGGTACTCGCCGCTCAAGAACGCGCTTGATGCGTTTGTCGATTCCACGCAGCAGTACGTCACCGGTGAAGTTCGACTCCGTCTTGAACCGGGTCGTTGTTATGTCGTGGGACGACGCAGCCCGTGGAGCTTGTATGACTACGGACTCGCGACCTACGACGCGGAAGATACGTTCAATCACGCCGATTCCGAAGGTTTCGTGAAGCTCTGGGGATTAGGTATTCAAACTTGGGCGGCTCGTCAATCGACCGCCACCAACGGAAAGTAACAATCCATGAGCACGCTCTGGCACGGTCGGTTCGAGGGTGGACCAGCTGAGGAACTGATGGCGTTCACCGTGAGTCTTCCCTTCGACTCGCGACTCGCCGCTGACGACCTCGTTGGCTCTCGCGCGCACGTGCGTGGTCTCGCTCGTGCCGGAATCCTTGCCGAGGACGAGTATGCGTCTGTGCTTTCTGCTCTCGATGCCGTTGAGATTGAACTTCGGGACGAAACGTTTGTCTTCGTGCCGTCGGACGAAGACATTCATACAGCGGTTGAACGTCGTGTCACCGAACTCGCTGGTCCAGCAGGCGCAAAACTGCATACCGGACGCAGCCGGAACGATCAGGTTGCAACCGACCTTCGCCTCTTCACGAAGCGTGAACTTGGTGTCGTCATTGACAAAGTCATCGCCATGCAGCGTGTGCTGATTGAGCGCGCTCAGGAAGTTGGCGACGCCGCAGTGCCTGGCTATACGCACCTGCAGCGCGCACAGCCGGTATTGCTCGCGCACCATCTTCTTGCTCATGGTTGGGCGCTTTCACGCGACATTGATCGACTCATCGACGCGCGTCGCCGCCTCGATGTTTCACCGTTGGGTGCTGGAGCTCTCGCCGGTTCCTCGTTGCCACTTGATCCGGCGGCAACCGCCGAAGACCTCGGGTTTGCCGACGTATTCGCAAACTCACTCGATGCAGTGAGCGATCGCGACTTCGTTGCGGAATCACTTTTTGATCTGGCGCTTCTCGGCGTGCACTTATCGCGCCTGGCCGAGGAAATCATTTTGTGGTCCACCGACGAGTTCGGTTTCCTTGGGCTTGCCGACGCGTATTCCACGGGTTCTTCCATGCTTCCGCAAAAAAAGAACCCAGACATCGCGGAACTCACACGCGGAAAGACGGGCCGACTCATTGGCAACCTCACTGGGCTCCTCGTCACGCTCAAGGCGCTGCCCCTTGCGTACAACCGAGACCTTCAAGAAGATAAGGAGCCTCTTTTCGATTCGCTCGACACGGTGGTTCTCGCTCTTGGGGCGATGACCGGTTTGCTCGCGTCGTCAACGTTCCGACTTGATGCCATGGCCGAAGCAGCGAATTCGCCTTCAGCGGCGGCAACTGATCTTGCTGAATGGCTTGTGGCAAACGGAACTCCGTTCCGTGATGCGCACGCCATTGTCGGCGCACTCGTGCGCAAGAGCCTCGACGAAGGAATCGCTCTTCGTGAACTCGTCGCGTTATCGCCTGAGCTCGGCCCCGATGCGGTCTTTCTCGTCGACCCTGGTGTCGCAGTCACTCGCCGAACCACTCCCGGTGGCGGCGGGCCCGAACCCGTAGCTGCGCAGCTCAAGGCTTTCGCGACTCGAGTCGCGACCGACGAAGCCCGAAACTGAACAATGGTCGATGGGTCGTCATCTCGCGATGAATCGTTGACATCGTCGTTCGCAAGGCCGCACGTTGTTGCCGACAGTGATTTAGCCGCATCAGACAACTTGGCGATCCTGATCGACGCGCTCGACCACCACGAAACCGATGATCTCGCCCAGCGAGCGGTGGCCGTTCGGATGGCCGAGTTCGCTCGTTCGAATGACGACGCGCTTTTCCGCACATGTTCCGAGGCGCACTTCACTGGTTCTGCTCTCGTTGTTGAAGAGGGAACTAGCCGGTTCATTCTTCTCTTTCACACAAAACTGCAGAAGTGGTTGCAGCCGGGTGGTCATGTCGATGGGAATGCGAACTTGGCCGCCTCGGCGCTTCGTGAAGCGCAGGAAGAAACGGGCATCGAAGGTTTACGTGTTGTGCAACCAGCGTTCGACCTCGACATTCACGAAGTTCGGCCGCCGAACGAGCCGCCCCATTTTCATCTTGATATTCGCTTCGTCGTTCTTGCTCCGGCGGGTTCTGTTCCGGTTGGCAACCATGAGTCTCGAGAACTCCGCTGGGTTACCGTCGAAGAGTTGCAGGAGTTCGATGTTGACCAAAGCGTGCGTCGCCTAGTGCGCCAGGGTCTGCTTCTGCTCGAAAACATCGATGCCTAACCCGACGGTTATCCGATGTCGTCGGGGACGACGCAGTTGTACATCTTGTTCATCGTGGCGAAGAAGTCGATGGGCTTGGTGATCTGCTGTCGCTCTTTGACCGAAACATAGAAGCGAGCATCGGGATCAGTCCTGAGTGCGGCGGCGTAGGCCTCTCGGTCACCGACGTAGGTTCGCCAATCTCCGAGCCACTCGGTGATATTTGACGCCTCGTTCGCATCAGATGGGAGTGCAACGGCGTCGAGCTGATCAAGCATCGAGTAGAGAATGACGTCAGACTTCGCAACGATGTCGGCTCTTTCGATTGGATTAGGCGTTGTAAAGGCCTTAGGGAATTGCGACAACTGCTCGGCGGTGTTCGTGCAGATTCCCTCGGCTGCTTCGGGGAAGTTCCTGTCTTTGAGAGTGGCCGGGGGAGTTTTTGATGGTGGAAAGAACAAGGCCCACCCCCAGAGTCCTGCGATTACGAGGACGGCGAGCAGGGCCAGCACGCGTGCGGTGTGCGCTCTGAATGACAGTGGCTCAGCCTCGTCGTCGGAGACGGTGGAGTCGTTGTCCTCGAGGTCCATGGGCGTCAACTGTTGCCCGTGGGAACCTCGCAAGCAAAGCGGGGGCCAGAATGGCGCGCATCCGCCACGAGCGGCATGAAACCGGCTGGACTAGTTAGTTGAGACGGGAGAGAGTGACCCCCTGTGAGTACCGCCGACATCCTCGAAGATCTCAACGCTCGTGGCTTGATCCACGACACCACCGCCATCGATGCGCTGCGCGATCGACTTGGGCAAGGCTCGGTAGCGGTCTATGCCGGGTTTGACCCAACGGCCGACAGCCTCCATGTGGGGAACCTGGTCCCACTGTTGCTGCTTCGCCGGTTCCAGATTTTCGGTCATCAGCCGGTTGCACTGGCCGGGGGAGCCACCGGCATGATTGGCGATCCAGGTGGACGCTCCTCCGAGCGCAACCTCCTCGATGCCACGACACTTGACGCCAACCTCGCAGCCATCAAGCCGCAGCTCGAGATGCTGCTCGATTTCACCCCGGGTACAACGCAGGCGCGACTGGTTGACAATCGCGACTGGACTGCGCCACTTAGCCTTTTGGATTTCCTTCGTGAGGTTGGAAAACACGTCACCGTTAACACGATGCTTGCCAAGGATTCAGTGAAATCTCGGGTTGAGTCCGATGCCGGCATTTCATTCACTGAGTTCAGCTACATGTTGCTGCAAGCGAACGACTACCGCCATTTATTCAATGAATTAAAGGTGGAATTACAGGTAGGCGGATCTGATCAGTGGGGGAATATCACTGCTGGAATTGATCTCATTCGCCGCACCGAAGGTGCGCACGTCCATGGACTGACGGTTCCCCTCGTCACCCGGGCCGATGGCCAGAAGTTCGGCAAGTCGGTCGATGGCGCGGTATGGCTTTCTCCTGAGCGAACCAGTCCCTATGCGTTTTTTCAGTACTTCATGAATGTCGATGACCAAGACGTTCAACGATTCCTTTTGCAGATGACCCTTGCCCCGCTCGACCAGATTGCTGCAGTAATGGCCGAGCATGCTGTCGATCCTGGGCAGCGACGAGCCCAGCAGTTATTGGCCCATTTGGTCACTTCGCTGGTCCATGGCGAGGCAGAGGCCGAGCGTGCCGCAGGGGCCTCCCAAGGATTCACACGATCGGCCCAAGAGCTCTCGGCCGAGGAATGGGCGGAATTGGCCTCAAGTCTCCCGACGCTCCCCATCGAAGCTTCAGAAATTGGCCGAGATCTTGTGGAAGTTTTGGCCGACCACGGGGCACTGGCCTCTCGAAGTGAAGGCCGCCGTCTCGTCGCTCAATCTGGCCTCTCGTTGAACGACACGGCCGTTGTTGAGGGCCAGGTTCTCGAGGCCAGCGACTTCACCGCCGATGGCTACGCCATGGCTCGCAGGGGCAAAAAACACCGTTTTGTCCTGCGATTTTTGCCATAATCGCTGCCGGCGAGCCACATCCATCTGATCGCGGTCGTGCCGAAATTGCGACGGTCGTCAGATGTCGATGTGCATTGGCGGCAGAGGGGGGCTATCTTGCCCCCACCACCTCGGAGCGGCTGTGCCGCCCTGGGGAGGTCGACCCCCCTGATTTCGGCATGTGTGAGCTTCTTGCGCTGCCGAGTTGCGTTGGTCGGTCCCACTCGTTAGAGTGGCTCTCCGCTCCTGAGGCGGCTTCCACATTCGGAAGCTGCTCCGGTAGTCAAAGTTGTCTCCGGCGAAATTGTTCGTCGGCTGCCGCACCTTTCGGGTGCACCGAGTTCTGGCCGGTCCACAGCGACTGCGCTTCCTCGGGTCGTGCTCCTTGAAAACGGAACAGAGGACGAAAAAGCCAGTGCGGGCGATCACCGCAACCGGCCTTCCCCGTGCTCATTCGCGCCCCGGCTTGCCGGATCGTGAATGGGGAGAAGGTACGAGTCGTGATCGTTCACCAAGCAATTCCGGCCGAACCCATGTGTATGGGGGAAAGCCACGGTGCGGTTCGAAAGAACCAATCCACTTCGAGATTCAGAGAGGTGAGCCCCTCTCTCTCGGACTTTTCATGATCGAGTCATGTCTTTCCACACCCTCGGGTTTGGCAGGATGTGGTCACGGTTTCGATGGAGAGTTTGATCCTGGCTCAGGACGAACGCTGGCGGCGTGCCTAACACATGCAAGTCGAGCGGGATCCATCCAGTAGCAATACTGGTGAAGATCTAGCGGCGAAC
>JBILIB010000146.1:0-5097 GCA_044350215.1 Acidimicrobiales bacterium
GCCGAACTCAACGACGAATCGGCCAAGGGCAAGATGCGTCTGGTACTTCGTTTGAAGCGCGATGCGCCAGCGCTCGTCATCCTCAACAACCTCTACAAGCGCACGCCGCTGCAAACAAACTTTGCGGTGAACGCCGTGGCTCTTGTCGACGGCATTCCTCGAACACTCAACCTTCGCGACGCGCTTGTTGCCTACATCGATCATCAGATCGAAGTCATCACGCGCCGTTCGCAATACCGACTCGACGAAGCGCAGCGTCGAGCCCACATCGTTGAAGGCCTCCTGAAGGCCCTTGACCTCATCGACGAAATCATCGCTGCCATCCGCGCATCGGCCGACAAGCAAGCCGCTCGCGAAGCGCTTATGGCTGCTCCGTTCGAATTCTCGACCGAACAGGCCGAACACATTCTTGACATGCAGCTGTCTCGTCTCACCCGACTGGGCCGCTCACAACTCGAAGAAGAAATGGCGAAGCTACGCGAAACCATCGCAGACCTCGAAGCCATCCTTGGTGATGAGGGCAAGAAGCGCACAGTGATCGCTGAAGAAATGGGCAAGGTTCGCGAGACCTACGGACAGCCGCGGCGCAGCCAAATCACTTTCGATGTTGGTGATCTCGATATCGAAGATCTCATCGACGATGAAGACCTCGTCGTCACTATGTCGGCCAAGGGTTACATCAAGACCGTTTCCTCCGATGCGTTCAAGGTTCAGGGTCGCGGTGGGCGTGGCGTTGCTGGTACGAAACTCAAGGACGAGGACTACGTCCAGCACATCATTCACACCACTGCACACTCGTATCTGTTGTTCTTCTCAACTCGCGGTCGCGTGTATCGCCTTAAGGCGCACGAAATCCCAATGAAGGAACGCACCGCGCGTGGCACCGCGGTGGTCAACCTCCT
This sequence comes from Acidimicrobiales bacterium, assembly GCA_044350215.1. Taxonomy (GTDB): domain Bacteria; phylum Actinomycetota; class Acidimicrobiia; order Acidimicrobiales; family Acidimicrobilacustridaceae; genus Acidimicrobilacustris. Next base: position 903 of record JBILIB010000146.1, read on the forward strand.
TCCGTTGCAGCCTGACGAGAAAATCCAGGCGATCATCGACACGCGAGATTACGAATCGAACAAGTTCCTCTTCTTCTGCACCAAGAATGGTCAGGTCAAGAAGACCAAGTTCACCGAGTACGACTCTTCGCTTCGAGCGGGCATCATCGCCATCAACCTTAAAGACGGCGACGAACTCGTGCGCGTTATCCCCACCAACGGTGGCGACGACATCCTCGTGGTCACTAAGGCCGGTCAGGCAATTCGGTTTGCCGAGGACGAAGTTCGGGCTATGGGTCGAGCCGCTGCTGGCGTTCGCGGCATGAAGATGCGCGCAGGCGACGAAGTTGTTTCCTGCGACGTCACTCGCGACGATGCCGCAATCCTCCTCGTGACCGATGGTGGTTACGGAAAGCGCACGCAGCTTGACAAGTTCAATCGTCAGGGCCGCGGGGGTCAGGGTGTGCGTGGCATCAAGATCAACGAAAAGAAGGGCTCTGTCGTTGCGGCCTTTATGGTCGGCATCGACGACGAAATTTTCGTGATCAACAGCGTCGGCACAGTTATTCGCATGGAGGTTCGCGAAATCTCCTCACAGGGTCGCGATGCCACTGGCGTCAAAGTCATGAACGTGGCCGACGGCGAAACCGTTGCGTCTGTTGCTCCTGTGCTTGGCACCGACGACGACGACTGAATCTCTTTTCCCAGCCCAGCAACAACACGGCAGCTCTGGCCGTTCCCAGTACTTCTCCCACTGACAGTTCCTCACCGATCCTTTCGTCCGCTCAACGGATCGGACCGGTGATCCACAGCAGGGGAGTGCGCCATGGTTCGGCATGGTTTGGTTTGGCGCTGTTTAGTTCGGCATGGTTCAGTGCGGCGTTGTCGACACGAGACGGGTCAAATCGTTCCAATGGCGGCGCTTGTCCTCGCCATCGTGATGCTCATGGGGCTCGTTGTGGTGCGGCTCGGGCTCGGGGTTGATGAGCGGGCCCGAGCGCAGTCAGCGGCCGATGCCGCTGCGCTTGCGGGTGCGAGCGAGGGCGAGGACGTTGCCGGATCCGTCACTGAGGCCAACGGGGCCGTTCTCGAATCCTTCGTGGTCCGCGGTTCTGAGGTCGAGGTAGTGGTCCGATATGGCGGCGAGCGAGCCACCGCCCGGGCACGGCGACAATGGTGACCCTGTCGGTCGCGAAGGGTCATGACGCGTACACTTCGACGATGACCGTCGACGAGACGCCCGGAGTGAACTTCTCGGCGCTCCTAGCTGCCTCGGCCCCGCCACCCCCGCCGAATAGGGCCCGACGGGCACAGAGCAAGGCAGTGAAGGCCCGTCAGGTGCAGCGTGTAGTCACCCGACTCGATCCATGGTCAATGTTGCGGATCTCGCTGTTGTTCGCCTTCTGTCTCTGGATGATCATCGTGGTTGCTGGCGTGATCCTGTGGCAGGGGGCGGTTGTCACCGGGAGCATCGACAAGATCGAGGATTTTCTGGCCCAGTTATTGGCCGAAAGTTCCTTCACGATTGACGGAATCAAGGTCTTCCAGGGAGCGTCGGTCGCTGGGTTCGTGCTTTTTGTGGGCGGGGCACTCTTCGCCGTCGTGACCAGTGTGTTGTTCAACCTCATTGCCGGAGTCTTTGGTGGACTCCGGTTTACGGTGGTCGAGCTCGAGACGGCACAGGTGGCTCCCGGCCAACGATCCTGAACCGGTTTTCCCGGCTGCAGGGGGGTCCGGTATGGTGACGCCCCGGCCAGTTCGGGGCTATAGCTCAGTTGGTTAGAGCGCACCCCTGATAAGGGTGAGGTCGCTGGTTCGATTCCAGCTAGCCCCACGATGAAAATGTTCCGACGGGCCATGATTGCCATCGGCATGGGGGCGCTCGTCGCCGCCGCCGTCCGGCTCCGCGGATCGGGTGTTGCTCCGCCCCGCTCTGGCGGGTGGCGCGAGCTCTCCGGACCCGGTCTGGACTGACATGGCTCGCATCGGAATCCTGGGCGTTGGTGCAGTCGGCGCGCGTCTCGCTCGGCAACTTGTTTCTACCGATGATGACGACGTTGTGCTTCGTGACGAACGACGTAATCGCGTTGAACTGGTAGCAAACAGCCTTGGTGATCGCGCAACCATCGATCGAGGGTCCTTGGATGATCCGCTCGATGTCGATGTCGTCGTGTTGGCCGGTCCTGCTCGAACCCAAACACATGTTGCTGAACAGTTTGTTCGTCGCGGCATTCATATCGTCAGCACAAGCGATGAGCTGACCGACGTACGGGCGCTTTTGGCACTTGATCAGCAAGCACGCGAACGCAATGTCCATGTGGTGATTGGTGCCGGCTTTGCCCCAGGACTCACTTGTGTACTTGCTGCGCATGCTGCAAAAAAATTCGAACACGTCGACGAAGTTCACATCGCAAAGTCGGGAACCGGCGGTCCTGCGTGCGCGCGTCAACACCATCGCGCCCTTGGTCGCGGCGCGGTTGACTGGCGCGATGGGTCTTGGGATGCACGACCGGGTGGCTCTGGTCGAGAGCTGTGCTGGTTCCCCGACCCCATTGGTCCGCAGGACTGTTACCGAGCAGAACTTCCCGATGCACTTGTTTTGGTTCCTGCCTTCCCGGGCGTGCGTCGTGTGACATCTCGAGTGTCGGCGACCCGCCGCGATCGCCTCACGGCTCGACTCCCGATGCTGTGGCCCACCGACCCTGAAGGCGGACCCGGTGCTGTGCGCGTCGAAGTTCGCGGCCGCAGCAATGGCCGTGGTTCGGTACTCGTCTATGGGGCAATGGATCGGCCCGCAGTTGCCGCCGGGGCAGTTGCCGCAGTCGCGAGTCGATTCATTGTCAATGGATCACTTCGGAGATTCGGAGCGGCGGGTTTGGCCGAATCAGTTGATTCCCTCGCGTTCCTTGCCGAATTGGCTCGCCGGGGTGTTCGGGCTGCGGTGTTTGAGGGCGAAGCCGGGGCCTAAGGCCCTTCGGCGATCCGGTCACCAGGAAATCTGGGCTGGACGACTCAGAAAAAAGGGCCGGGGTGACCAGAAATCTGCTCGCGCGCGTTCCTAGGGTGTCGATCCGGCAATCAACCGGTTGCGGGGATGGACGGCGAAAGGGGAGGTTTCGCCGACTTCTGGGAGCAGGAGCGTGCACACGCACGAAGGGGGAGTCACATGAACGGGCTATCGATGGATCCCGAAGTTGCAGCGTTGGTCGAGAAAGGGCTTGAGGTCGTCCCCAAAGTGGTCGCCTCAATTGCCGCAAACTTTCCTCGACATGTTGATCGAGCAGAACTGGCTCGAGCCGGAGCGCTCGGAGTCGTCGAAGCGGCATGGAGGTTCGATTCGACTCGGGGTGTTCCATTCGAACGATTTGTCGCACTGCGCATTCGTGGTGCTGTGCTCGATGCCGTACGCGCCGATGATTGGGCGCCGCGGTCATTGCGCGCTGCAGCTCGTCGAATTGAAATGGTTGAGAACTCACTTACGGCTCGTTATGGACGCCGACCGACGATCGAGGAGCTCGCTGCGGAAGCAGGGACATCCACCGAGCAGGTCAGGAAGGTCAAAGCGCTTCTCGACACCAGCGTCGTTGGTCGACTTGATCAAGGCCAGAGTGACGAGACTGCTGCAGGACTCCGCACTGAAGAACTCATTGATCGAGGGCAACGAGACGTTGTTGCACTACTTGAGCACGCTGAACTTCTTACCTATCTCCGCCAGGCGCTTGACGAACTGCCTCAGCGCCAGCGTCGGGTGATCCTCGGTCATTTCGTCGATGGCCACACAACGGCGGAATTAGCAAGCGAACTTGGAGTCACTCGTTCACGCGTGAGCCAACTTCGCACCGACGCCTTGCATGAACTTCGTCGCTCCATTGCCGGACACTACAGACCAGTTCCGTTTCACAAGGACCGACCGATTCCAGCCGAGTCTGCGACCTTCCCGCTATCGACAACTGCGTGATGAGCACTATCGCTTTCGGTAAAGCCTCCACTGACAATGATCGTTACAGCGACATCGATAACGATGCGGAATGACCTTTGAGCGAGCTAACTCTTTGTCGGATGCTTGCGATATTTGAGGAACAGAACTCCAGCGCCGATCACAATGACGGCACAGACACCAAGAAAGACGTAGCGACCCGAAGCGTTGGTCTCACTCCCTGCATCGGTAACCGCGTTTGATTCCGTCGCCATCCGAGCGACTGCGGTGGTTGTCGAA
>JBILIB010000147.1:0-5077 GCA_044350215.1 Acidimicrobiales bacterium
CGTATTGCTCGAGCCGGCGCCGACTGAGCGTGAAGCAAACTTGGCAAAGTCTCTTGAAACAGGCCGCTTGCTCGCCGGCCCGGTCTATTGCGACGAAGACTGGATTCTTGAACGCAATGCACTGCAGTTCGATCGTTGCTTCCACCCAGATGGACAAGCGGCGCAGTTGCTTGCCATCGTGACTTCGCCGCCGCGGTCTGAACGTCTGCGCGAGATCAATGTTCCTGCCCTTGTTGTTCACGGAACCATTGATCCGTTAGTCACGTTCAGTGGAGGCGAACGTACTGCTGAGTCATTGCGGGGTAGTGAGTTTCTTGTCCTTGAAGACATGGGCCACGATGTGCCCCGTCAATACTGGTCAACCATCATTGAGCACGTCACTGCGCTCGCCGCTCGGGCCAGCGCGTAACCACTTTTCTTTCCACCTTTAGGAGCACACTTATGGGACCTCTCGCGGGCGTTCGCATCGTTGAGATTGCGGGAATCGGGCCGGGGCCTTTCGCGGCGATGATGCTGGCTGATATGGGCGCCGACATCATTCGTGTCGATCGCGCCGGGCAGGTGTACGGCGGCGATCCCGCCACGCCGCCGAAGGACGTCATGAATCGTGGTCGCCGATCCATTGGTGTCGATCTCAAGAACCCCGAGGGTGTTGAGACAGTGCTTGGTCTCGTCGAAAAGGCTGATGCACTCATTGAGGGTTTCCGCCCCGGTGTCACCGAACGTCTCGGCATCGGTCCCGATGCGTGTTTGGCTCGCAATCCGAAACTTGTCTACGGACGCATGACTGGTTGGGGTCAAGACGGCCCTATGGCGCAAATGGCCGGCCACGACATGAACTACATCGCCATTGGTGGCGCGCTTGGAGCAATCGGTCGTCCCGATGAGCGCCCGCAACCGCCATTGAACTTGGTAGGAGACTTCGGCGGCGGCGGCATGCTGCTTGCGTTTGGTATTGCGTGCGGAATCATCGAAGCGCGTTTGTCGGGTAAGGGCCAGGTTGTCGATGCCGCCATGGTTGACGGCACTGCAGTGCTCACGACCTTTATGCATGGCTTTATGGCGATGGGTCTCTGGAGTGACGAGCGCGGGGTGAACATGCTCGACACAGGCGCGCATTACTACGAGGTCTACGAATGCTCCGACGGCAAGTTTCTTTCCGTTGCTGCAATCGAACCGCAGTTCTATGCCGAACTTCTTGAGAAGACCGGTTTGGCCGGCGACGAGGAATTCGCGAAGCAGAACGATCGCTCAATGTGGCCACACCTCAAGGAACGTCTTGCTGCGGTGATCGCGACCAAGACTCGTGACGAATGGGCCGCCGTCTTCGACGGATCCGATGCCTGTGTTGCTCCAATTCTTTCTCTTGTTGAATCAACGACGAACGCACACACCGTTGCTCGCAAAACATTCGTTGAGAATGCAGGTGTGGTGCAGCCTGCGCCGGCACCGCGTTTTTCGCGCACCGAAGTGGGCATTCAGCGTCCGCCTTCGCACCCCGGCCAGCACACTGATGAAGTGCTGAAGGAATGGGGCGTTGCTGACGACGCACGATTGGCGGCACTCCGAGCCGAAGGAGCAATCGCCTGATGGCAATGCTTGTGTGTTTTCATGCCCATCCCGATGATGAGTCGATCGCCACTGGCGGTTTGATGACTATTGCGAAGCGAGATGGTCATCAGGTGGTTCTCGTTGTAGCCACTCGTGGCGAACAAGGCGAACCGGAGCCCGGCGTTCTGAACGATGGAGAGCCACTGTGGGAGCGCCGTGTCGTCGAAACTCATCAGGCCGCTGAGATCATGGGTCTCGACCGTGTTGAGTTCCTCGGTTACGAAGACAGCGGAATGATTGGCGAGCCCACGAACGAAAACCCGTTGTGTTTCTGGCAGGCCGATGTCGAAGAGGCCTCACAGCGTCTCGCCGCAATTCTGAGCGACGTCGATGCAGACGTTCTCACCATCTACGACTCACACGGCGGTTACGGCCATCCCGATCACATCCAGGTACATCGCGTGGGAAAGCGCGCTGCTGAAATCGCCGGTGTTAATCGAGTCTTCCAATCAACGATGAATCGCGATCGCATCATGAAACAAATGGCAGAGAATGCGTCGCTCTTTGAAAATGAAGTTGAAGGAGAACTCGAGGGCGAGACCGTCGAACAGATGCGTCGGCGTGCTGAAGCTGCCGACCGTGGAGAATTCGGTTCACCCGAAGCGGTCATCACGCACGCAGTTGACGTCGCAGACGTTGTCGATGTGAAGAAAGCCGCTATGGCAGCCCATCGTAGTCAGATCGGACCTGATTCCTTCTTCTTCAAAATGCCAGACGAGGTTTTCGCTGCAGCATTCGGCACGGAATGGTTCATCGCCCTTGAAAGCAGCCGCGCCGAGGGCGAACCCTTCGGCACATCACTTTTCGTCTGAACTCTTAGTCATTGAAGTCGAACTGCACAACGGTGCGTGAATCGAGATAGGGAGCGATGTGCGTCTGAATAATTCGGGCGTGTTCGTCGTTGTCGCGATAGACGAGGTAGCCCTCCGCGTTGTCGAACTCGGCCATAACGGCGAAGTCATAGTTTCCTTCGTTGATGCCAGCATCGCTGCCGTAGGCATAGCGCCGAAGGCTAGGAAGAAGTGCGGGCAAACCAGAAAGCGCATCTTCGAGGGCTGCGACATGTTCGGGTGAGGACTGGGAATTCCAACGAAAGTTCACAACGTGACGAAACATGAATCCACGCTACCGCTGCGCTTGAAGGTCGTGGTTGCGTTACTGGTTTGGTTCGAGTCCGTCTGCGGGTGTGAGCCCACTTAGGTCGCCGCCGCCACGAAAGACATGTCGATTTTGATCTGATCGCACAACGAGTGCATCGCCGGAAAGGGTCCGGCTTTCGACAACGTCAACCATCTCTAAGAACACTGGCTCCTGCGGAAATGGGTCCATCAAGAGCGTGAAAGCGACGCACTCCCAATCGAGGCGATCGGTTTCGGGTCGACGCACAACGACAAGGTCGGCCGAGAGCAGTGGCACTTCTTCGCCGTTCACGGTCATCGACTCAAGCGTGACGTTGATCGATTTCATGTCAGGCAGTGGTCGTAAGAATCTCGACGCCAGTGCTGGTCACCACAATCGTGTGCTCGAACTGTGCGGTTCGACTGCCATCGGCAGTGACTGCCGTCCAGTCGTCGTCCCAAATCTTGTGCTGGCCCGTGCCCATAGAGATCATTGGCTCAATCGTGAAGACCATGCCCGGTTCCATGATCGTGGTCATGCGGGGTTCGTAATAGTGAGGGATCTGAAGATCGGTGTGAAATTGCTCGCCGATTCCGTGGCCAACAAATGCGCGCACAACTTCGTATCCGTTGGCGACGGCATGCGTTTCAATGGCTCGGCCGATGTCGGAGAACGGACGGCCGGGCGCAACAGCGGCGATGCCGCGATCAAGACATTGGCGAGTGACGTCGATAAGACGCTTTGAGGCGTCGTCGACGTTGCCGACGCAATAGGTGGCATTGGTATCGCCGTGCACGCCATCGAGCCAGATAGTGACGTCGAGATTCACGATGTCGCCATCGCGCAGCGGTCGATCATCGGGGATGCCGTGACAAATAACTTCGTTTACCGATGTGCAGAGCGATTTCGGATAGCCCCGATAATTGAGCGTGCTCGGGTAACCGCCACGATCGATATAGGCCTGATGCACAACTGCGTCGATTTTGTCGGTGGTCACGCCAGGGGCGATGACGGCAGCACCAATGTCGAGGACCTCGGCTGCGGCATGGCCGGCTCGACGCATGCGCTCGATGAAGGCAGCGTCTTTGATGCGCTCCTCGGGACGACGAGTGACGTTCCCGGTCTCTGCGTACTCGGGGCGGGGTATCTCAGCCGGAACGGTGCGCATGGGACTGATGAATCCCGGTTGGAGTTGCTCCTTGGCATCGCGGTGGCAGCGCTTGAATTTCTGCCCACTGCCACACCAACACGGATCGTTTGCCTTCAGCACGGGACGAGTCTACGGGCGGGGTGGACTGGCGCGACCGGCTCGGGGCGGCAACCATGACTACCCATGTCGATAATTCGCATCAATGCCATCACCGTTCCGGCCCAGGCCGGCGACGAGCTTGCCCACCGATTCGCTGCCCGCGCAGGTGCGGTCGATGGAGCCGAGGGCTTTGAGGGCTTTGAACTACTCAAGCCCACCGATGGCCGTGACCAGTGGCTCGTTATCACTCGCTGGCGCGATGAAGACGCATTCAATGCGTGGGTTGCATCGCCAGCATTCGCCGACGGTCATCGCGGCACCGAGGGTGCCCCTGCCGCAGGCGGACATCCGGGTGGGCATCCTGGCGGACATCCTGGCGGACATCCCGGTGCTGGTGGCGGCGAACGGCCCGTGGGTATGGCTGCTGAAATTTGGGCCTACGAACCCGTCATCTCTGTCGATCCGTCAAAGTAACGCGAGAATTTCCCGATGCTTCGAAGCATTCATGAGTCCTTTTCGTGGTTTGTCATCATCGGCAACGCTCTTGCCGGCAGTTGGGCGTTAGCGGCCAACTGGATTCAGCCACTCCGCACGCGCGCACTTTGGTGGTTCATCGTCATTGTTGAATTGAGCATCTTTGTGCAGGTTGGTATCGGGGTGGCCATGGTCGCCGGTCAGGGAATTAAGGCGCCGCAGTTCCACATGTTCTACGGCTTTATTGCCATCATCGTTGTCGGCCTTATTTACAGCTACCGCCATCAGATGTCGCAGAAGAAGTACCTGCTGTACGGCCTGGGCGGTTTGTTCCTGATGGGGCTCGGCATTCGAGCAATGTTGGTCGGCAACGTTTCCTGAACTTCAGGCCGGCTCTCGATTGAGATGCCATTGCAGTTCGATCACTTGACCAAGTCGAAGTGGACCTGACGCGATCACATTCGTCCATATGAATGCTTGGTCCATGTTCGTGGCGATGGCATCGGGCGCATCGTGAGGAAAGAGTCCGAGCACTTCAATACGACCGCGCAGCTCAACGTCGTTCTCTGAGGCATTACGGATGTTGTCGATGATGGTTCGGTGTTCTTCAACCGTTCCCACTCG
>JBILIB010000148.1:0-5067 GCA_044350215.1 Acidimicrobiales bacterium
CTTGCGACGCGGTATCGGAAGATGGGGTGTACCTCGGCGGCGCAATTGCACCAGGTATTGAAATCTCGATGGATGCACTTGTGGGCCGTGCCTCTGCACTGCGTGCAGTCGAGCTCAATGAACCCCGCAATGTCCTTGGCAAGTCAACAGTCGAATCGATTCAGTCGGGCGCGGTGTACGGCTTCGCGGCACAGGTCGACGGGCTTTGCGATCGCATCGAAGCAGAACTTGGCACTTGCACGGTGATTTCCACCGGTGGTCTTGCCGAAACAATTACGCCGTTCTCAAAGCGCATTCAACACACCGAACCGTGGCTCACGCTTCACGGCCTTCGGTTGATTTATGAAAAGAACGTCTGAGTTCTTTCGGTTGTAGCTACGCCGCAGAGCGAACGGTACCGAGCAAATGTTCGGCAGCCGCTTCGAGTGCGGTGACAGCCTCGGTGCCGGCATAAGGCGCCAATGCACGCTGACCGGCTTCGACGTAGACGCGAGCTGTGTCGAGAGAACCGCGAACCGATGCCGATGAACGCAACAGTGTGCGAGCCAGCGCAAGTGTGTCGGGATCGTGGACTGGCTCGATGGAACCGTCGGTCGGTGCAAGTTTCACCAGAAGCGAACGAAGTTCGTCGGCTTCGGCGCCACCTGCAGCAAGCGTGCGGATGATGGGAAGCGTGTAGGTGCCTTCAACAAGGTCGTGGCCTGCAGGCTTACCGAGTTCTTCATCGGTGGAGGTGACGTCGAGAAGATCGTCGACTATCTGGAAGGCCATGCCGAACGAGTTGCCGAATGTGGTGAGTGCATCGATCTGCGGACGGGGGAGGCCGGCAACGATTGCGCCAACGCGACATGAGGTGCCGAGCAGCGATGCGGTCTTGCCATCGATGGAACGCAGGTACGCGTCTTCGGTGCGTTGCTGGTTGAACGCGTGTTGCAGCTCAAGAATTTGGCCTTCGCACAACTTGGCGATGGTTGCGGCGAGCAAACCAGCAACTTCGGTACCCAGCGATGCTGCGATCTCGGAAGCTTTTGCCAACAAATAGTCACCAGCAAGAATTGCTTTGAGGTTGCCCCAACGAGCGTTGACGCTTTCGACGGTGCGACGCGTGGTGGCATCGTCCATGACGTCGTCGTGGTAGAGCGAACCAAGGTGAACGAGCTCGACAGAGACGGCGCCCATGATGACTTCGGGGGTTGCTGCGCCCATCACGGCACTGGAGGTTGCGGCTGAGGTCACGGCAAAGGCAGGGCGAACTCGCTTGCCACCGGCCAAAATCAGGTGGCTGGCGACATCGGTAAGGAATGAGTCTTCGGCAATAACCGATGCCTGAAGGGCGTCCTCGACCCGCGCAAGATCCGCTTGCAGAACGGGGAGCTGGAGGAGGGGTGAGGCACCGGCCATGGCGCCACGATAGGCCCGCAGTCCGTTCCAACCTCAACCCGGGGACAAGGTCACGGACCACTTGTGACAAAGGCACCTCGGACCTTCATTTCCGACGAGGCGATCGCGATCGTCATGGGTACACTCGCTCCACGTATCCCCGTCTGGGAAGCAGGTCACAAAGTGTTTGAACGGTTCACCGATAGGGCCCGCAGGGTCGTCGTGCTTGCGCAGGAAGAAGCACGCCTTCTGAACCACAACTACATCGGCACCGAGCACATCTTGCTCGGGCTGATTCACGAAGGCGAAGGCGTTGCCGCCAAGGCCCTCGAGTCCTTGGGCATTTCGCTTGAGGCGGTGCGTTCACAGGTCGAAGAAATCATTGGCCAGGGCGGCTCATCGCCGAGCGGTCACATTCCGTTCACGCCTCGTGCCAAGAAAGTTCTCGAACTGTCGCTGCGTGAAGCGCTGCAGCTCGGCCATAACTACATCGGCACCGAGCACATCCTTCTTGGACTCATTCGTGAGGGCGAAGGTGTCGCTGCACAGGTGCTGGTCAAGCTCGGCGCCGACCTGTCCCGTGTTCGCCAGCAGGTCATCCAGTTGCTGTCGGGCTATTCCGGTCCTGGCCCGCAACAGGGCGAGAAGGCCGGCGCCACCAGTGGTGGTTCGGGCGAAGCATCGCCAAGCGGTTCGGCCGTACTCGATCAGTTCGGTCGGAACCTCACACAACTCGCTCGCGAAAAGAAGCTCGACCCAGTCATCGGTCGTGCACGTGAAACCGAGCGCGTCATGCAGGTGCTCAGCCGCCGCACCAAGAACAACCCTGTCCTTATTGGCGAACCTGGCGTTGGTAAGACCGCAATCGTCGAAGGTCTTGCGCAAGCAATTGCTGCGGATCAGGTTCCCGAAACAATTCACGGCAAGCAGCTCTACACGCTTGATCTTGGTGCACTTGTTGCCGGTTCTCGTTACCGCGGCGATTTCGAAGAGCGTCTCAAGAAGGTGCTCAAGGAAATCAAGACCCGCGGCGACATCATTCTTTTCATCGACGAAATCCACACGCTCGTTGGTGCTGGTGCCGCCGAAGGCGCAATCGACGCCGCAAGCATCCTCAAGCCGATGCTTGCTCGTGGCGAACTGCAAACCATCGGCGCAACAACGCTCGAGGAATACCGCAAGCATCTCGAAAAGGACGCTGCACTCGAACGTCGTTTCCAGCCCGTGAAGGTTGAAGAACCAACCGTTGCGCACACCATCGAAATTCTGAAGGGTCTGCGCGATCGGTACGAAACCCATCACCGCGTGACCATCACCGATCAAGCACTCGTTGCAGCGGCCAACATGGCCGATCGTTACATCGCCGATCGTTTCCTTCCCGATAAGGCCATCGATCTCATCGACGAAGCCGGCTCGCGTCTGCGTATTAAGCGCATGGAAACACCGCCCGATTTCAAGGAACTTGAAAACGAAATCGCCACGGTTGTTACCGAGAAGAAGGAAGCTGTCGAGTCGCAGCAGTTCGAAGAAGCTGGTCGCTTGCGCGATCGTGAAAAAGAACTGCTTGCACAGAAGGAAGCCAAAGAACAAGAGATGAAAGATTCCGGTATTGACCTCTTCGACGAAGTCGACGAAGAAGCCATTGCCGAAGTCCTCTCGCTCTGGACTGGTATCCCTGTCTACAAACTCACCGAAGAAGAAACAGCACGCCTTCTGCGTATGGAAGACGAACTGCACAAGCGTGTCATTGGTCAGGAAAACGCCATTAAGGCCGTCAGCCAGGCCATCCGTCGCACACGTGCTGGCCTCAAAGATCCGAAGCGTCCTTCGGGTTCGTTTATCTTCCTCGGCCCATCGGGTGTTGGTAAGACCGAACTCGCCAAGACGCTCGCCGAGTTCTTGTTCGGCGATGAAGATTCACTCATAGCGCTCGACATGTCTGAGTACATGGAGAAGCACACCGTCAGTCGTCTTGTCGGTTCGCCTCCCGGGTACGTCGGTTACGAAGAAGGCGGCCAGCTCACCGAAGCTGTGCGTCGCAAGCCGTTCTCGGTCGTACTGTTCGACGAAATCGAAAAGGCACACCCCGACGTCTTCAACACGTTGCTGCAGATTCTTGAAGAAGGCCGACTCACCGACTCACAAGGTCGTTCGGTTGACTTCCGCAACACCGTGCTGATCATGACCTCCAACCTCGGCACCGCCGACCTGCGCAAGGCCAACATTGGTTTCGGTAAAGCCGACGAAGCCGTGTCGTATGAGCGCATGAAGGAAAAGGTCAACGACGCACTCAAGGCGCATTTCCGTCCTGAGTTCCTCAACCGCATCGACGACACCATCGTCTTCCACGAGCTTTCCAAGCCCGAGGTCACGACCATCGTCGATCTGCTCATCAAGCGCATCACCCGGCAGCTCGAAGGTCTGGGCATTGGCCTGGAACTCACCGAGGCTGCCAAGTTGCTGCTTGCCGACAAGGGCTACGACCCCACGCTGGGTGCTCGTCCGCTGCGTCGTGCCATTCAGCGCATGGTGGAAGATCCGCTTTCGGAACGCCTGTTGTGGAAGGAATTCCGAGCCGGCCAAAACATTTTGGTCGATGCCGAACCCGATCCCGAAACCGGCGAACGCATCATCGTGTTCCATGCCACCGAGGGCTTTGAGCCCCCACCCATGGAACTGGCCGAAGCAGGTGCTCCCGAATAGGGAATCTGCATCACAAAGTGTTTGAAGGAGCCCGGGCCCAGGCCCGGGCTCCTTCAGGTCGTGCCCGACTAGCGCCGTGCACTTGCGCTGGTAGGTTGCGCGCTGTGTTGAGAAACCGTCGACTGTCGCGCGTGTTTGCGTTACTCGCGCTCGTTGTCTTTGTCGCCGCCGGATGTCGAGTGCAGATTGAGACCAAGGTTGATGTTGGTCTTGATGGCAAAGGAACGATTACGCAAGGCATCGGTTTCGACGATGCGGCGCTGAAGCGCGTTGGTGATCCAGCTCGTGCGTTACGCGCTGATGATCTTGTGCAAGCGGGTTGGGAAGTCGATGCTGCTTCAAAGGAAGGTGACCTCACCTGGATACGCGTGCATCACACGTTCGAGACACCCGAAGAAGGAACGGCGCTACTCGCGCAGTTGAGCGGTCCTGATGGTCCCTATCGCGACATGCTCATCACGCGATCTGACGGCTTCTTTTCGACCTCGGTGAAGGTAACGGGAGAGGTCGATACGACCGCGGGCCTGGCAATGTTCGGCGATCCCCAACTGGCCACGACGCTGGGCGGCGACGCGTCGGGTGGGCTATTGGCGAAGATCCAAGCCGAAGAGAATGCCCCGCCGGAATCGATGGTCGACCTCGATTTCGTAGTGACTGCGGGCGGGACGACCAAGACCTACAACGCATCGTTCTCCGAGACCGACATTCAGAAGGTCAAGGTCAGTTCCTCCAAGGACAAGTTCCTTCAGATCCTCGAGACGATGATCGTGCTGTTCCTCGTTCTGGCCACTGTTGCGATTCTTGGACTCCGGGTTCGCAAGCACCGCCAGCGCACTCGCCGACTTATGCATTCCCGGGGCCGACGCTGGTGAGCCGATGGCGAGCCCGATTATGCCCTGCGCTTGATTTGCTGTAGAATTTTACGTAAGCGGACAAAAACGTGGTTCGCCCTTGTTCCCACTACGAAAGAGTAGATCATGATTC
>JBILIB010000149.1:0-5054 GCA_044350215.1 Acidimicrobiales bacterium
AACACCAACTCATCAGTTGAATACAAAGAACTCTCCATCGAGATGAAGTCGGCAAGTCCTGATCGACTCAATGCCGTTCGCCAAGTTCTTGAAGAGAAGTTGGTCAAGCGGAAGGTGTCGCTCAAGTCCCTCGATTACGGCAAAGTCGAAGACGCTGCAAGCAGCACGGTTCGCCAGACCGTCAAGATCGTTGCAGGCATTTCGAGCGAAAAAGCCAAAGCCGTCAACAAGGCGATCAAAGAACTCGGCCTCAAGGGTGTGTCGTCACAGACCCAAGGCGAACAGGTTCGCGTCACCGGAAAGAAGCGTGACGATCTTCAAGCCGTCATCGCCGGGCTGAAAGAGGTCGATCTCGAGATCCCTCTGCAGTTCGAAAACTTCCGAGACTAAGTCGCGGTCGGCTTACTCGTAGTACCCCGAGTGAATGTACACACACGGGATTCCTTCGCCATGAAACATGTCGGCGTTCTTTCGGTCGTCTTCAAACGCGAGGTTGAGTTCGAGTCCGAACTCGCGCAGCTCACCCACAGTGCGCCTCTTGAACTCCCATGCTTCTTGACCTGAACGGTCTTCGCGCATGCAGAGCAAATCCCAGCGCAGATCATGACGTGCAAGCCATTCAAGTGTTTGTGGCTGCACACGCAATGGCCTTGCGGTGAGCAGTACCACATGCAATTCCGACGCCAAAAGACTGAGCAAACGTGCAAGTTCATGAATGACCTCGTCGTCGCCGCACGCTTCGAAAAATGCGTCCCAGTCACGATTAGCAATGTGGTGTTGACGATCGCTGGCATTTGACAGCACACCATCCATATCGAAGATCACGCAGGGGCCAGGAGTGACCGGCCCTTCACGCCAACGCCAGTTCTCGGGAGCGGTCACTTGCCGCTACCTGGTCCGTGCAACGCACTTTCGCGAATGGCATCGACGACGCTTGGGTCGGCAAGTGTCGTGGTATCACCAAGCGTGTTGCCGTCGGCGATGTCGCGAAGAAGCCGGCGCATAATCTTTCCGCTGCGGGTCTTGGGAAGATCAGGAACGATGATCACGCGCTTTGGTCGGGCAGTTGGTCCAATCTTGGTTGCGACGTGCGCGCGCAGTTCGTGCACGAGCGCATCGTCAGCAGTTATTCCCCCGCGCAGAATCACATACCCCACAATGGCTTGACCGGTGAGGTCGTCAGTCGCGCCCACAACAGCTGCTTCCGCCACAGAGGTGTGGTCAACAAGTGCGCTTTCAACCTCGGTGGTCGAGATGCGATGGCCCGAAACGTTCATGACATCGTCGACACGACCAAGCAGCCAGATGTAGCCGTCGTCATCGATCTTGGCGCCATCGCCTGCGAAATAGCGACCGGGATAGCGGCTCCAGTAGGTGTCTCTATAACGGTCGGGGGCGCCCCAAATGCCGCGAAGCATCGCTGGCCACGGACGGGTGAGCGTCAGGTAACCACCACCACGTTCGATGGGATGGCCCTCTTCGTCAACCACTTCAACGCCGATACCAGGAAGGGCGAAGCACGCTGAACCCGGCTTGAGCGTTGTGACGCCGGGAAGCGGCGAAATCATCTGGCCGCCCGTTTCGGTCTGCCACCACGTATCGACAATCGGACAACGATTGCCACCGATGTGTTCGCTATACCACATCCACGCTTCAGGATTAATGGACTCACCCACTGAACCGAGCAGACGTAATGACGACAGATCGTGCTTCTGCGGTTCTTGTTCGCCCCACTTCATGAACATACGAATCGCGGTTGGTGCGGTGTAGAGCTGAGTGACGCCGTAGCGCTCAATGATGTCCCACATGCGATCTTTGTCGGGCGTATCGGGAGTGCCTTCGTACAGCACTGAGGTCGCGCCATTTACGAGTGGTCCGTAAACGATGTAGCTATGACCAGTCACCCAACCGATGTCGGCCGAACACCAATACACATCGGTTTCAGGCTTGAGATCGAAAACGTACTTGTAGGTAAAGGCGACCTGCGTGAGATAGCCGCCTGTGGTGTGCATGATGCCCTTGGGCTTTGCCGTTGTGCCTGAGGTGTAGAGCAAATACAACAACTGCTCTGAATCCATGGGCTCAGCAGGGCACTCGGGAGAAGCGGCTGCCATGAGGTCGTGGTACCAGTGATCGCGACCTTCAACCATGGTGACGTCGGAATTGGTGCGCTGGACGACAACAACATCGGTAACAGATGGGCACAACACCACTGCTTCATCGACGTTGGGCTTTAACAATGACGCTGCGCCGCGTCGGTAGCCGCCGTCGGAAGTGATGATGACTTTGCATTCGCCATCGTGGACGCGATCGATAATCGAGTCAGGCGAGAACCCACCGAAGATCACCGAATGGGCAACGCCAATTCGGGTGCACGCCAACATCGCTACCGGAAGTTCGGGGATCATCGGCATGTAGATGGCGACGCGGTCGCCCTTCTCGAGACCAAGGCCCTTCAAAACATTGGCGAACTTCTTGACCTCTTCCAGAAGATCGGAATAGGTGATGGTGCGTGTATCGCCGGGCTCGCCTTCCCAGTGGTACGCAACACGATCGCCGATGCCATTCGCCACGTGGCGATCGAGGCAGTTCTCGGAAACATTCAGCGTTCCACCAACGAAC
Source organism: Acidimicrobiales bacterium (assembly GCA_044350215.1). Taxonomy (GTDB): domain Bacteria; phylum Actinomycetota; class Acidimicrobiia; order Acidimicrobiales; family Acidimicrobilacustridaceae; genus Acidimicrobilacustris. The sequence goes on from JBILIB010000149.1 coordinate 2,623, forward strand.
CACTTAGCGAACGGGAGTTCCCATTCGAGCGTGGTATCGAAATCGGAGTTCCAGGTGAGCAGTTCACGGGCCTGACGGGCCCAGAACGCCTCGTAATCAGCGTCGGCCTCGCGATACAGCGAGTCGTCAGAAGTCAGGGCGGCGGCTTTGAACTCCGGTGAGGGCGGGAAGGTGCGCTCTTCAAGGAAGTAGTCCTCGATGGTCGGTTCGGTCATTGCATCCCCCTCAACAAATGGCGAAGAGTCGCCGCTTCAACAGGGTGATCCTAATGAACGACAGACTATTCGATCACTCGCTCGAGGCGAATGGACCCAGAAGCACTGGGAATCTCCATAAAGGACGGCGATCCCCAAACGACGCGGATCGAATCCGGAAGACTCGGGGCAGGAAAAGCGCAACCAACGGCCGTAGAAGAGGCGTCCGTAAAGTCGAACGTCACCTCAGAATCGTCAACTTTGTATCGAGCCCCTCCGGTGTTGCAGCCATTACGAAACATGAAATGGGAACCGTCGGTGAACCAGAGAGAAACTTCGAAATCTCCTCCTCCAAATTCGACCGGGACTACATACGTACCGACCCAACGGCCTTCGACCGACGTGTTTGAACCTAATGATCGAGAAAGCAGAAATACCCCGGTGAAGACGAGCAGAGTTGCTGCTAAAAGTGCCACGACAATTTTTCGCATACCACTCAATTCGTTAGTGGGGTGATCCCCCAAAAATTCATGATGTAGGGCAGATGGCTGAGAATTGAATTCGCTGCGCAATATTCCGTTCCACAGGTTCTCCCACTCATCAGACCTACCCCCAAGGAACCAAAAATGGAATCCCAGTAAAACGCTCCACCGCTATCTCCACCTCGACTCTGGGCGGTTGAAACCCTAAACACAGGACTGGGTTGATACATGTACCCGTTTGGAGAGAAATTCCTCTGAGTTATTGGCCCACACAATTCGTACGGATTGCTATATCCGTCATTCCCAGCAGTTGTGACTCCTGAATGACAAATAATGGCGCCAACCGAATCCGAATTCATTCCAATCCAGCCAGATATCTGGTGAGCCCAATCCGCGTCGTTCACATGGATTCGACCAAATGTGGCTCGCCCTGAATAGGCCGAAGCAATGAGTTCAGCATCAAAAGTGCTTTGATCACAGCAGTAGTAGATCTTGTAATTGCGAACCACAACCGGACCGAGCGGTTGACCGCCTTGGTACGTCGTCGAGTTCAACGAGAAGCAATGCCCAGCTGTCAAAAGCATGTTTCCGTACGCTGTGCTCACCCCAAAGCCAGTTGTGCAAGTAGGTCCACCAAGAACGTTTAGACCTGCGAAGACCGAACCATATGGTTGGTACTGAGACTTCAGTGTGCTCGGGCTGTTCCCCTCAATCCTGAACTCACCGAGTTTCACATTTGGTGCGAATTCCATGATCTGTTCAATAGTTTCCGGATGGCTCGCAGAGATTCCCACTGTTCCCGTCCAAAAATCAAGCCAGTACCCAGTATCGGTTAGTCGCAATTCACTGATAGATCTCGCAACCTCTTCTCCATCCGCTTTGACTCCGGCAGATGATCGGGGAGCGATAACAAAATTCACTCGGCCGAGGTATTCCTCACCGAAGACCTGAGAAACCGCGGACTCAATGACCGGGGATGACTTTTCGAGGAGGAAGTCAATTACGAATTCTCCCGTCGCCTCGCCGACTCGAATTCGAGATTCGATGAATTCTGATCCTGCTTTTGTTGCTCTCTCGTTCGCGTCAAACGACAAACTTTGGATTTTCGCTCTTCCAAGCATTTTCCCGGCTTCGACGACCGACAGCGTCAAATTTGCGAAATCCGAAGTGCGGATGGTCACGAGAGCCGAACCCGAACTGCCATTCAGAAGAGATTGAACTTTGTCCGGTTCCGGTTCCGCTTCCAGTCCAATCGCGGCCCTCAAGTTTACGATTTTGGCCAACTCTTCGCTCTTGAGTTGGATTGGTTGCGCAAACTCAGCTTTACTGCGAAGGACTTGAACCTGTTCTCCAGATAACTTGAGATTTGGAGAGGCGGACAAAATTGCGGCTCCTGCATTCGAAAATGGTTCAGCGGACGCGTGGCTCGCGACCCCCAAGCCCAAGACCACACTTCCAACCAGCGCGATCCGCCAAATCCGCCTCATCATGATTCCAATCAATTATGACGCCTGTCACACCATACGAAACTTTTTCCACTCAATCAACAGAAAATTTCCGAGCCCTGCGGGGTCGAGCAACGCTTCCGCTTCGCCGATGCGGCTTCGGGCTCGCAATGCCGCGACATCCGGGGACGAGGATTTTTCGTTCCAAACCCGACGGCCCTCGTCGACGAGTTCACCGATACCCATCCGTTCGAGAAACTCTCGTTGTGTCGTCACCACGGCTGGTTGCGCCGCAATCGCAAGTTGATCGA
>JBILIB010000150.1:0-5051 GCA_044350215.1 Acidimicrobiales bacterium
TAGTTGTCGATGACGCCGAGCAGGGCATAGGTGAAGTTGTGCGCGGCGACGACTTATTGGAAACGACACCGAGGCAGATACATCTCGCTCGTTTGTTGGGTGTGGACGCGCCGGACTATCTCCACGTCCCGCTGGTGTTTGGCTTCGATGGAGAGCGTCTCGCGAAACGCCACGGCGCAGTGAGGCTTGATGACCAACTGGCGATGGGCCGAACCCCAGCAGACGTGCGCGATGTGTTCGCTGTTTCGTTAGGGCTGGCGGAAGAAGGCGAATCGGCATCGCTGGATGAGCTCGTCCAACGTTTCGATGCGGGACAACTACCGAGAAACGTTTGGGTCCTTCCCCAAGAGTTGAGCGGTAGCGTCGAACCGTGACGGTTCTTGTTGACGCCGCGATTTGGCCATTCGAAGGCCGCAAGTGGGCACACCTTGTAAGCGACACAAGTTTTGAGGAACTGCACGAGTTTGTCCAGCAACTTGGGATTCCGCGCCGCGCGTTTCAGGGAGATCATTACGACGTACCGACCGAGTACCGCGATCGAGCTATCGCGTTAGGTGCCGAAGCAGTTCCTTCTCGGGAGCTCGTTCGCCGGTTGCGGGCTGCGGGTTTGCGTCGAGTTAGGTCGGCGATTGAAGTGCCTACGGCGACCTAAAGAGGGCGAATAAGGGGAGATTTAGTAGATATTCCAAATTATGCGGTAGATTTAGTGAAATTAAGCGCTAAGAGCGCTGTGAAAAAGGCGGGCGATGAATTTGTCAATTTCCACCGAAAATATGTCGGAGCGCCGTGGCGTGTTGCGGCGTTCTGGTGCGGTAGGTGGATCGGCGTTGTTGGCTGGTGGAGCGGTGGGTTCGGCGGTGTTGTTGTCGTTGTTTGCTTCGCCTGCTGGTGCGGCAACGACGTTCACGGTTGACACAAATGCCGATGGAGTCGCCAATGCGTCCGATTGCACGACGCCGGTGGCGAATTCGTGTTCGTTGCGTGACGCTCTTGATGCGGCCACAACTGATGGCGATGTCATTGTGTTTGCCGCTGCGTTGAGCGGTCAGACCATTTCTCTGACCCAAGGTCAATTGCAAATTGATGCTGGTATCACAATTACCGGGTTGGGCTCTGCCAACCTGACTGTTGACGCAGGTGGCACCTCCCGGGTTTTCTACATCTACACGGAAACTTATGTCGAAGTTGCGATTTCGGGTCTCAGCATTATCAACGGTGATGCGCAGGGAGATTACGGCGGCGGTGTGTATGACCTTCACGATGGCGATCTCACGTTGGATGATGTCTCCATCACCGGATGTGACGCCGACTATGGCGGCGGCATCTATAAGGATGGCGATGGCACCATAGAAATTGTTGACTCGACTATCTCGGACAACTTCGCAATGGATAGTGCTGGTGCTCTTTACAACAATGGTGTAGGCGATCTCATCATCACGAACTCCACCTTTGATGGCAACGCTGCGAACGACAATGGTGGTGTCAGTAACCCCCAAAACGATGGCAACGTCACCATCACTGGTTCAACGTTCTCAAATAACTCTGGCGGTAACTCTGGTGGGGCGCTTTACTTCAAAGACAATCTCACCGGAGACGTCACCATTACTGGTTCGACATTCTCAGGTAACAATGCCGATGGTAGTGGTGGAGCCATTTACGCTGAACACGCTGGCTCGTTCACGGTGTCATCATCAACGTTCTCAGGTAACTACGCCGATGATGGTGGTGGAGCCATTTACGCTGACAACGGTGGCTCGTTCACGGTGTCATCATCAACGTTCTCAGGGAACGTCGCAGCTGACTGGGGCGGCGCTCTTTACCTTGGGACCAACGGGCAGTTGGTTACTGTCACCGACTCCCTCTTTGAAGGCAACAGCGCGACCCACGGCGGTGCGATTGACTCAGACGCCAATAATCAAGATGTGACCATCAATAACTCCACCTTTGTCAACAACACGTCGGGCTCAGATGGTGGTGCTATTTGGAAAGAGGAAGGTGGGTCACTGACGATCAACATGTCGACCATCACCGAAAATTCGGCCGTCACTGATGGCGGCGGGGTGTGGTTCGATGGCGATACCGATTTTCAGGCCGATGTGACCATTACTGGCACGATCCTCACGGGCAACACTGGTTTTGAAGGTGCTGCCGATGATCTGGGCTCATGGGATGGAGCAACATCGCAAGTGGCGACAATCAGTGATTCGATTCTTGGTGTGGTCAAAGCAACTATCACCGTGACTGCTTCGAACAACATTGACGCCACGGCTCCTGGATTTGTACTTGGTTTGGCTGCTCTTGCTGATAATGGGGGTTGTACTGAAACGATGGCGCTGCTTACTGGTTCGCCGGCTATTGATGCGGGGCCGGCCACGGTGCCGACCTTCATCGGCAACGACTTTGATCAGCGCGGAACACCGTACGTTCGGGTGTACAACGGTCAGAGCGACATCGGGGCATTTGAATTCCAGCCCGATCCCGAGCCAACTCCGTCTACAACAACGACGGTTGCTCCCGGCGAACCGGTCGTACCGGCCTTCACCGGTTGAACAGTTTGAGTCCAATGTGACGAAGCACTGAGGGTGGGGGGTCGGGTTCGCTCGGCTCCCCACTTTTCGTTTCTGTCTGAATTACGTTGCGGAATTCGTCGCGATCTCGTCGCCGATAGCTTTGGCCTCGGTGGGAGAAATGCCAGATCGGCCCACGAGATAACAAGTGAGCGGAGCAGCAAGGCGTTCCGAGGTGTGCGCCGCAACGCTGGCGAGATCAAGCAGTGCATCGATGTCTGCTTGCTCGAGCGGGCCGAGCCCGAGCCGGTCGGCAAATGTCGTGAGCCATTCCTGTGCGTCCATGGGTCGCAGCGTAGATCGGGTCGGCTCCTAGGCTTGGATCCATGGCCGATGAGGATGCGCTGCGTGTGACCGCATCGGTGCTCATCCCTGCCCATGAACTCTCCTGGACGTTCGGGCCGAGCGGTGGGCCCGGTGGCCAGCACGCGAATCGGGCTCATACCCGCGCCGAAGTGCGGTTCGACGCCGAGGCGTCGGGGTCGTTGTCGCAGTATCAGCGTCAACGCATCATTGATCGATTGGGTTCGGTGGTCATCGTCTCTGCCGACGATGAGCGGTCGCAGTTGCGGAATCGTCGTTTGGCCCTTGATCGGCTGCGTCAGAAATTGGCCGGAGCGTTACGGGTGGAGACGCCGCGGCGCCCCACACGGCCGGGTCGGGGAGCAGTGGAACGTCGGCTCGATGCCAAGCGTCGTCAGGCAGCGCGCAAACGCGATCGCCGCGGCGGTTTCGACGACTGAGTCGACCTGAAATCAGTAGCCTCACCACGTGCGCTTCGGATTCAAGACCTCACCTCAACACACCACATGGAAAGCGATGCTCGATGTGTGGCAGGCCGCTGACGACATTGAACTGTATGAATCGGGGTGGAACTTTGATCACTTCTATCCGATCCATTCCGACAACTCTCATGGCCCCTGTCTCGAAGGTTGGTCAACGCTCACCGCGCTGGCCCAAGCGACCAAAAGAATTCGTGTTGGTGTCCTGGTGACTGGCCTTCCGTATCGCCACCCGGCGGTGATGGCGAATATGGCCGCAACTGTCGATGTCATTTCGAACGGTCGACTTGAGCTTGGACTCGGTGCTGGCTGGAACGATGAAGAAGCCGATGCCTACGGCATCAGTCTTGGTTCGACGCTTACCGAACGATTCGACATGTTCGACGAAGCACTCGAAGTAATTGTCTCGTTACTCACCAATGAAGTCTCGAACTTCAGCGGCCAGCACTTCACGCTAACCAACGCGTATTGCGAGCCGAAACCTCTTCAACGCCCGCATCCGCCAATCTGTATCGGTGGCGCTGGTCCCAAGCGCACACTTCCCGCCGCGGCTCGTTGGGCCCAGCACTGGAACTTCCCTGGGGGCCCGGTTGATTCGTGGAAGGCATCGCGCGATCTGTTGTGGGCCGAATGCGAGCGTATTGGCCGTGATCCATCCGAGATCATGACCTCAACCCATCTTTTGGCCGACGTCAACGATCCCGGAGTCGCTGTTGCGCAGGCTGAGGCGTATGCCGAAGCCGGCCTCGATATGGGCATTGTGTATTTGCCGCCACCTCATTCACCCGCAGTACTCGAAGCACATGCGGTCGCTCTCCAGCATCTAGCTGAGTAAACACTAGGAGTCATCATGGAAATTGGAATCTTTAGCCAGCCCGAAACCGTCGATAAGGCAGTTGAACACGGCCGACTTTTCGCCGACGCAGGTTTCGGGTCCTATTGGATGCCGCAGATCTTTGGCCTCGACACGCTCACTGCGCTCACGGTTGTTGCGCGCGAGGTACCCAAGATCCGCCTAGGCACCGCAGTTGTTCCTACCTATCCGCGTCACCCTGCAATGTTGGCCGCTCAAGCGCGTACGTTGCAGCAGGTTGCCGACGGCCGTTTCACACTCGGTATTGGTCTGTCGCATCAGATGGTGATCGAGGGAATGTTCGGCATGACCTTCGACAAGCCCGTACGTCACCTTCGCGAATACCTCAACATCCTTATGCCGCTTTTGAATGGCGAAGCGGCCGACTTTGCCGGTGAAACGTTGCACGGTCACCTTGGGCTCGACATCCCCGATTCAACGCCAGTCGACACGCTCGTTGCCGCGTTGGGCACGCAGATGCTGAATGTCACCGCGCGTATGGCGCAGGGAACAGCTACTTGGATGACTGGTCCGACCACGATTGGTTCGCATATTGCGCCGACCATCAACAAGGCTGCAGCCGAAGCCGGTCGCCCCGTACCGCGTATCGTGTGCGCGTTGCCGGTATGTGTGACCGACGATGAAGCCGGTGCACGGGCCAAGGCTGCCGAGGAATTCCTCGTGTACGGCTTCCTCCCGTCCTACCGAGCGATGCTTGATCGTGAAGGTGTCGAAGGCCCGGCCGACGTCGCGCTTGTTGGCAATGCTGCAACTGTTCGTGCCGGTATCGAAAAGATTTTCGAAGCCGGTGCTACTGAGTTTGTTGCGGTGCCTTATGACAATCGCGAC
>JBILIB010000151.1:0-4934 GCA_044350215.1 Acidimicrobiales bacterium
ACTCACGAGCGCTGGCTGCACAATGACAGTCACTCCCCCCTCTGCGAGCAAGGAATCGAGATCGGTCGGAAGCACTGAACCATGCTCGATGCGATCGCCAGGCATCATTCCCGCGAGTGCCATTGCGGTCGCCACCGTGACGGTTTCAGCTCGCGACACCGCGTGGATGGCGACGGCACGTCCAACGGAATGGTGCCCCTCGATGTGTTTGGCGAGCAGGTCAACATCAAGGCCAACTACTTCATCGACCAAAATCTTTACTGGGCCAACGGTTGCCCAGCCTTCAATAGACGCGCGCTCATCATCATTCACGCCGAGCAACGTCAGCGATTGCGGCAATGAACCGCTTTGCACCGCCTGCCGAAGTAACTCGGCACGGCCAGCTCCAAGGTTGTGGGTGGCGTCAGTAACGCCAGTAACTCCAAACGACGAAAGTTGGGCGCCAATTTTCTGAAGTGAGGGAGCACTCACTCCAACACGTTCGGCCAACCACGCATCGAGGCGAAGAAGACGACCGGTCGGCCTACCGTTGGCATCGAGTTCAACTCCTGTTGGGATGTCATCGCTGAGAACCGCGTCAAGACCTGCCGAAGACAACACCCACGCCAGTCCAGAACGGTGCTGAACACGAACCTTGGACGTCCCAACCAACACATCAAGACGATGGCAATCAAGCAGCCCATGCCGATGCTCGTCGTATCCCGATGCGCGTACCCAGCCATCGCCAGATGAAGCCGCTGCAGTTGTCAAAGCGCGGTCGAAAGCATCAGCGTCTTCAAGAGCATCGAGATCCACGCCCTCGAGCCGCGCGGCCATCGCCAAAAGATGCACATGGTGATCATGAAGACCTGGGATGAGTGCTGCACCATTTGCATCGATGGCGCTGAATTCCCCCGAGGGCGCGCGGTCATCAATTGCGAGGATGATTTCGTCTTCGATCACGACCGATACCAGGCGACCATCAACCTCGGCATTAGAAATCACCGTGCGCATACTCACCACACAACTCTTGCTGCAGCAGCAGCACTGCGCGCCACTTCACGTAATGCCACATCGATCGTGACACCCCCACCACGACCGACCGCGTCAGCGACAATTGCTGCCGCGAGCAAACCAGTCAATGGATCGGCGACGGCATCGCCTACGAAACTCGGAACTCCCGAAGCGGCGAGATCCACCAATCCACCTGCAACTGCAGAGTCGTCGCCGAATCCCGCCCAATCGCGCCAAGGCCCGCAACGGCCATAAGCCGTAATCGATAACCAGACAGCGCCGGGACGCTTCGCGACAATCTCGGCCGGAACAATGCCGAGCCGATCAAGTGCTCGTGGGCGTGAACCTTCGATCACCACATCGGCCTGTTCGAGAAGAGCGACAAGTTCAGCGACACCGGAAGGGTCTTCGAGTGGCAGCGAAGTGAATTCCTGCCCCGCGTGAAGCCAATCGAAGAACGCTCGGTCGCCATCACGCGATGCGTCGGGCCGAGTCGAGGATTCCACTTTCACAACCTTCGCCCCAGCCTCGGTGAGAATCCGAGAGCACAGAGGCCCGGCCCAAAGTGACGACAGATCAACAACGCGCGAACCGTCTAATGAAATGTCGCGCTGGCGTGTTCCCACCCGCCGTTGGATCCACGGACGAGCGGGATTCGTAGTGCCACGGTCTCGAAGTTGGTCATCTTCCTCAGTGGGCAGCATCGAAATAGCCAGACCAAGTTCCTGGCCGGACTGCACAACCTCGCTGGCGGATCGCAATGAAAGCGCCGCTGCAATTGCTGCCCACGGAATCTCGTCAATCTCCGCGTCGACTCCCAACCATGCGGGTAGAAGGGTGAGATCATCACGCCGAGGAAGGTGCACTGCACACCAGCCGTCGGCGGTACGAAGTAACTGACAGTGTCCGCCCATCGACACTTGGCGGCGAGTCGAAACATCGGTGAAGAGCGATCGTTGCGAAAGAAGTTCAGCCCCGGTGCCGATAGATGGGAGCCCTAACGCAAGGTGTCGGTTGATCGCTTGATCAGCGAAGTCGACTGCGAGGTCCCAGCCTGATGACGCCGAACTCACCGTTCAGGACTTCGATGCAATCTGAGCACGGAGCTTTGCCAATAACTCAACGAAGGCATCACCGCTCAAAGATGCAAGTTGAGGACCAAGTTCTGCTGAAACTGCGTCTTCAGAATTCGTAATTGCGTCGTTGGCCAAAATCGTCGCCTTCATTGAACGGACGACAGCGGTCGGGCCGGCAGCCGCCTTCGCTGCCATGGTCTGCGCAACACGTAGAAGCTCAGCATCGGGGACGCATTTCCATGCCAACCCGATCTCCGCGGCACGAGCACCATCGACGACCTCGCCGAACAAGACAAGTGCCATCGTGGTCTGCAAGTCGGTAATACGACGAAGCCTCCAGGTGTTTCCGCCTCCGGGGTGCAGACCTATCTGCAAGAAGCGCGTGTCGAACTTTGCTGATTCGCCAGCAAGGATCACATCGCAAGCCAACGCCAGGTTGAGTCCTGCGCCAACGGCAGCGCCGTTTACCGCAGCGATTGTCGGCAGTGGCGAATCAGCCAGGCGGAGAAATCCTGAGTAGATCGTGCGCAGCTTTTCCTCGGTATCGCATGCAGCAAGATCATCAAGATCAGCACCTGCGCAGAAGGCTGGCGGTGCGCCGGTGACCACAATGGCTCCGACATCATCTCGGGATTCGAGCTCGTCCATTCCTTCGGAAACCGCAGCGTTGAGCGCAGCCGAAACGATATTCCGACGTCCCGGGTCGTTCAGAGTGATGGTGGCAACTCGGTCGGTGACATCCAACGTGATCATGCCGTCATTGTTGCCGGTCTTAGACACTGATGCCGACCCTGTCACCGAGGAAGGCCCAGTACCCGATCACCCAAGATGTTGCGCATGACATCCGACGTGCCACCCATGATGGTGTAGGCCGGCGCGTAAGCGATTTCCGCGGACCAGTCCGAAAGCAACATTGCCTCTGGCCCCAAGATTCGAGCGGCAAAGTCAGCTACACGCTGTTCGTATTCGGTGCAGACACATTTGGTACCCGCCGCGAAACCTGCTGGAGTTTGCCCCAACACACTGCGATACACCAACAGTCGTCCCACTGTGAATCCGATTTCGAGTTCGGCAATTTCCTGACGAACAACTGGATCCGAAGTGTCCGCCCGTTCGAGGACGTGAAGGTAAAGCGCTCGGTTCGACACCAAACGATCGATGCCCCCGCGCTCGTGTTCAAGTTGCTTCATGGTCTGCGAGAAGGCTTTGCCCTCGACCCCAACCAAATTGCCAACCGGAACACGAACGTTGTCGAACCACACCTCGTTGAAGTGGCGAGCATCGACCATGTCACGAATCGACCGGACTTCGATACCCGGAGTGTCCATTGGAACGATGATTTCGCTGATTCCGAGATGCGGCTTTCCGGGAATCGATTCGGTTCGACAAATCAAATAGCAATAGTTCGATTCATGGGCGAACGAGGTCCAAATCTTCTGACCATTGATTACCCATTCATCGCCATCGCGAACTGCCGAGGTACTCAGTGAAGCAAGGTCCGAACCACTATTGGGTTCTGACATGCCGATGCACCATGTGACATCGCCCGCAAGAATTTCAGGCAAGTAGCGCTCGCACTGTTCAGCGGTTCCAAACGTGAAAAGGCCCGGACCCATCTGGCGATCGGCAAACCATGTTGCCCCGATCGGCACGCCAGCGGTGATAAGCGCCTCGCTCACAATCAATCGATCGACGGGCGAACGTCCGCCACCGCCGAACTCTTTCGGCCAGGTCATGCCGATCCAACCGCGTGCCGCGAGTTCTTGCGAACACTCACGCGAAAACGAGCACAACCACGAATCGTTAAAGCGGCCGTACTTGGCGACCGCTGCAACTGCGAATTCCTCGGCCTCAGCCTTCAGCGCAATGTGCTCGTCGTCGAGAGTGAAGTCCACGACGGTCAATCTAGGAGAAAGTTGTCAAATTGCTCACCCCAGAAGGTCAGCAAGTACCTCTCGACGAAGAAGTTTGCCGGTAGGCGTATGCGGCAGCTCGTCACGGAACTCGATGCGATAGGGCGTTTTCGAACTCCGCAGGTGCTGCTGGCAATAGTCGTGAAGTTCGTCCACGCCAACCGACTTGCCCGGTGCCAGAACGACCACAGCAGCAATCTGCTGGCCCCATTCGTCGTCGGGGATTCCGACAACAGCGGCATCGACAACCGCTTCGTGGCGGCGAAGTACGTCTTCGATTTCGGCAGGGGCGATGTTCTCGCCACCGCGAATGATCGTGTCGTCGGCACGGCCTTCGATGAAGAGGTACTCGTCTTCGTCGATCCAGCCGCGATCTTTGGTTGGGAACCAGCCCTCAGCGTCGACGACGCTCCCGCCTTCGTATTCGCCTGACACCTGCTCGCCACGCAAGAACACCAGACCGGGTTCGCCCACAGGAAGGACGTTGCCAGCCTCGTCACGAACTTCAACCTCGATACCGGGGAGCACCTTGCCGACAGAACCAAGACGAACTTTGGCGACAGGATCACCGGCGAATGCGGCGTCGTGATCTTCGGGGCCAAGCAACGCGATAGTTGATGAGGTTTCCGTAAGGCCATAGGCATTCACGAAACCAGTTCCGACGAACAACTCGAGCGCCTGTTCAAGAACGGGCAGCGGCATACGAGCGCCGCCATAAGAAAGCGTTGCCAACATCGGAGCGTCGGCCGGTGAACCGTCGAGGTGTTGCACAACCCGGGCAAGCATCGTGGGAACAACCATGGCTTGCGTAATGCGTTCGTTTCGGAGAGTGTCGAGCCACAACTGCGCGTCGAACGACTCGAGATACACAATCCGGCGACCCGAGTACATATTCGACAACAAGTTGGCGAGACCAGCAATGTGGTACGGCGGCACAGTTACAAGTGCAGCC